>JAIXUV010000182.1 GCA_027483345.1 Verrucomicrobiales bacterium | reverse complement strand
GGAACGACCACACGGCCACCAACGCTCCGCCGACCACCAGGAGCAATGTCGCCATCACCGTCTTGAAGACGGGGATGCGGCGACGGCGGATCTCGGTTTCGGACACGGCTCCAAATGCGGTCACGGAGACCCGTGCGGCAAGCCCGAACCGCTTGGGAACCAACCCGTTTTCATGGCGACCGCCACAAGGGAGGTGCATATCGAGGGGCTGCATTGTTGCGGGAAGAGTCGGAAGGCAGCTCCGGACCGGCCCCGCCCATCGGCCTCCCGCAACCGTCCTTTCCCGTTGTCGAGTCCAAGTCCATGATCGTCCCGTGATCGGACTCATCGCCGGCAGCCGGACGCTGCCATTCCTCTTCGCCCGCGAGGCGCGGCGCCGCGGCGACGCGGTGCTCGCCGTCGGGTTCGAAGGCGAGACCGACCCGGCGCTTGAGAAGGAGGTCGACGCCATGGTCTGGACCCGGGTAGGCCAGCTTTCACGCATGATCCGGGCGTTCACCGAACGCGGCGTCACCCGCTGCGTCATGCTCGGGCAGATCGCTCCGAAGAACCTGTTCGACCTCCGGCCGGACCTGAGGGCGATGTCCCTGATGCTCCGGCTGAAGGAGAAGAACGCCCACACCATCTTCGGTGCGATCGGCGACGAACTGGCCAAGGACGGCGTGGAACTGGTACCCGCGGTTCCCTGGCTCCAGCCATGGATGCCTGGCCCCGGATACGCCGCCGGCGCACGGGTCCCGAAGGACTCGGAGTCCGACATCGGGTTCGGGCTCGGCATCGCCAAGGGCGTCTCGCTGCTCGAGATCGGCCAGACGGTCGTGGTGAAGGGCGGCACGACGTTGGCCGTGGAGGGATTCGAAGGAACGGACGCCTGCCTGGAGCGCGGAGGCCGACTGGCCGGGAAGGGTGGTGGCGCCGTCGCCGTGAAGGTGGCACGCGAGAACCACGACATGCGTTTCGACATCCCCTGTGTCGGTCCGAAGACGGTGGAGACCTGCGCCGCCCACGGAGTCGCCGTCCTCGCCTTCGAAGCAGGCATGACCCTGCTGATTGACCGCCCCGAGCTCGAGGCGCTCGCCGCCGAACGTGGGGTCGCGCTCCGTTCGGTGCAGGCGACCTAGACCCACGCAGGAGCCATGCACGAGATCCAGAACGTCCTGATCCTGATCGCCTGCGTCGCGATCCTTTCACCGGTCGCCACACGCCTGGGCATGGCGGAACCGATCCTCTTCGTGCTCGGAGGCCTCGTCCTGGGACTCCTGCCCCATTTCCCGGCGCTCCCGCTCGACCCGGAGGTCATCTTCTTCCTCTTCCTGCCGCCGCTGCTCTTCCTCCAGGCGTACTTCACCTCGTGGCGCGAGTTCCGACGCAACCTCCGTCCGATCGGCCTCCTGGCGGTCGGACTGGTCCTCTTCACCTCGGCCGGAGTCGCCGTCCTGTGCCGCCTCCTCATCCCCGGGATGTCCCTCGCCGAGGGGTTCGTCCTGGGTGGCATCGTGTCGCCTCCCGATGCCGTGGCGGTGGCCGCCGTCGCACGCCGTCTCCGACTCCCCCGGCGCCTCGTGGTGATCCTCGAGGGCGAAAGCCTGGTGAACGACGCCAGCGGACTGGTGGTCCTCAAGTTCGCGCTGGCCGCCCTCGCAACCGGACATTTCTCAGCCTCGGAGGCCTCGCTCCGGTTCCTCTGGGTCGCTGCCGGAGGTGTTGGCATCGGGATGGGACTCGGCTGGGCGCTCAGCCGGATCTTCCACCGGATCGAGGATGATTCCCTTGCGGTGCTCGTCTCGCTGCTCGTGCCGTTCGCGGCGTACTTCCCGGCGGAACACCTGGGCGTGTCCGGCGTGCTGGCGGTGGTCGCCGCCGGACTGTGGATCGGATGGGAGATCTCCGGCCGCATCCGGTTCTCGATCCGCATCAAGGGCAACGCCACCTGGCGGACCGTCGAGTACCTGCTCAACGGCCTGATCTTCCTCATGATCGGAATGCAGATCCGTTTCGTGTTCGCCGACCTCCGCTCCGATTTCGGCGTCCTCGAGCTGCTCGGATACGGCGCCGCGGTCTCCCTCGCGGTCATCCTCCTCCGTCCGATCTGGGTCTATCCCATCACCCATCTCCAACGCCGGATCTTCCCCTCCCTCGCGCGTCGCGATCCGACGCCTCCGCCCGGCGCCATCGCCGTGCTGAGCTGGGCGGGCATCCGCGGTGTGGTCTCGCTCGCCGCCGCCATGGCCCTGCCCCGTTCCCTGCCCGGCGGCATCCCCTTCCTCAACCGCGACCTCATCCTCTTCCTCACCTTCTGCGTGATCCTCTCCACCCTCGTCCTCCAAGGTCTCACCTTCCCCGCGCTGGTGCGCCGGCTTGGGGTGCGTGAGGCGGCCGACGAGGCGGAAGAATCCCGCGTGGCCCGCGACCACTTGCTCGCGGCGGGACTGCAGGCGGTGGACCGGACCGCACGGGAGGAGTCCCTTGACGCCGAAACCGCCAAGGAAGTCGTGCTCGAATACCAGCGCCGCCGGAGCAACCTCCGCGACGGCCTCGTCGAGGCACTGGGTTGGAGTCCGGAGAGACACCGACTGCTCACCCGGCGACGCCTGGAAGAGGCCGCGTTGCATGCCCAACGCCTCGAACTGCAGCGTCTCCGGCGCGTTGGCGAACTCCCCGAGGAACTCCGCCTGCACCTGGAGAACGAACTCGACCTCGAGGAGGCCCGACTCCGGAGCTGAGCCGAAGCCAGAGAAGAGAGCCTCACGCAAAGGCGCCAAGCCGCGAAGGGGATCCTCTTTGGATGCCAATCGGTCTCGCCTTGGCGTTCCGGCCTTAGGTCCCGCTTCGCCGCGGTCAGCCTGGAGGACGTTCCATTGCCCGCATCGCCCAGCGCAGTTTCGCCGACGAGGAGCGCGGGTTGGAACGCAGCTCTTCTGGGCCGGGACGGATGACGGCGTCCGAGACCGCGTCATAGAGCCCCGCCCGTTCCCCTTCCTGGAAGGCCTTCTTCACACGGCGATCCTCGCCGGAATGGAAGGTCAGAATGGCGACCCGCCCGCCCGGGTTCAGGCACAACGGAAGCTGGCGCAGCATCGCCTCCAAGGCCCCGAACTCGTCGTTCACCGCGATCCGCAGCGCCTGGAAGACGCGCCGGATCCGTGCGTCCCCCTCTTCCTTGTCCCGGGTCAGCCGCTGGTTCCGCAGCACCTCGTGGAGGAATCCCGAGAACTGCCTGGTGCCCAGGAACGGGCTGCCGATCCGCGCACGGGCGATCTCCTTCGCCAGCAGCGGGGCGGCCGGTTCGTCGGCGTTTTCGGCCAGGGCCTCCGCCAACTCCGTCTCGGACACTTCCGCCAACCACTGGGCTGCCGAACGCCCGCGCGTCGGGTTGAGACGCAGGTCCAACGGACCGTCGGCCTTGAAGGTGAATCCGCGGGACGGATCATCGATCTGCATGGAGGACACCCCGAGATCCGCAAGGATCGCGTCGGCCCCGACCAGTCCGTGCGCGCCCAATCCCGCGGCCAAACCCGCGAAGTTGCTCCGAACCGGGACGAAGACGTCCTCCCCGAATCCCGCCGCCCGCATCCGCTCCACCGTCCGCGGCTGCTCGATCGGGTCGACATCGAAGCCGAGGAGCCGTCCGCCGGGGGTGATCCGCGCCAGCATCTCACGGGCATGCCCGCCGAATCCCAAGGTGCAGTCCACCACCACCTCGCCGGGCTTCAATGCGAGGACCTCCAGGATCTCGCCCACCAGTATCGGACGATGCGTTCCCGCCAACGTCTTGCCCGAAGCGACGATGCGGGCGACGTCATCGGCATACTTCTCCGGCTGGTGCTCCTTGTACTTCTGGTCGAAGCGGCGCGGGTTCTTTCCGGAATAGCGGGGCCTTCGGACACGGCGCACCGGCTCGCCAACGGACGGCTCGGCGGGCGTCTCGGGTGTCGGTTCCGGGTTGGGTTCGGTCATCGTCTTCGTTTCGGTTTCAAGGCGGCGACACCGCCCGGACGAACCGGGTTCCGTTGGTGCCCAAGGGCAGGATCCGCGTCCGCACAGCACCCCTAGACTCGAGTTCGGCAGCCTCGTCCAGCAGGTCCGGCCGCATCCCGGCGAGGACCGCACGGGGCGCCAACGGCGTCGCCGGTACCGTGACCCGGACGAAGCCCGGATTCCAATCGCCGATCGACGGCACGGACAGTCTGTCGGACTGCCGCGGATCCGTGCCGACCAGCGACTCACGCAGATGACTCCATCCGTCCGCATCGGAATCGCCTCCCGGCCCCTCGGAAAGCCCACCGAAATGCTCCCGCTCCCAGGCGTCGGACAATCCGTCGCGGTCGGTGTCATCGAGCGGCACGCCCTCGAGCGCCAGCGACGCGCCAAGGATGGATCCGACCGCACCCTGTCCCTCGTCGGTGACCTCGAGGGTCCAGATCCCCGTCGTGCACTCCAGGAAGGGCGCCCGCGTGGTGTAGGTCCAGTCCACAGGCCCGGGTGACTCGTCGGCGTTGTACGCCTGAAGGACGCTGCGGGTCCCGCCGGGAGACACGAGCGTGATGCGCAGGTCCCCGCGAAGCGGATGGTCGGTCCGCAGGCGAAGGCGGACGGTCTCGCAACGGAGCGAAGCCCCGACATCGAAACGGACCACCGTCGGACGCGTGGCCAGGCGGACGCGCGTCTCCGGATCGGCGGCGATCCACGCGGCAAGGGCCATGCCGTCGGATGCCGCGACGAACACGGCCGGAATCGGCACGAACTCGATGCCGCCGATCGGACACAAGGCGTCGCCGACGGGACAGTCGTTGGTGGGGCCTGATGCGTGGTTGCGGACGACGGCGAAGGCGGCCCCGGCTGCCGCGGCATTTCCGAGCTTCGTCGCGTAGTTGGTGCCGCCGCGTTCGATCAGCGCGCCGGCACCGGCCAGGTTGGTCGTCGCCGGGGCTTCAGCGCGCCCCAAGTCCACCAGGCGCACCCAACCCGTCGGTTGATCCGGATGCGCCCCGCTTCCCGGCAAACTGCGGATCCTTTCCAACCCCGTCGGCAATCCCTCCGCCTGGACTTCAACCCGGAGCGTGTCGTCCTCGACGGCTTGGACCGCGGTCGACGCCACCTCGACACGCGTCGCCGGTCCGAGGCTTCTCCAGGCCAAGGCCAAACGCACCGCCTCACCGGCATCGACGACGCCGAATCCGCTGTTGTGGCTGAAGCGGAGTCCGGCCGCGTTGGTGAACAGCCCGGGATCCGCCGGGTCCGATTGGACCGCGGTCAACGCCAGGATCGACCGGACGTCCCGGGACGAAAGCCCGGGCCGGGCGGAAAGCATGAGGGCCACGGTCGACGACACCAACGGAGCCGCCGCCGAGGTGCCGGTCATGCCAAGCGAATTGAATCGGAAGTCCCCGAGGTTCTCGAAGGGCGGCAGGAAGCCGAGCAGGTTGGCGCCGGCGAATCCGGTGAGGTCGGTGGTGAACAGACCACCGGTGTCGTCGTCGCCGCTGGGCGCGGATACCAGGATCGATGCCCCCGGATTGCTGTACGAGGCGACCCGTCCGTCACGCCGGACCGCGGCGACCTGGATCGCTCGCGGGTCGTTGCCCCAGGCGTCGTCGTTGGCGTTGCCACCCAAGGTCCGGCGGTTGCCGGCGATGCGCACATGGACCGCGCCGAGTCCGCCACGGCCGTCGTCCAGCGAGGAGTCGAGTGCCGCCGCCTCCAGAATCCCCGGACCCGCCGGGACGTCGCCGCCCGTGCCCCAACTGTGGTTTTGTACGCCGACCACGCCGTCGGCATGGCGATACATCGTGGACAGCACGGTGTCAGAGACGAGCCGGCCGCGGGCGTCGAACACCACCCACGAAGCCACCTTCGCCCCGGGTGCCGCGCCGGACATTCCGGCTCCGTTGTCCGGTGTCGCCGCGATGAGCCCGGCGATGGACGTGCCATGGGCTCCCGTGGCGCCGCCCTGGGCCGGATCGGCCGAAGACGCAGGCACGGCGAAGTTGCGGTGCGGAGCGCCCGCCAAGGCCCGTTGCAGTTCCGGATGGGCGAGTTCGATGCCGACGTCGGCCACAGCCACCGTGACCCCAACGCCGCGGCTCCAGGGCCAGGCAGCCCGGACATTGATGTCGACGCCGAGGCTCCGGCCGTCCGCGGGATCCCGGTTCTCGAGGTACCATTGGCCGGAAACGTTGGCGAACCGCGCCGGGAAGAAGGTGTCGCCGGGAGCCGCGGCGAAGGCGTCACCCGCGCCGGCCGGCTGCCGGGACTCCGGAACGGCCGCGAGGATCTCGGGAAGACGCCCCCACAACTCGGCGGTTCGCAGCGCCAGCATCGGATCTCCCGTCTCCACCACCGCCAGGTCGGACCGCACGGAACGCACCTTCCAACCCGGCTCGATTCGGCCTCGGAGCCAGGACTCGGCGGCTTCTCCCGGGGACGTCTGCAGGACCACCGCCCCGCCGAACCACCACGGTGAAACCTCCCCCTGGGGAAGGGCCTCGATCCAGCCGTCGGACGTCAACGCCGGAGGATCGGAGACCTCGAAGGAGACGGGCCGCGGCATCCGCAACGCCACCTCGGAACCGGCGAGCGGAACGGCAAGCAGCAGGAACGGAAGCGGCAACGGGCAGGATTTCATGCGGGATGGCTGTCGGAGGTCGTCCCCAAGCGGCGCGGGCCGGACAGGGAATCGGCATCACTTCTGCCCGGCGAGGAAGAGCATCACCAGGTCGAGGATGAACAGCAGCACGATCGTCACCTCGAGGATCATCATCCAACGGTTGGATTGGTCGGACTTCAGCAACTCGTGGAGCTCACCGACGGTGTGCAGCTTGTCCTCGACGCTCCGGCGCCACTCGGCGAGGTGGAACCGGGCCGCCGCCGCCTCATAGACCCGGGCGAGGTGCCAATCGCCGATGAACTTGGTGATGTTCGACAGCTCGTCGCGGAACCGGGTCATGTCGATGCGCAGCTCGCGGAGCTCGGTGAGCAGCACCCGCTTCGGACGCAGCGGGCTGATGCCGAGATCGCGGTAGCTCCGCTCGAGGCTCGTGTCCAGCAGGCGGTCGTAGGCCTCGAGTTCGGCGAGCTGGAGGTTGACCAACTCCAGCACGTAGAGGGTCTCCTCCCATTCCTCCGGATCGTCGACGACCAACGCGGCGTCCCAGTCGATCACCGCCAGGTCGTCCTCGAAGTAGCTGATGGTCCGCGACGTGGAGTCGAGGGTCTCCTGACGTGAGAGTCGGACGTGGTCCTGTTCCTGGTTGAGCAGGGCCGCGACCTCGCGGCGGTGGTTGTCGAGCCAGACCTCGGCCCTCAGCTTCTGGCCGCTTCCGGTGGCCGCAGGAGGCCGGAGACAGAAAACGGTGTAGGCCTCCTCCTCGGACATCACCTCGACCGGCTTCAGGGTGTGGGGCACCAGCGCCTGCCTCACGGACTCGGCCAGCCTGCGGACCTCGTCGGCCAACGGCTCCCCGTCCAGGTGCAGGTCGTGGTACGCCACGAGGTCCTGGAGGCCCAGTCCCTCGAAGGGGATCCGCACCCGGATGCTGATCACCCCGACCGGGAGGATCTTCACCTCCACCGACATCTGGCAGGGACCGCCGGGGCCCGTCCGACCCACGGGCGGCAGCCGGATCATCCGCGGACGATGGAATGTCAGGTGCCGCGGGTTCCGGCGGGAGACCTCGAGCCGGTGTTCCTCGATCGGCCGCCCGAGCAACGTCGCGGGAAGCTCCCTGGAAAGCTCGTAGGCGATGTCGTAGGCGAAGAGGTACACCACCTCACCGGCGAGCGCGGTCGGCACGGGCAGTCGGGCGGATTCCATGCCTGGACCGTAGCCGAAGGGCCCGACCGGAGGAAGCGCTGGAGGATCAGCCCGTGAGCACGTGGCGCAGGTAGAGGTACATCAGCGGCGCGTTGAAGAGCAGGCTGTCGAGCAGGTCGAGGATGCCGCCGATCCCGGGGAAGAACCGGCCGGAGTCCTTCACGCCGGCCTCGCGCTTGAACAGGGACTCGATGAGGTCCCCGACCACCGCCGCGACGCTGAGGATCACCCCGAGGATCACGGCATGGGTCACGGTCATCCCGGCAAGCCGGTCCCGGAGGAGGTACGCCAATCCAACGGAACACCCGGTCGAGACGACCACCGCCCCGACGAAGCCCTCCCATGTCTTCCCCGGGCTGATGCGCGGGATCATCTTGTGCTTTCCGAAGAGCGACCCGGTGCAGTACGCCCCGACGTCGCTGAACTTGGTGACGATGATGAAGTAGAGCACGTAGAAGCGGCCGTCGACGCCGGGGAAGAAGTTGATCTTCTGGATGAAGTTGAGCAGCCACGGCACGTACATCAGGCCGAGCAGGGTCATGCTGATCGCGGTGAGCGCGTTGCCCTGGTTCTTCTTGGAGACGAATTCCCGCAGGCACAGGCCAAGGACGAAGAGCACCAGCACTGCGGACTCGAAGTCGTTGGCCCTCGCGGGCTGCCCGGAGAACCGCGATCCGGGAAGGTAGACGGTGAGGTAGAAGAACGTGGCCAGCATCAGCAGGACGCCGTTGGCGATGCCCCAGAACCGGAAGCAGACGAAGTTTCGGCGCTCGACGAGCCCGTAGAACTCGAGGAGCCCCAGGACCGCCAGAAGGAGCATCAGGCCAAGGAAGACGTACTGCCGGACGAAGGGACTGCCGGAGAAGATCGCCGCCAGCACGATGGTCCAGAGGAACGCGGTGCTCGAAAGCCGGCGGACGAAGATCTGCCCCTTGGTCAAGGCGACGGGCACCGGGATGTTCTCGGCCATCCCGCGAGGCTGGACCGGAGCCCGGGAGCGGTTCAATCCCCAACACCATTTCGATCCCGCGGGACAGCATCTCACCCCAGCCGGGAGTCATCCTGCCCCAGTTTCCTGTGGACTTCGCCGGTTCCGATGGCAGGGATCCGGTGTCTCCCATGGATCCATCCGACTCCGTCAATCCGACGACCCAGAACCCGGCCCGCCGCCGCTATGTCCGCGCGGTCGGACCGCGTCTCCGTTGGGTGCTGAACCTCGTCTGGGGCCTGCTTGCGCTGCTGGGGGCCAACTCGGTCTACCTGCTCACGGTCACCCTCATGACCTGGCTGGAACGCGACCAGGGCGTCTCGTACCAGAACTACTTCTACCAACTGCAGTTCCTGGGGCATCTCGTGCTGGGACTGCTCTTCGTCGTCCCGTTCCTCGCCTTCAACGTCGTCCACATCCGGAACACCTGGAACCGGCCCAACCGCAAGGCGGTGTACGTGGGCTACGCGCTCTTCGCCATCAGCATCGTGGTTTTGGTCTCGGGCGTGGTGCTGGTCCGCTTCGACGGCCTGGAGTACCTGCAGGTGAAGTCCGAGCGCAGCCGAGGGGCCGCCTACTGGGCACACGTCGTGGCCCCCCTGCTCTGCGTCTGGCTCTACATCCTGCACCGGTTGGCCGGTCCGCGGATCCGCTGGAGCGTCGGGATCGGGTGGGGTGGCGCCGTGGCGGCGGCGGTGGCCGGGATGATCGCCCTGCACCGTCACGACCCGCGCGTGTGGTCGGCCAAGGCTCCCGCCTCGGGGGAGAAGTACTTCATGCCCAGCAGCGCCCGCACGGCCAACGGGAACTTCGTGAAGGCGGAGTCCCTGATGAACAACGAGTACTGCCTCGAATGCCATCCGGACGTCTACAACTCCTACCTCCACTCGGCCCACAAGTTCAGCTCCTTCAACAACCCGTTCTACCTCGCCACCATCAAGGGCACCCGGAACCTCGCCATGAAGCGCGACGGCTCGGTGCAGATGTCCCGCTGGTGCGCCGGCTGCCACGATCCGGTCCCGTTCTTCTCCGGCGCCTTCGACGACCCGGCCTTCGACATGGAGAAGCACCCGACCGCCATGGCCGGGATCACCTGCGTGGCCTGCCATTCGATCACCCGACTCGAGGGTTCCGAGAAGGGCCACATCGGCAACGGCAACTACACCATCGAGGAACCGGTCCACTACCCGTTCGCCTTCGCCCCGACCAACTCCCTCGCCTTCTTCGTCAACAAGCAGCTCGTGAAGGGCAAGCCCGACTTCCACAAGCAGACCTTCCTCAAGCCCTTCCACAAGACCGCGGAGTTCTGCTCGGTGTGCCACAAGGTCGGCATCCCCAAGGAGGTCAACCAGTACAAGGAGTTCCTCCGCGGCCAGAACCACTACGACTCCTACCTCCTCTCCGGCGTCTCCGGCGTGAATGCGCGGGCCTTCTACTACCCCGACCAGGCCAAGAAGAACTGCGCGGAATGCCACATGCCTCTCGAGAAGTCCTCCGACTTCGGGGCGAAACGCTACGGCACCAACGACCACCTCTCCGTCCACAGCCACTTCTTCCCCTCCGCCAACACCGCCGTCGCCGCCAAACGCGTCGAGTCCGAGGCCGACAAGGCCGAGGCCATCCGCAAGCACCAGGCCTTCCTCAAGGACTGCATCCGCGTCGACATCTTCGGCGTGAAGGAGGGCGGCACCATCGACGGCCGCCTCGTCGCGCCGCTGCGTCCCGCCGTCCCGAAGCTCAAGCCCGGCCGGACCTACCTCATCGAGACCGTGGTCCGCACGCTCCGCCTGGGGCATCCGCTGACCCAGGGAACCGTCGATTCCAACGAACTGTGGGCGGACGTCGCGGTCACCGACGTCGCCGGCCGTACCCTGGGCCGCTCCGGCGCGCTCGGACGCCATGGCGAGGTGGATCGCTGGTCCCACTTCCTCAATGTCTACATGCTCGACCGCGACGGAAACCGCATCGACCAGCGCAACGCCCAGGACATCTTCACGCCGCTCTACAACAACCAGGTCCCGCCCGGCGCGGCACACGTGCTCCACTACCGGCTCACCGTCCCGCCCACCCAGCGCGGCCCGCTCACCGTGGACGTCCAGGTCCGATACCGGAAATTCGACACCATCTACTTCAACTACGTCTACGGGAAGGGCTACACCCGCGGCGCGCCCTTCCAGGTGACCAACGACCTGCCGATCTCCCTGCTCGCATCCGACCGTATCACCTTCGAGGTCGAGGGCGGCGATGGGATGTCCGGAACCAACGCGGTTCCCCAGATCCCGCTGTGGCAGCGTTGGAACGACTACGGCATCGGCCTCTTCCTCAAGGGCGAGAAGGGCAGCGAGAAGGGTGAACTCATCCAGGCCGCCCAGGCCTTCGACCAGGTCGAGAAGCTTGGGCGCGCCGACGGCGCACTCAACCTCGCGCGGGTCTTCTTCAAGGAGGGCCGACTCGAGGACGCCGTGGCGGCGCTGCAACGCGCCAACGATACCAACCGCTTCACGCCGGCCGGGAACCGCTGGACCATCGCCTGGCTGAACGGCCTGGTGAACAAGCAGAACGGCCACCTCGACGCAGCCATCCGCGACCTCACCTCGATCCTCGAGGACCGCTACCCCGAGCTCGACCAACGTGGGTTGGACTTCCGCCGCGACTACGAGGTGATCAACGAGCTCGGTCAGGCCCTCTTCGAACGGGCCAAGATGGAACGTGGCAACCCGGCCCGTCAGCGCGAGTTCCTGCAGGCCGCGGCCAAGCGCTTCGAGGACACCCTGGCCATCGACTCCGAGAACCTCACCGCCCACTACAACCTCGGCCTGATCCACGCGAGCCTCGGCGACGCCGCGAAGAGCGCGCACCACCGCGCCCAACACGAGCGGTTCCGTCCCGACGACAACGCCCGCGACCGCGCGGTCGCCATCGCCCGCCGCGCCAACCCGGCCGCGGACGCCGCCGCCCAGTCCATCGTGCTCTACGACCTCCAACGTCCGGAAAGCCTCTCGTTCGGGGTGCAACGTCGTCCGGAAGTCGCGTCGGACTCCGCCTCCCGCTGATCGCCGAGTCCCCGGCAGCACGCCATCCCGCAACGCCCACCCGAAATGCCCCAGCAACCTTCCCCTCCCCCCGACGACTCCGAGGAAATCGTCCATGGCGACGAGCGCACGATCGCCGCGGCACTGAAGTGGTCGATGGTGGCGCTACTGCTCATCCTGGCCGGAGTCGTGGCGGCTTTCCTCCTTCTCAGCGGACGCCGCTCCAGCGGTCCAATACAGGTCACCCGCCTCGACGCCCCGCAGTCGCTCACCAACGCCGCCGCCCTTGCGGTGCCCAACGCGCCCTTCACGGACATCACTGCCGCCGCGGGGATCACCTTCCGCCATGCCACCGGAGCCGAGGGGGAGAAGCTCCTGCCGGAAACCATGGGCAGCGGCGCCGCGTTCCTCGATGCGGACGGCGACGGCGACCAGGACCTGCTCTTCGTCAACGGCACCAGCTGGACCTGGGCAAAGAACCCGGCGCCAAGTCACGCCGCGCTGTACCGGAACGACACCGCACCCGGCGGCCCGGTGAAGTTCGTCGACGTCTCTGCCGGCTCCGGATTGGACGTCCCACTGCACGGGATGGGTGTCGCCATCGGCGACTATGACAACGACGGCAGAGACGACGTCCTGATCACCGCGGTCGGCGGTGCACGACTCTTCCACAACGAGGGCGGAGGGCGGTTCCGGGACGTGACCGCGGACGCCGGTGTCGGCGGCGCGGCCTCGGACTGGAGCACCGCCGCCGTCTTCTTCGACCTCGAGAACGACGGCGACCTCGACCTCTTCGTGGGCAACTACGTGACCTGGTCCCGGGAGATCGACGCCGAGGTCGGCTACAAGATCGATGGCACGACCCGCGCGTACGGCCCTCCGATGAACTTCCAGGGCACCTTCCCGCGTCTGTACCGGAACGACGGCGGTGGACGCTTCGCCGAGATCGGCGAGAAGGCCGGCGTCCAGGTGCGGAATCCGGCGACCGGCGTGCCCGCGGCGAAGTCGCTGGGCGTGGCGGCAACCGATGTCGACGGGGACGGCTTCACGGACCTCGTCGTCGCCAACGACACCGTGCAGAACCTCGTGTTCCGGAACCGCAAGGACGGCACGTTCGAGGAGGTCGGGGCGTTGACCGGCATCGCCTTCGACAGCTACGGCAACACCCGCGGGGCAATGGGCATCGACGCCGCCTGCTTCACCCCGGACGCAAGGCTCGGCGTGGCCATCGGCAACTTCGCCAACGAGATGACTGCGCTCTACGTCGCCGGCCAGGGCACCGCCCCGTTCACCGACGAATCCATCTCCTGGGGCGTCGGGCCGACGAGCCGCCTGCCGCTGAAGTTCGGGGTCTTCTTCCTCGACTGGGATCTCGACGGTCGACTGGACCTGCTCACGGCCAACGGACATCTCGAGGAGGAAATCACCAAGGTCCAGGCCAGCCAGCGCTACCGACAGAGCGCCCAGCTGTTCTGGAACGGCGGCGACGCCGGGTTCGTCCCCGTCTCCGCCGCACAGGCCGGCGAGGCGATCTTCACGCCGATCGTCGGACGCGGCAGTGCCCGGGCCGATGTCGACGGCGACGGCGACGAGGACGTCGTGCTGACCCAGGTCGGCGGTTCCCCGCTGCTGCTGCTCAACGACCAGCGGACCGGACACCGGTTCCTGCGCCTCAAGCTGGTCGGCACCACCGCCAACCGCGACGCCGCCGGAGCGGTGGTCCGGGCGGTCGTGGGCGGACGCACCCTCGTCCGGACCGTGACCGCGGCCCGCAGCTACCTCAGCGCCAGCGAGCTTCCCGTGACGATCGGCCTCGGCGACGCGGAGCGGGTCGATTCCCTGGAGATCCTATGGCCCGGAGGCGCCCGACAGGGCACGTGGCCCGACGGGGCACGCCAGGCGATTGAGGATGTCCCGCTGGGGCGCCTGGTGGTGGTGGAGCAGCCGAAGTAGCGCCGGAGGCTTCCTTCGCGGATGGGCGCCTTGGCTTGAGGTCCACTCGGGATACCTCAAGGCCCACGGAAGGCGTCGAGCGCGCAGCGGATGGCCGCCGTGCGGTTGCCGACGCCGAGCTTCTCGAAGATGCGCTCGGAATGCTTCTCCACCGTGCGGCGCGAGGAGTTGAGAATGATGCCGATCTCCGGGCTGGTCTTGCCTTCCGTGATCCAGAAGAGCACTTCGGCCTCGCGCGGCGTCAACCCAAGGCGGAGCAATGCGTTGGGTCCGGGCGCGGTGCGCGACTCGAGTTCGATCACCGACGGTTCGCCCTGCCGGCCCGTAAGCGCCCGGGCATGCAGCCCCGGGGCCACCTCCGCACCTCCCGGATCCGACGACACCGAATCGCACCGCCGAAGTCCGACGGGCAACTCCTCGGGCAGTCTCCCGGGGAAGCTCCGGGTGAGAAGGGTCTGCGCCAACCGCGTGGCGAACAGGATGCGTCCGTCCGGGCTGACCACCACCAGCGCCCGGTCGATGGAATCCCGGAGCTGCTCCTCCGCCTCACGCCGCATCTCGAGTTCCTCCGCCAGTTCCCGCTGGAGCCGCGAGATCCGCAGATGCGTCCGCACCCGAGCCAGCACCTCGGCGGTCTGGATCGGCTTGGTCACGTAGTCCACCGCGCCGGCGTCCAGGGCGCGCACCTTGTCGGAGACCTCGTCGTTCGCGGTCAGGAAGAGCACCGGAACCTCCGCGCAGGCCGGGATCGCCTTCAGACGTCGGCAGACCTCGATGCCGTCCATTCCGGGAAGCCGGTAGTCCAACAGGACCAGGTCCGGGGTCTCGTGCCCCAACTGGTCGAGGGCCCCCTCGCCCGTCTCCGCCACCAGGACGCGGTGCCCCGCGCCGGACAGGGCGTCGAACAGCAGGCCCAGGTTCGCCGGGAGGTCGTCGACCACGAGGATGGTGGCGGGTTCAGGCATCGGGATTTGAAGTCACATTGAGCCGCTTGCGCGACGCTGTCATCTGGTACGATCCCGAATCCGTACCTGGAGTCCCCGGCCGAGTCGATCGTGCCGGCTCATGCCACCGCCTACCGGGTGGCCTTCAGGCGGATGAACACGGCCTCACCCTCGGGGCGGCCGCAGATGGAATCGACGCGGTCGCCGGAAACGCGGTTGGTCCCGATGGGCAGGGACACCCAATGGGACTGTTGCAGGTTCGTCGAGTACTCCGCCTGGAGGTTCCAATCCGGAATCCGCGTCGAACTCACCACCAGGTCCTTCCCGAGGGTGAGGGTGAGGATCCGAACCTCCGGCGGCGGCACCGTGATGATGTCGCCGTACATCCAGGGATGGATGGTGCAGTTGTAGATGTAGGAGGCGTTGTTGGTCGGGACGGTGTAGGTCATCAGCCCGGTGGTGATCTC
>JAIXUV010000187.1 GCA_027483345.1 Verrucomicrobiales bacterium | reverse complement strand
CAGAACTGGAGCCGGTGGTCGGGATTGAACCGACGACCTACGGTTTACGAAACCGTTGCTCTGCCACTGAGCTACACCGGCGAATCCATGGAAACGCCCGGAGGGGCGCTGGATGCGGGCGTGTTAGTAGTGGCGCACTCCCTCCCGGGCAAGTCCCAAGTTTCCCACCCGCACTTTTCACGGAAGCGCTCATCGGTGAAGGGACGCACGCACTTGGGATCGCCAACGTGAATTCACCCAAAAGCCGGGCTTGAAATCGCCGTCGGTCTTGCGGAACGTCTCTCCGGTTCGCGGGCGTAGCTCAGCGGTAGAGTACTAGTCTTCCAAACTAGTTGTCACGGGTTCGAATCCCGTCGCCCGCTCCACTTTTCTTCCGATCTTCTGTTTCCTTCGTTCGGTCTCCCGTCGGTCTTCCTGCCTCAAGGGAGGCACGGGATCTTGCTCGGCATTTTCGGCGTTGCCGCCCAAACCATTTGCTTCGGCCAACGCCGAAGCGTGGAAGTTCCGCAGGCTGGCGCCCGCGGCTACTTTCGAACGGCGACCTGCGAACGGCTACGCGGCGTTAGCGGCGCGACGACGACGCGAGGTCCAGCGCCAGAGTCCCAAGCCACCCATGAAGGCGATCGCCGCCCAGGTGCCGGGCTCGGGCAGGGCCGCGTAGTTGACATCCCAGCCGATGGTATCGAGGACGATGAGATCGTTGAGTCCGATGTCGATACGTTGTCCTGGAGCCAAGGAGGGCAGCATGGCGCCCGGGTAGTAGCCCAAGGCCGCTTGGTTGAGCCAATGGCTGGCCTGGTCTCCCGACCCGGTGTCGACCCCGGTGGAGGTGGGCACCTCGGGATTCGAGCCGAGGAACGAGCTGATCGAATCGTTCACCGTCGCCTGCGAGGGATCGAGGTTCCGCGGCATGGAACCGAATTGCGAAAGGTTCGACGGGTTGGAGCCATTGGCCGAGAACCGGAAGAGATCCCACGGCGTGGTCCAGGCGATCGCGGGACCGCCGCCGCCGCCTTGCACGGAATCGACGTAGTCCATCTCCGAGATGAATCCCAACGCATGGCCGATCTCGTGCAGGGCCACGCCCTCGAAGTCGAAGAGGCCGGGATCGATGCCGTCCGTCCGGTCGAAGTCGAAGCCGAAGTCGGAGCTGAAGGTGATGCTTGCGTGCGAGCCGCCGGGCAGCAGTCCGGTGAGGTCGAATCCCATCGCCGCCAGGTTGGCCGCGGTCGCGTACATCGTGGGTTCGGTGGTCCAGCCACCGGTCGAAGGAAGAGTGACGCCGTAGGTCGCGGCGGTGGGCAACGCCGCGGTGAGCGAGGCAAAGGGGCCGGTGCTGTTGTCGAGCACCATCTGGTTCCGGATCGCGTTGAATCCCGTGCTCAACTGCACCGAGCTGGCCTGGCCAAGGATCCCCGGCCCGAGCGAGGCGAGATTGGCGCTGATGGTGATCTGGACGGGGTCGGCGAGGAACTGTTCCCACTGGTCGGCCGCGCGGTTGAACGCGGCGAGCGCCACGGAGTTCCCGGCCAAGGCGCTTCCGGCGCTGATCTGGATGGCGGATCCAGCGCTGGTCAGCGCGGAGGAGCCACCACGGGAATCGGATCCCTGGAACGTCGCCGTGGTCAACGAGTTGACGTTGACAGTCCCGCGGTCACCCTGCCGTGCGAGGGCGGTCGACATGGACACGGCCACGAGGACTGCGAAGGCGAGCCTGCGGGAGGCCTCAGAGGGTGCCTTACCCACGGGCTGGATTTCGGATGGATCGAAGCGGGTCGGATTCAACGCTGCAAAAACGCCATTGGATGGCGGACGTTGCAAGGCCAATCCGGCAGGCCGCTTGCAACGCTTTCGAAAATCGTAGCCCGACTATTCGTTCCCCTCGGGAAAGCGGAAGCGGACGTCGGTGAATTTCGTGCCGCGGATCTCGATCTCCGGGATCCGCCCGCTGAATTTGGCAGCACTGCGGACCCAATCGGCCTTGGACTCGAACTGGCTGGAGTCGCCGACCTTCTCGCCGGTGGCGGCGTTGGCCACCGCGGCGAGCCCGAGCGATTGCTTCCCGTTTTCGAGTTCCGCCTCCAGGGCAACGGCAGCGGCTGCGATGCGCACGAAGTTCTCCATGTGCGCATCCAACACGAAGCAGGTAAGTGTGCCGGTGGCGGCGTCACGGACGAACTCGAGGTGGAAGGCCTCGTTGCCCAGGACCACCGCGGTGCCGCCGTGCGGCGCGCGATGCTCGTGCTTGTGGGCAGGACCATGATCATGGCCTGCATGCTCATCCTTGCCCGGACCGCATCCGTGGAACAACGGGATCAAGGCCAACAACAGGATTCGGGAAGGTCGGTTCATCGGTCTAGAGCAGCTGGATCCTGAGCCGATAGAAGCGTGCGGTCGGCGCCGCGGAAAGAGTTTCCCTCATCCACAACGCCGTCGATGCGGGGTTCAACGCGAACCTCGGTTCGGAAAGCCAAGGCCCGGCCGGGGAAGAGGCGGATTCCAGGGTCGCCGTCACTGCTGCGGTCCGTGTCGCCATGACCGGAAACCGAAGTTCGACCGCCCCGTTGTCCCCGTTCGAAACCGCCAGTCTGGCAGAAGCGGAAGCGGACCTGGGATCGGTGCCGGCGAGGAACTCCTCGAGATTCGAAGCGCCATCGGAGTCCGCGTCGCCCTGCGGGAGGTCGAGCCAGCGATCCGGATCCTCGGGAAATGTGGCGCGGATCCAAACGGCCCAAGGTGAAGGGGGCAGGGGAAGAACCTCGAACCGGATGCGCTGCGGCAGGCTGACCACATTGGTGCCGGATGCGCTGTGGATCCCACGGACTTCGAAGGAGACATCGTGAACGCCATTGGCAGTGAACCCGAAGTTGTAATGGTCATGCCCGCCGACCAGCGGCTGGACGCGGTCCGGGGCGCCGATTCCGTCCCTGGAGTTCATCGCCATCTGGATCCCGCCGAAGCCGTCCGACTGCCAGAGGAAGAAGTTCCCGGGGCCCTGGACCGACAGCAGCCGGATCTCCATCCGGTCCCCGAAGAGATCCCGGGGCAGCTCCTCGGCGGAGAATCCGAGGTAGGGCAGGTTGGGATCGGGACTTTGGGGCAGGACCCAAAGATCACCTCCAACCGGACCAAACACCTCGAAGCCATCCGGGATGCTCAACCGTGCCGCCTCGGCAACCACTACGACGGCGTTCGAAGGCGAATGGACGACTCCGGCTTCCTCCTCGTTGAGCGCCAAGGAGAGGCTTCCGAAGCCGGAGGAAACGTCGGGAGTCCAGACGGTCTGGACGTCGACATGGCCGCGGAGGATGCGCGCCGGCAGTTCCGCAGCGGTCATCCGGGAAGCGCAGGAGGCGAGGAACGTTGCGATGAGGAACAGTCGGTTCATCAGGGAGGAACTCATTCCGACGGACGTGCAATGTCTTCGCCGCGATCAATCCGGGCCTTCAGCAGGGCTGCCGAGGGGGAGGTGACATGGCCGCAGACCATCAGTTGGTTGGCGCGGCCGGTGTCGTGGCGGCTCGACTTGGCTCCGGACGCATGGCGGTCGGGCTGGATGTCGGCGAGAACCGCGTTCCAGCCGCCCGTCGCCCATGTTCTCGAGTGGGTGTGGTCGGCCGTGATGCTGAAGTCCTTGGCATCGGCGATCTCGTACAGCGAGACGGTGTCGACGGGGTTCTTGAGCTGGTCGATGCGGCGGTAGGATTCGAGGACGTTTCCGAAAGGGCTCAACCGGTCGACAGCGAGGTACTCGTTCGGGATGTAGCTGGAGGCGAAGTTGGTGATGCGCGGAACCCGGAACGGATCGGCGGGGCAGGCTCGGATGGCGTCCACGTTGCCGACGTACGGGCGGAGGGTGAGGATCCAGGAGCGATTTGTATCCGACGTTCCGTGTGTCGTCTCGACGAACAGGCCGCGGTTGTCATCGGCGTACATCTGGATCCCGAGGCCGATCTGGTGCAGCCCAGAGGAGCAGGCCGCCTGGCGGGCCTTCGTCTTTGCCGAGGCCAACGCCGGCAACAGGAGGGCCGCCAGCACAGCGATGATCGCGATCACCACCAGGAGCTCGATCAGGGTGAAGCCGCGTGAGGCGTTGGCCTTGGGATACCTCTTCAAATCAACTTCCTTCTGCAAATCGTTTGCAGAAACTAGAGCCGAGGACTTGAGGGAGGCAAACGGAAAGCGGGCGAAAGCGGTGGGGATTGTTTGGACAGAGAGCTTGCGGTTGCCGGGTGTGTGGGCGTTGATGGGGCGAACGCAGGACAATCGGACCATGGTACGACTGAAGGACATCGCGGAGAAGGCCGGGGTTTCGGTGATGACGGTTTCGAAGGCCTTGCGCGACAAGCCAGATCTGGCCGGCTCGACGAAGGTCCGGATCCGCGCCCTGGCGGAGCAGATGGGCTACGTTCCCGACGCCTCGGCGAGCGGCCTCCGGAACCGGAAGACCCGACTCTTGGGGCTGGTGATTCCCGCTCCGACCGACCCGGTCTATTCCCGTGTCATGCTGGCCTTGGAGGGCCATGCCCATGAGCTGGGATTCGACCTCCTCCTGGCGCATTCGCTGGGCAAGGCCGAACGCGAGGATGTTGTCATCCGGAGGTTGATGTCGCGTCGGGTGGATGGCCTTTTCGTGGCCCCGGTCTATCGGATGTCCAAGACGGCGGCGATCTATGAAGACCTGCGGAAGCAGGGATTGCCGGTAGTTCTCCTCGGGCACGGCGCGCCGTTCTGCGAGGGATTCATCAATGTCGAAACCGACGACATCGCCGCGTCCGAGTCTGTGACCCGGCACCTGTTCGAGTTGGGACACCGTCGCATCGCGTTCTTCGCCGGCCCGATGAATTCCCCGTGGGCCTTGGAGCGGTTGGAAGGATACCGGAGGGCGCATCGGGACGCCGGGATACCGATGGATGACCAGTTGGTGTTCAACGCGGGTTCCACGGTGGAGGAAGGGGCCTCGGCCGCATTGCAGTTCATCCAGGAGAATCCCGGCGCCACGGCCCTGCAGGCGGCGAACGACCTCGTCGCCATCGGAGCGGCGGACGCGCTGCTGAACCAAGGAGTCCGGATTCCCAAGGACCTGAGCGTCGCGGGTTTCGGCAACGTCTTGGTGAGCGAATTCTTCCGCGTTCCGCTGACCACGGTCCGTCAGCCCAAGCTCCGACTCGGTGCCGTGGCCATGGAACTCATGCAGAAGCTCATCGCCGGCGAACCGGCGAAGTCCGCGCGTCTGCCGGCGGAGCTGACCATCCGAGCCAGCACCGGACCGGTCCCCGTGCCCGCCGCCACCGCGGCCTGAAGACCTGCCTTGGCCCAGTCCCACGGCCGAATGCAGTTGCCGATTTCCCGGAGCGGTGGGGAGGATTCCTCTATGTCCCTTCTCCGTGTCGCCCGACTCGCATTGGCCAGCCTGATGGCCGCCACGGCGGTTTGCGCCGCCGAGCATCCCGTGGCCCGGTTGGGAACCCGCATGCCGGACTTCGAGTTGCCCGGGGTCGACGGCAAGATCCATCGATCCGCGGAATTTGCCGACAAGCGTCTCCTTGCCGTGGTCTTCACCTGCAACCACTGCCCCACGGCACAGGCCTATGAGGAGCGCATACGGATCCTCGCCCAAGACTACGCGTCCAAGGGCGTGGCCGTCGTGGCCGTCTCGCCGAACAGTCCCGCCGCGGTGCGGTTGGATGAATTGGGTTACACCGATGTCGGCGACACGATGGAGGACATGAAGGTCCGGGCCCGTCAGATCCGCTGGACCTTTCCCTATCTCTATGACGGTGACACCGAGGCGTTCTCGTTGGCGCTCGGGCCGCAGGCGACGCCCCATGTCTTCATCTTCGACGCCGAGCGTCGGCTCCGTTACCAGGGCCGGATCGACGACTCGGAGCGTGAGGACCTGGTGAAGAGCCGCGATGCGCGGAACGCCTTGGACGCGCTGCTCCGGGGTGAAGCCCCGGCGGTCGCGGAGACCAAGGTGTTCGGCTGCTCCACGAAGTGGGCGGACAAGTCGGAAGGCAACGTGCGTTGGCGGGAGAAGGTCGCCGCGGAACCGGTCACACTGGAATCCGCCGGGGCCGACGCGTTGAAGGCGCTTCGCGAGAACAAGAGCGGGAAGGTGCGGATGATCCAGGTCTGGGCCACCTGGTGTGGACCCTGCGTGTCGGAGTTCGACGAGGTGGTGGAGACGAACCTCCGGTTCCGCCATCGGGACTTCGAGATGGTCACCGTGGCGGCCCAGTTCCCGGACGAAAAGGATGAGGTGCTGCGATTCTTGAAGAAGAAGAAGGCCTCGGGCCGGAACCTTCTCTTCGAAGGCAGCGACAAGTACCGCCTGATCGAGGCCCTGGATCCTGAATGGCAAGGGCCCTTGCCGCACACCCTGGTCGTGGACGCGGAAGGCAAGGTGGTCTATCGGCAGACCGAGGAGATCGACTTCGTCGCTCTGCGCCGGGCCATCGTGAAGGCCTTGAACCGGGTCAAACCGTGGCCAGGAATGGCGACGCCACAGTAGTTCCGCGAAACCGGACCCGGAAGCCCGAGAATCAATTCCGGAAGCCGCGCGCCTTGAGCCAGGCCAGCAGGTCCAGGGCCCAGGGATGGGGATCCGCGAACGCAGGAGGCTTGGATCCGAGTCCAATGCCGTGCTGCTTGCCTTCGTAGAGGTGCAGCTCGAATGGGACCTTGTCCCGGCGGCAGGCGAGGGCGAATTGGATCGAGTTCTCAATGGGAACCGCGCCGTCGTCGCGGAGCGACCAAAGGAAGGTGGGCGGCGTCGAAGCGTTCACCCGCTTCTCATTGGAGAGGTCCTCGACCAGCTCCGGGGACGGATTCTCCCCGAGCAAGTTCCTCTTCGAACCGGCGTGGGTGAACTCGCCCAGCGTGACGACGGGATAGCAGAGGATGCCGAGATCCGGACGGCTGCTGACCCGATCCACGGGATCGGTGGCGTCCGGGGAACCGGCGTCGTGGTGGGTGAGGAGTGTGGACGCTAGGTGCCCGCCGGCGCTGCTGCCCATGATGCCGATGCGGGCCGGGTCGACCTTCAGCTCCGAGGCATGGCTACGGATCCATCGGACCCCGCGCGCCGCGTCGAAAAGCATCGCCGGGTGGCGATAGCCTGCGGAACCGAGACGGTAGCGGAGCACGAAGCAGCGGATGCCCTCGCGATTGAGGAAGAGTGCGTAGTCGCGGCCCTCGTGCTGGGCCAGTCCGCCGTAGCCGCCGCCCGGCAGGATCACCATCGCCGGCGCGTTTGTCGTACCGTTGTCCGACGGGAAGGCGGTCAACGTGGGGACGTCGTTCTCGGCCTGCCCATGGGCCAGCGGCACCTGGCCGCTGGGCCAGAGGGGAATCGGGGTCTGCGCGGCCGCGACGTCGGAGAGGATCATCATGACGGTTGCCAGAAGAAGGGGGCGCATCGGCAAAGTCTCCATGCGGACGAGGTGGTGGAAAGCAGGAAGCTTCCGCGCCGGGGGCGTTCGGCCCCGAGCCATTCGCAAGCGGTCCCGCTTCCTGCGCCGCGAAGTCGTGCGGAGGTTGGCTCCATCCGGACCCGATGGCATGCTGCCGGGGTGACTTTGCTGGAATCCGAGATCCTCCGTGAATTGGTCCGACTGGACGAGACGGTCGCCGACATGGCCGCCGGACGGGCGGGCAGCGTGCTGCCGGTGACCCGCAGGCTCGATGAGCTCGCGCGTCTGTTGCCGGCGGAGGCCGATCCCCAGTTGGTCCATTACCTGAGGAAGCACAGCTACGGGAAGGCGCGGCTCTTCCTGGAAGGGAATGGGGAAGGGGAACCGAAGGCGCCTGGAGGACATTGCGAAGGACCCCTCGGATGAATCCGACGGACACCATCGCCGCGGTGGCCACGCCACCCGGCTCGGGAGGCATTGCGTTGATCCGCGTCAGCGGTCCGGATGCGGTGGCGGTGGTGGACCGATGTTTCCGGTCGCGAACGGGTGCCATGGGCGTCCTTGCGCGGATCCAGGAACGCCATGCGACCGTCGGTGGATTCTTCCGTGGCGAGACGTTGCTCGACGAGGTGTTAGCCACGGTCTTCCGGGGGCCGCGTTCATTCACCGGGGAAGACACCGTCGAGGTGGCTTGCCACGGCGGGGTGCTGGTGACGCGACTGGCCTTGGAGGCGTTGCTGCAGAACGGAGTCAGGGCTGCGAAGCCGGGCGAGTTCACCCTGAGGGCGTATCTGAATGGCCGCCTCGACCTCGCGCAGGCCGAGTCGGTCGCCGAAGTCATCCACGCGCGGACCGAAAGGGCGTTGGCCTGTGCCCAGCGTCAACTGCAGGGCGGCCTCACCCGTAGCGTCGCGACGTTGCGGGACTCGCTGCTGGAGGTATTGGCGCATGTCGAGGCGCACATCGACTTCCCGGACGAGGACATCGCTCCCGATACGGCCGAGGCGTTGTTGGGACGTTTGAAGGGAGTCCGGGAGTCGATCGCCCGAATGGTCCGAACCGCGCGGGAAGGGGAGGTGCTGCGCCAAGGGGCCCGGGTGGCCATCGCAGGCCTGCCCAACGTTGGGAAGTCGTCGCTGCTCAACCGCCTGCTCGGCCTCGATCGATCGATCGTTTCTCCAATTCCCGGAACCACCCGTGACACGGTCGAAGCCGTGGCGTCCATCCGTGGATTGCCGGTGATGTTCATCGACACCGCCGGACACCGCGAGACACACGATCCCATCGAACGGGAAGGCATCCGACGCGGACGCGAGGCGGCGGTGACCGCCGAGTTGGTCCTCCTCGTGGTGGACGGATCGGCTGCGGCTTCCTCCGTCGAAGTGGAACTGGGACGGGATCTCGCCGGAGTCCCGACGATCCTGGTGGCGAACAAGAGCGACGTGGAAGGCGCCCGGGTTCCATCCGGGGCGTTGGCGATCAGCTGCAAGACCGGACTGGGTCTGGACCAGTTGTGTGTCGCCATCGAGGCGGCGCTGCTTGGGGAGGCCGATGCGGAAGGATCCGAAGGTGGGGTGCCGATCGCCAGCCGACATCGGGTCTCGTTGGAACATTCCGCGGAGTCCATAGGGAGGGCGATCGACGGACTGGGCTCGGGATTGGGATTGGATCTGGTCGCGTTGGAACTGCGGGAGGCACTCCATGCGGTCGGGGATGTGGTTGGGGAAGCCACGACGGACGATCTCCTGGACACCATCTTCAGCCGTTTCTGCCTGGGAAAATGAGAGGAGTGGGGCGGGACTGAACAAATTCCGTGTCCGACTTCGCAACAAGGGGAGGGGCCGGCAATGCCGGATATGAAGACTGGTCGTCGCCACCCCGAGCCGACCACCGCGGACAGACCGATGCCTGCGGGGACGACCGGGGGACAAGGAAAGGAATCCGATGCAAACCGACCTGCACCATCCGCTGACACTTGAGTTTCCCGAGCTCCGCGAGGCGATCCATCATTTGAAGACCTCAAACAACCACTTCCGTCGGCTGTTTGACGAGTACCACGAGGTCGACCGCCAAGTCGTCCGTATCGAGGAGGGCATCGAGCCGGCCTCCGACGCCCGGACCGAGGAGGTCAAGCATCGTCGACTGCGGTTGAAGGACGAGCTCTACGCGATGCTGCAGAAGGTCTCGCACTGAGTCGGGTATCCGCCGGATCGGACGCAAGGACCGACTTGGACCGGGTCTGGGGACGAGGCCGCGGGAACCGCCGCCGGGAAGCGATCCGGCCCGGCGGTGGACCACCAGTTCGAATGCGGGCGGGCTGTTCCGGGACGTTCCGGTGACGATGGGGGAGAAACCGCTTGCCCGGCCGGCCGGTGTTGCCCAGCCTGCTGCCGTCAAACCCGCCGGAGACGGTGGGTTTTCCATTTCGCCCAAACGTGAAAGTCTTTGCAGGCAATTCCAACCCGAAGCTCGCGCAGTCGATCTGCGAGTCCATCGGGATCTCCCTGGGCAAGTCCACGGTGAAGCCGTTCCCGAACGGTGAGACCTTCGTCAAGATCGACGAAAACGTCCGCGGAACCGACGTCTTCGTGGTCCAGTCGACCAGCCCGCCCGCCAACCAGCATCTGATGGAGATGTTCATCATGATCGATGCGCTCCGTCGGGCGAGTGCGTCACGGATCACGGCGGTGCTGCCGTTCTACGGGTACGCCCGACAGGATCGGAAGGACCAGCCGCGCGTGCCGATCACGGCGAAGCTGGTGGCGAACCTGATCGTCGCGGCCGGGGCAAACCGAGTCCTGACCATGGATCTGCATGCACAGCAAATCCAGGGGTTCTTCGACATCCCGGTGGACCACCTCTATGCGGCGCCGGTGCTGTTCGACCACATCAAGCGGCAGAACACCCAGAACATGGTCGTGGTGAGCCCGGACCTGGGTGGCCTGAAGATGGCGGCGGCGTATTCCCAGACCCTGGGATCCGAGCTGGCAATCGTGGCGAAGCGACGGAAGAGCCCCACCGAAACCGAGGCGATCTCGGTGATCGGGGACATCGAGGGGAAGAACGTGCTGCTGGTCGACGACCTGACCGAGACAGCAGGAACGCTCGTGAATGCCGCATCGCTCCTCAAGAGCCGTGGAGCCCAGCGTATCCAGGCCTGCGTTTCGCACGCCCTGTTGAACGATCTGGGCATCGAAAGATTGCGGAAATCGGCCATTGACGAGCTTATCACAACCGATACTGTCGCCCGCTCCGCGATCGAGGGTGTTCGGATTACGACGCTTTCGGTGGCGGGCTTGTTGGGCGAGGCGATCAAGAGGATTCATAGCAATTCCTCGGTCACCTCCCTTTTCGAGTTCAAGGGCTGACATCCGCGCCGATCCCGGAGCGGATCCGGCAGATACGACTTTAGAAATGAAATCGCTGAAACTGAGCGCGTTCCCGCGCACGAGCCTCCGTCGCAAGGGCTCCAAGGCCGTCCGCGCCGCCGGACGCATTCCCGCCAACATCTACGGCAAGACCGCCGCCCCGCAGAATCTCGAGGTCGATTCGATCGCCTTCAAGGACTTGGTCCACACGGCCCACTCCGAGATCATCCTCGTCGACCTCTCGGTCGCCGGTGATGCACGCGCCGAGCGTCTTGTCCTGATTCAGGACGTGCAGCACCACCCGCTCACCGGGAGTGTCCTCCATGTCGATTTCCATGAGGTCCAGCCCACCGAGAAGGTGACCATCAAGGTGCCCGTCGAGGCGGTCGGCGAACCGGTCGGTGTCAAGAGCGGCGGCGGAACTTTGGAGCACGTCCTTCTCAAGCTGCGCATCCGCGCGCTGCCGAAGGACCTGCCCGAACAGATCAACGTCGATGTCTCCGGCCTTGAGGTGGGCAAGTCGATCCACATCGGCGACATCAAGGCTCCCGAGGGAGTTGAGATCCTGGGCGACAAGCACATCACCGTGCTGGCGGTGGCCGCGCCGGTGACCGAGGCGCCGGCGGCTGCCGATGCCACGGCCGCTGCGGGTGCCGAGGCCAAGCAGCCCGAGATGATCAAGGAGAAGAAGGAAGAGGCGCCGGCCGCGAAGGCCGCGGACAAGAAGAAGTGATTCCAAGGGTGTCGGGCCCAACCCGGCGGTCTTGATCTCCGGACATGGACGGACCGTTTTTGGTGGTTGGGCTCGGCAATCCCGGTGCGCGTTATCGCAACACCCGGCACAATGCCGGCGCACTGTTGGTCGAGCGAATCGCTTCGACCCACGGTCAGGGGTGGCGGAACGAGTCCAAGTTCTTTTCAGAGCTCGCCGAGGTTCGGATCGGCGGCAAGAAGGTCCTGCTGTGCAAGCCGCAGACCTTCATGAATCTCAGCGGGGAGGCTGTGGTCGCCGTCAGCCGGTTCTACCGGATCGACGATGGCAGCATCCTAGTGGGGGTGGACGACGCCGATCTTCCGATGGGGACACTTCGATTGAAGCCCTCGGGAGGATCGGGTGGGCACCACGGCTTGGATTCCATCGCCGAACACCTGGGGAGCCGAGCGTTCCCAAGGTTGAGGCTGGGAATCGAAAGGCCGGCGAGCTCCGTCAGGGATATTGCCGGGCATGTCCTCGGCGAATTCTCAGGGGACGAAAGGGCTCACTTTGATCGGGTGCTCCAGCGGGCCGAGAGCCAGGTGGAGGCGATGGTTCGAGATGGTTTGCAGAAGGCGATGAATTTATACAACGGAGAGGTCGAATAGACCCTCCAAGAAAAGGAAACGAGTGAAGCGATACGAAGGACTGTTTATTTTGGATCTGGCAGGCAAGGAAGACGGCCTCAAGGAGGTTGTCGACAAGGTCTCGGCAGACATCACCAGCGCTGGCGGCAAGGTTGAGACGGTCCAGAAGATGGATCGCAAGCCGTTCGCCCGCATGTCGGCCTCCGGGCATTCCGCCGGCCACTACGTGAACGTCATTTTCGAAGCCAAGGCCGGCGCCGTTGCCGATCTCTCCGCGAAATTCAAGCTGTCCGAGGAAGTGATCCGCGTGATCTTCACGGAAGCCCCGAAGGTCGCTGTCCCGGTTGCCTGAAATCGTCGAGGACGAGTCCATGGCCAGTTTCAACAAGGTCATCCTGGCCGGAAACCTCACCAGGGATCCGGAATTGCGATACACCCCGAAGGGTACCGCGATTGCCAAGTTGGCGCTGGCGGTGAACCGCCGTTGGACCGGCGAGGACGGGCAGCAGCGGGAAGAGGTCACCTACGTCGACATCGACGCCTTCGGCAAGCAGGCTGAGACCATTTCCCAGTACCTGAAAAAGGGCGGAGGAATCCTCATTGAAGGGCGTTTGCGCCTGGATCAATGGGATGACAAACAGACGGGTCAGAAGCGCTCCCGTCTGGGTGTCGTTCTCGAAGGATTCACCTTCCTCGGCACCGGCCGGGCAGAAGGCGGAGTCGCCCCGACACCCGGTGGTGCCCCGGCACCCCGGCCCCAGAGCCGCCCGCAGCCGCCTGCCCGTTCGGATTCGGCCGCCCCGGAGACGGATGGTCCGCCCCCGGAAGACGACGATGTTCCATTTTAAGGTCCGTTCAAACCCTACATTCTTTTCCCATGCCAAAGACTGAAGTCATTCTGATTCACAATGTGGTCGGCCTCGGTGGCGAGTCCGATCAGGTCAAGGTCGCCACGGGTTATGCCCGCAACTTCCTGATCCCCCATGGCCTCGCGATCCCGCTTTCCCACGGCAACAAGCGCCGGCTCGAGGTTCTGCGCCAGCGTCGCGCCGAGCGTGAGACCAAGGACCTGAATGCCATGGCCGAGTTGGGCAAGAGCCTGAGCAAAGTGACCTTGACCATCACCATGAAGACCGGTGACGACGGCAAGATGTTCGGCAGCGTGACCGCTGGAACGATCGCAGACGCGCTCAAGACCCAGCTCGAGGTCTCCCTCGACAAGAAGAAGATCCATCTCGAGAAGGCGATCCACGCCTTGGGCGAGTACGAGGTCACCCTCAACCTCCATCCTGAGGTGAAGTCGGCCTTCAAGTTGGTTGTCAAGAGCGCCAACCCGCTGCCCGAGATCCCAGCGGCCCCGGCCGCTGAGGCGCCGAAGACCGAGAAGCGTTCCCGCTTTGGCCGCAAGCCGGCCGCGGACGCGCCGGCCGAGAAGAGCGCCTAAGCCAAGGCTAGTTTCTTCAGAGCTGTCAAAAGGCGGATGGAGTCCCTGACTCCGTCCGCCTTTGTCTTTGTCTGGCTAGTTGGATTGAAGAAGGGGCGGGCCATACCTCCCACCAGCCAAACCCGCTATCGGATCTCGACTGGAATTCCGCAACGCTGGGGAACGCCGCCTGAGTATCAGCCGAAGTCCGGATCCAGATCTTCACCGGACACTGGAATCGAGGCCTCGACGGGAAGTTCTCCTCAGGACAGAGCTACATCCTTGATTGGTCTTCGCCGGATCCTCCCTGACTTCGTAGCCAACGCCTGGCCAAGGAGGAAACTCGGCCATTG
>JAIXUV010000174.1 GCA_027483345.1 Verrucomicrobiales bacterium | reverse complement strand
TTCGGCGATCTGCCGTCCCAGTTCGGCGTTGGCCTTCTCCAACCGGGACACGGCAACGGATTGCCACAGGGCGGCACCGCCGAGGGCGCCTGTGATGGCGAGGAACGCGGGGGTCTTCATGGAAAGGATCCAGGCCGCGGTGCCGGCCGTGCCGGCCGCGGCCCCGGCGGTGGCGAGTATGCCTGCGGGTGCCAGTCCCTGGAGCACCCACGCGGGAACCGTCTCGGCACCCGCCACCTCGAGGGCCGCCGCGATCGTGCCGACACCCACCGCGATGCCGTGGGCCCGGAAATGGTCACGAAGCTTCTCGACGGCCCGGGACACCCGCTTCTGCGCGGCATCCTCGCCCACCCCCAACGACTCGCCGACCTCGCTGTGGCTCCGTCCCCGGAAGTACCGGAGCAACACGGCCTCACGGTCGGGATCCGGCAAGGCGAGCAGGGCGTCGTCCACCAAGGATTCGAGCGACTCCACCAACCGCGCTTCCACACCTCCGTCGTCGGTTTGCCCTCCGTCACCGCCGGTGAGGCTCATCGCGAGGCGCTCCCGCCGGACGCGGCGGACGTTGCTCCGGACGAGGTTGCCCGCGGCATGACAGGCAGCGCGATGCAGCCATCCGGCCACCGCAGTGCCCTCCGGCAGGGTCCGGGCCTTGCGGGCGAGGTCGACGAAGACGGACTGGGCCACGTCGCGGGCGAGTTCGCCGTCGCTGGTGATGCGTCGCGCGGTACCCCACACCAACGGCAGATGCCGGGTCATCAACTCGGCGAAGGCTGCCTCGTCGCCGTCTCGCCCATACCTCCGGATCAGGTTCGCGTCGTCGTTCATGGCGCTGTTTGACGGAATACACCCGCAGACACCGATTTCCGACATCCGTATGCGACCCGGCCCTTTCGGCACGGGCCGGATGGCAAGTCGTACGTAGGCCTACGTATTCACCCCCGACGGCCTCCCGTGCGAGACTCCCAACCGATGAACTGGCTACCTCATAGACGGGATGCGGGCGTGGGCAATGGATTTCGCGGCCGGCTGATGCGGCTTTACGGGGCATTCCTCGGATTGTTGCTGTGCGGCACCCTTCACGCAGGTCCGGGACCCGGAGTCCTGACCCTGATCGCCCAACCCACGGGAAGGACCGTCGGCGTCGGCGACCAGTTCAGCACCTACGCCCAGGCGACGGGTGCCCTTGGATTCCGGTGGTACAAGAACGACGAACTGTACTCCGAGGGACCCGGCGGCTACGCCTTCCTCGCCTTCTACTCCGCCGTGACCAACAGCGGCGACTACTACGCCGTCTTCACCAACAGCACCGCGTCCGTCACCAGCCAGGTGGCCCGGCTCGTGGTCATCCCGCCGGGCCCGCCGCTGTTCCTCCAGGAGCCCCAGAGCGTCCGGGTCCGCGACGACGAGACGGCGATCCTGACCGGACAGGCCTTCGCCTCCGGCGGCACCTTGTCCTACCGGTGGCTGCGGTTCGGAACCAACTACCCTCCGGGATTCAACTCGACCCTGTTCCTGACCGCCGCCAACCCGGACCGGGTCGGCGAGTTCCAGATGGTCGCCACAGCAACTCCCGGCGGCAGCAGCACCAGCCGCGTGGTCACCGTTTCCATCCGGCCCGGCCAGCCCCCGGTGATCGGCGGTCAGCCCGCTTCGATCCGGGTTCCCCTCGGCAGCCGCACCAACCTCGACGCCGTCATCACCGAGGGGGACAACCCGGTGACCCTGACCTGGTATCGCGGCTCGAACATCGTGCAACTGGTCCAGAATCAGACCCTCTTCCTCCCGCAGACGAACTCCTACTTCCTGAATGGCGTCTCGAGCGACACCGCCGGTGACTACTGGCTCATTGCCTCCAACCGCTTCGGTGCGGTGACGAGCTCCATCGCCCACGTCTCGTTCATCTCACCGCGCAGCGAGATCCTGACCAACCTTGTGGATGCCGTGGTCGGCTTCGGCCAGTACCACGCGGCCGACCTCACCAACGGCCTCGCCTACTTGGACAACTCGTTCCAAACCGAGATCGCCCACACCCTCGCCCTGCGACCCTCGTTGAGCCTGCCGCCGTTCCCCCAGACCACCGCCTGGCATCTCCACCTCTCCCCGAGCAACGTGTTCCACGCCGTGGCGGCCACGGGAGGCAGCCCGGTCACCGGCACCTGGGGCCATGTCCCGGGAACCGCGGGCTTCGCCGGCTTCTTCCTCACCAACTATCCGTCCACCGGCGCCGTCACCCGCCTGGAGGTCTTCAGCAACGGCACCTACGGCGCCTCGGCGTCGGCCCGGATCAACGGTTCCGACGTCTCCGGCTCCGAGTCCGGTTCGGTGCTCGTCTTCGGCCCGCCACGCCCGATCACCGCCGTCTTCACCGCCGCCCTCCGCGTCACGAACGTCTTCAGCCTCTCCTGGTACAAGGACGGCTCGCCGCTCTCGGTGAACGGTTTCAACGGCAAGTATTCCTCCACCGCCGTCCGCCAGGCGCCGTTCGAAGCCGGCATCACCAACTACCTGTACCGCTTCGCCGTCAGCAACGTCGCCATCACCGACCTCGGACGTTACCGCTTCGCCATCCAGGACTTCGGCAACGGCCTGCCCGGTGACGTCCAGTTCGGCACGGAGGCCGAACTCCGCTTCCACGGTCCCGCCGCGACCAACGCGCCCGCGGTCGTCGCCGCACGCGAGATCCGTTCCAACGGTTCCGACTCGGTCGCCGCCGCCGCCCTCTCGCCGGACGGCTCCATGGTGCTGGCCAGCCAGGCGACCACGTTCGGCTCCGGCGGCAACACCACGGTCCGGGTGACCTCGTACGATCCGACCGGCCGGACCAACTGGCAGACCGGCGCCAACGGCACTACCGCGGTGCTCCCCACCGGCGACGGTGGCGCCTTCATCGCCGGCTCGGAGGGCTCCACCGAGCGCGCCTGGTTCCTGCGGCGGGTCGCTCCCTCGACCAACATCGTCAACGGCATCACCAACGTCGTGGTGACCAATGTCTGGGCCCAGCGGCTCTACGGACCGGGGCCTACCGACTTCCAGATCAATCCCCAGCCGTGGCGGGCGAACGTTCGCGGACTGGTCGCGGTCCAGGACGGACTGCTCGTCGCCGGCCAGTTCAGCGGCGGACATCGTTTCGGCGCCGTCGTGGTCACCAACGGTGCCACCCCCAGCTTCAACATCATGGGTGGCGGGGTGGTCCTCACCAACTCGACCGGTGACCTCTTCTCCGACGTGGCCGACCTCTACGTCGCCAAGTACGGATTCGACGGACGCCTCCTCTGGGCCCGCAGCTACGGGAACACCAACGCCGAAGTGCTGAATGCGTTCGTGGTCGACGCCTCCGGCAACCTCGTCCTCGGCGGCGCCTTCAAGGGCCTCTTCCGGGCAGGCACGTTCTCCGCCTCCAGCCAGACCATCACCAATTCCAGCACCGTCACCACGGCGACCGAGGGCTTCGTCCTGAAGCTCGACCGAGACGGCAATCCCCTTTGGATGCAGCCCGTCGGCGGACGCCCCCGTTTGGCGAACCTGCTGACCACCAGCCGGGTCGCCGCGCTCGCCACCGCGCCGGACGGCCGGATCTACTACGCGGCCAACCGCAACGAAGAGGTCTCTACCTCGCTGCGTCCCGGCCAGGTCACCGCCCCGCGCCACATCGGCCAACTCCGCGCCACCGGTGAGCCGGCCTGGTCCCGCGACCTCCGCTCCGGGATGGCCACGGCCGACAGCGGATCGCGGATCGCCGCCGACGCCGAAGGCAACCTCCTGCTGGCGGAACGCATGGGAGCCTTCCCCCGCCTGGACCTGGTGGCCGGCATCGCGGAGGCGGACCTGCGTGGTTTCCCAGGCGCCGCCGTGGAATCGGGCACCGCCCTGGCCAAGTTCTCCCCCGACGGCGAACTGCTGTGGGTCCGGTCGCTCGACACCCGCGTCTCCTACACCGACGAGGGACGCACCGCGACCTCGGGTTGGATCGGCGTCGATGGCAACGGCGGCATCGTCGTCGCAGGCCAACTGCCCTCACGGCTGGGCAGCGGGACCGCCAGCGTTCGCGGATCAGGACAGCGTTTCGACAGCTTCGAACTGATTCGCACCAACACCGATCCGAACGACGCCTTCGACCTCTTCGTGGCGCGCTTGGCCCCGAACTACGTGCCGCTCATCCCGCAGATCTCTCTCCAACCGCTCTCGGGCACACCCACCCTCACCGACCGGGTCCTCCTTGAAGGACAAGCCACGGGAGTCCCGACGCCCACCTATCAATGGACCCTGAACGGCAACCCGATTCCTGGCGCGACCAACCGGTACCTCGCCATCGACCGGCTCTCCCGGACCAACCGGGGCCTGTATCGGCTTGTGGCCAGCAACTCCCTCGGCGTGGTCACCAGCGACCCGGCGGCGATCCAGCCCCAGCTCACGCCGAACATGCGCGGATGGCGCTATGTCACCAGCGTCACCAACCACCTCGGCGATCCGCAGAGCGTCGGACTCGACAACGCCGGACGGCTCTACGTGCAGCACGGCGGTACCGCACAAGGTCTCCGGCAATGGCTGGAACGGTGGAATCCGGACGGCACCGTCGCCTGGCGTCTGCAGCAGTTCCCGGCCACCCCGGGCCAAGGCCTGATCCTGCATCGCAAGTCTCCGGTGGTGACGCCGGCCGGAGAGGTCCTCGTCTTCGGACGCAGCACCTCGGGATCCGCGGACTTCAACACGCCCAACGGCGGCTTCGTCGCCCGTCTCGATCCGGAAACCGGAGCGCCCCTCTGGCAACGGTCCTTCTTCTGGACCAACACCAATCCGGTCCTGCCCGTCACCCTGGCGGTCCATGGCAACGAGGTCCGCGCCCTGTTCAGCGGACCGCTCGGATCCTTCATCCACCGCACCGCGCTCGATGGCACCGCATTGGATCCGATCGCCCTGACCGGATTGCCGGCCGGCGTCCGGTTTCCTGAGGGCCAGGACTGGAGCTCGCGGACGACCCTCGCGGCGGACGGCAGCATCGGCGTCTGGGCCGCGGGCACCGTGGCCTGGAACTTCGGCCTGACGAATCTCCCGGTCCAGAACCCGCCGGGATACGCCCTTGCGCGCTACGCTGCGGATGGCACGCCCCAGTGGCTGCGCCAGTTCACGCAGACCGGAGCGACCACCGACGTCACCAGCGCGGAGTTCGACGACGCCGGCAACCTCGTCCTCGGCTTCGACCTCCCCGGAAACGCACCCATCGAGTACACCTTCGGCACGAACCGCTTCAACGGCTGGGGTGGTCTGGCCAAGGTCGGTACGGACGGATCGGTGCTCTGGGCCAAGGCCTGGGGTCTCCACGTGCGCGACGCCCGCGTCTCGGCCAACGGGGACATCACCTTCACCGGCCCGATCCGGCGCGACTACCAGGCCGCCCCCAACGAACTGCGGGTGCGCTTCGGCACCAACTACGTCGCGGCGTTCGCCCGCAACGACGTCATCGTCGCCCGTGTGGACGCCTTGGGGAACGAACGCCTCATCCGCCAGACCGGCTCCGAGAACTTCTCCACCTACGACAACGCACGGGCCTACGCCCTCGCGGTGAACGGCAACGGCCTGGTGGCCACCGCCGGCTTCAACCTGATGCCGCAGACAGGCGGTCGTCTCGACTTCGGGGACCAGACCTACCAGGTGCCGAACCTGGCCCCGTTCAACATCGGCAATCTGTTCGGGGACCTCGGCGTCTTCTACGCGGGAGTGCTGGATCCCTCGAACGGCCCCACAGAGCCGCCGGTGATCCGCTTCGCGCCACCCACGCCGGGCTCGACTGAGCTGCGGTTGGAATGGCCGGCCGGCTACGTGCTCCAACGCCTGCCCAACCTGGGGTCCAACGATTGGTCGACACTCCAGGTCGCCTCGCCCTACACGGTCGGACTGAACGAGGCGTCCGCCGCGTTCTTCCGGGTCGTGCCGGCCCAGTAACCGCCGCTGCCGGTAGGGCGAAGGACCCGCCGAGCTGCAATCCACCACGGGAGCCTCCGGCGCCAACGCCTGGGGCTCCTCCGCTTTTGGCCGGGCCCCGTCGACGTCCTGCCGTGGAAGTCCTGCGAAGTCGGCGCTCCCCTCCGTGTCCTCAGCGCCTCCGTGGCGGAATCGCCCGCGCTCAAGGCACCAGGCCGAGCGCCTTCGCCGAGACCGGGTCCAGCGCCGCGTCCGCGCCGCGGCCCTTGCGGTTCAACCCGAAGGGCTCGTCCCATCCCCAGACCGCCCAACCGATACGGTTCTCGCGCAGGACCGTGCCGAAGTCCTCGAACCACTTCGCCCGGTCCGCCGGTTTCGCGGCGACGGGATACACGCCGAATTCGCCGCAATAGAGCGGGACGCCATGCTCGGCTCCCCACCGGATCCCCTCGCGGAAGCGGGTCCTGAGCCGCTCGAGATCCCACCGCTGCTCGCCATACCAGCGCACCTCGTCGCGCGCCTTCGGATCCTGCCTGCCCAGGTCCTCCAGCAACGGCGCCACGGCCTCCGGACTCGAGGGATACGGGACGTCATGGAGGATCCGGTGCGGGCCGCCGGTCCACGTGGCCCCCTGATGGGTGAACGGGAACGGATCGTAGGTGTGGAACGAATACACCACGTTCGGATCGTCCAGCGGCCTGAGCTTCCGCAGGCCGTCGATGCCGCCCCAGTTGGGACCGGAAACGATGATCGTGTGGCGCGGGGCACCGGCCCGGACGGTGCGGAAGAAGCGGTCGAGCAGCGGCGGCCACTCGGCCTCCCTGTCCTTGAAGACCGGCTCGTTCACGATCTCCAGCGCCACCCGTTCCGGATCGAACCGCGACCAGCGACGCGACGCCGAAGCCCAGAAGCGGTCGAACGCATCCCGCCACGCCGGCGAGTTCTCCAGGGCGTCGTGGTCCTCGTTGTGCAGGTCGATCACCACGCCGAGGTCCGCCCGGAGGAACCGTTCCACCGCGGAGTCCACCGCCGCCATCCGATCCTCGCGGAACTCCCCCGTCGCGGGATCCATCACCTGCTTCGGTGCAATGCACAGCCGGACGTGCCGCAGGCCGGCCGAGCGCATGCGGACCATCTCGGGATCCGGGATGTAGTCGGCGAAATGCCCGGCCGACTCGGACCTCGGGAATCGGAACCAAAGGCAGACGTTGGCCCCGCGCGACAGGCGGTCCAGCAACGGCTGCGGCACCGACGAGGCGGCCTCCATGGTGAAGGTGCCCGACAGGACACCGACGGCGACTCCGGCCAGCAGGCCGAGGAGCGGGGAAGTTCCCTTCATGCCAGGTTTCAGCCCGATGTCAGAGGCGCGCCACGAGCAGCTGCTGCTGGAACACCAACTCCTTCGGCAGGTGGGTGTAGAGCTTCATGAACAGCTCGTCGGTGGAGAGCAGGTCGCGTCGCCATTCGTCCGGATCCATGCGCTGGAGCTTCTCGAAGGTCTCCCGGTCGAAGTCCTCCAGGCCCTCGGTGTCGAAGTCCTCGAAACGCGGAACCCATCCCAGCGACGACTCCACCGCGCCGACCCGGCCGTCGCAACGGTCGAGCACCCACTTCAGCACACGCATGTTCTCGCCGAAGCCGGGCCAGAGGAAACGCCCTTCGGAATCCTTCCGGAA
>JAIXUV010000260.1 GCA_027483345.1 Verrucomicrobiales bacterium | reverse complement strand
TGGAGGTCGTGCACGTGCACCTTCTGGTCCACGCAGTAGAACCCGTACTCGTCGGTGACCCCGTAGCTGAACCCGGGCTTCACCCCGCCGCCCGCCATCCACATGGTGAAGGCGTGGGGATGGTGATCCCGCCCGTCCTTGCCCTGCAGCGTCGGCGTCCGGCCGAATTCGCCGCCCCAGACGACCAATGTCTCGTCGAGCAGTCCCCTCGCCTTCAGGTCGCGCAGGAGTCCGGCGATCGGACGGTCCACTTCCGAGGCCAGACGCCCGTGGTCCTTGGTGAGGTCGTCGTGCTGGTCCCAGTAGCCATGGGTCACCTGCACGAACCGCACGCCGCGCTCGCTGAACCTCCGGGCCAACAGGCACTGCCTCGCGAAGGAGGCGGTCTTCGGATCGTCCAACCCATACAGCCTACGGGTCGCCGCGCTCTCCCGCCCAAGGTCCATCGCCTCCGGCGCCTCCCGCTGCATCCGGAAGGCCAACTCGAACGACTCGATCCGCGCCTCGAGCGCCGTATCCGCACCCGCGACCGCCAGGTGCCCTCGGTTCATCTCGCCCAGGAGGTCCAACTGCGCCCGCTGCAGCGTCGGGTCGGCACCGGGATCGTGGAGATGGTTGATCGTCGCCCGTTCCACCGGCACGCCGCCGCCGATCGGCGTTCCCTGGTGCACTGCCGGCAGGAACGCACTCGACCAGTTGCCCACGCCGCCGTGGCCCAACGTCGGGTTGATCGTCAGGAACCCGGGCAGGTTGGCGTTCTCCGTGCCGAGGCCATAGGAGATCCACGACCCCATGCTCGGACGCACCGCGGTGTCCGATCCCGTATGCAGCTTCAACAGCGCACCGCCGTGCGCTTCGTTGGTCCCATGCACGGACTTCAGGAAGCAGAGGTCGTCCGCACAGGAGCCCACTTCGGGGAACAGGTCCGAAACCAACGCGCCGCATTGCCCGTACGGAAGGAACTCCCAAGGGGAACGCCTCAGGTTCGCCGTCTTGGCGAACTGGATGCGCGGCTTGTCGAACGGCAGGGGCTTGCCCGAATCGCGGACCAGGGCCGGCTTCCAGTCGAAGGTGTCCACATGCGACGGCCCGCCGTGCATGAACACGAAGATCACCCGCTTCGCCCGCGCACGGAATCCCGGCGGCCTCGCCGACGACGCCACGGTTCCCGCCGACACCGGAGCCTGCGGGGAAAGAAGTCCCATCAGCGCCAGGTTGCCGAACCCGACCCCAGAACGGATTAGCATCTCACGACGGGAGATCGGCGAACGGGCGTGATTCATCGAAACGTCCCTCCGGCAATCGCCGTTCCATTCCGCGCCGACCGGAGACCACCGACCAACCGGGAGCACCGGGGAACGAGGACGGGGTGAACATTCACGATTTCGAAATTTAGGAATCACCATCCGCAGCGGCAAGCACTCTGGTCCGGAAAGGAATCCCTGCACGCCGTAGGAGACGAGGTCACGAGTCTCTGGCCACCTCCCAAGCGTGTTCCCAATCCACGACACACGCCCCACCGGACAGGCTGAGTCTCCTCACGTCGTCTCCTACACCGGCACGTCGTAGGAGACGAGGTCACGAGTCGCTGGCCACCTCCCAAGCGCGTTCCCAATCCACGACGCACGGCCCACCGGACAGGCTGAGACTTCTCACGTCGTCTCCTACCCGTGCACGCCGTAGGAGACGAGCGGTATAAGCCCATTCGCCCGTGGCCACGGGATCGGTTTCAAGTTGAAGGAACCCAAACATTCCCATGAAACACCTCCTACCCATCGCCACCGCAATCGCCTCGCTGTTCGTCACGACGGCGCATCCGCAGATCATCACCTCCACCCGATTGGACCTGCCGCCGTACGACACGTCGTTCGACGACGACGGGTTCCTCGCCGAGGGACCCGTTCCCGACGGAATCGATCGCATCGAGGACGTCGCGGTCCTTGGCACCCGACTCTTCGGCGTCGGCGCCGCCGGCGGTTCCCTCTGGATTTCCTGCCGGAACGAGGACGGCTCTCCGGACTCGGACTTCGGCGACACCGGAAACGGCCAGTTCGAGACCGACATCGATCCTCATGCTCCCAAGATCGTCGCCTCCCGGACCCACGACAGGATCCTCGTGGGTGACACCGGCAACCTGGATTTCCTGGCCCTGCAACGGCTCGACGCGGTCACGGGCACCGCGGACACCGACTTTGGCGAGAACGGCAGAGCCCGCTTCTATCTCGAGCTCGGGATCTACGACCTGGAAGAGCTGGAATTGACCGACCTCGCCTTGGATGAAACCCGGGAGAAGATCTACCTGGCGGTTCGGGGTCGCTCACCGAGCCATGGGAAGTTCAGTTGCCTTGTCCGGCTCAACTGGGACGGCACGTTCGACACCGGATTCAGCGGCGACGGACACATCCCCCACTTCTCTTCGGCCGGGGACGAGACGATCACCAAGGTCGCAGTCGCCTCCGACGGCGGTTGCTACACCGCCGGTCGGACCGTCTCCGGCGGATCGACGGCCCTCTACATCCAGCGCCTGACGGAAGCGGGCGCCGCGGACACGACTTTCGGCGGCGGTGGATACAAGGTCGTCTCCGCGTTGGGATCCCCCACGGTGGCAGCCCTCCGGGTGGACTCCTCCGACCGACCTGTCGTGGTGGGCGACCACGACGCGACCGCCTCCCGCCGCGAGTTCTACGCGCTGCGCCTGACCACGGCCGGCGACCGAGACACCACGTTCAATGGCACCGGATACCGGACAGGAACCTTCGTCGGTTCGACTTCGCTGCGGGAAAGTCTCGAAGTGACGGATGCCCAACTGGACGGATCGGGCAACCTCCTCCTCGTCGGCCACCGCGCCGCCGAAGAGAGGAACCAGTATCTTGGTGTCGCGCGACTGACCTCCTCCGGCGCCCTGGACACCGCCTATTCGATCAACGGCTCCACCCAGTTCGACCTCCATTCGAATTGTTGGAGAATCGGCTCCACGTCGGTGGCCGTCGATGACCACGACCGCGTCGTCGTCGGAGGCTGGCGACTCGACGACGAACTGTCCGCGGACCAAGGCCTGATTCTGCGCTCAGGAGATTGAGAACGCTCAGGCCGTTGTCCGGCTCTGCCTCAGCCACGTTGGAGGTTCCCGCTTGTTCCCGCGCGTCTAGGCCACTGGGCGTTCGGGTCCCTTCTGCTTGGATCCAGCTCAGCCAGCGATGCAGCAGGGATCGGCATGCAAAGCCGCAAAACCGCTGGCGAGGAAGTGGCAGCCGCCGAATTCCAGTCGGGGAACCACGCCTCGAGCGCTGATCGCGGTTTCGAACCCGGAATCGGAACGCCTTTCGCGCCTTGGCGTCTTGGCATCTTTGCGTGAGGCCAGTCTCTGCTCCCTCGGAATCGTTTCGGCTCAGTCCCGGTAGAGGAACTCGTTCGAGGCGAGCAGGACCTGACACCAGGCAGCCCAAGCGCGGCGTTCCCCATCGGGCGTCTCAGGCCGGGAGGAGGCCTCCAGGAAGCGCATCGCCCGGTCGGTCTCGGCCGGGCTCGGCGGACGTCCCAGCGCAAGGAGATGGGCTTCCCGGAGACGCAGGACGGAATCGTTCCCCGGAAGCGCGAGAAGCCGGTCCGCCAATGCCGAGGAGCACTCCCGCACCAGCGGGCTGTTGAGGAAGAACAACGCCTGATGGGAAACGACGGTCGGCGTCCGACGCGACGTGCCCACGCTCGGGTTCGCGAAGTCGAAGATGGTGAACATGTCGTACACCCGGTCCCGCACCACCGGCAGGTAGAGCGACCGGCGCACCGAACCCGCACTCACGGAATCCTCGGGCGTGTACTCGTCATTCCCCCAGGACACCAGGGAACCGCCGATCGTCGCATCCAACCGGCCCGAGACGAGCAGCAACGCATCGCGCACCATCTCCGCCTCCAGCCGCTGTCTCGGGAACCAAGACAAGAGCCGGTTGTCCGGATCCCGGGTCGCCGTCTCTGGATCGAAACCGGGATGTCCTCGACCGGCTCGACGCCAGGCCCCGCTGGTCAGGATGAGCCGATGCAGGCGCTTCAGATCCCAACCCGAGGCGATGAACTCCGTGGACAGCCAGTCGAGCAACTCCGGATGGGTCGGTTTCTCGCCGCGCAGGCCGAAGTTGTCCGGCGTCCGAACCAGTCCTTCACCGAAATGCGCCTGCCAGACCCGATTCACGATCACCCGCGCCGTAAGCGGGTTCTCCGGCCCGGTCAGCCATTCCGCCAATTCCAGTCGCCCGCTGCGATCCTTCGGCAGGGCTATGGAACCGCCGCGATGCGCGACCCGCACAAATCCCCGCGGAACCGGTTCCTTGGCTGCATTCAGGTGGCTGCCACGGATGTGCACCGGCAGGTCCACCACCGACGCTTCCTCGACCGCCAAGGCAAACTCGACCGGAGGCGGCGTGTTGGTGCGGACGCGCTGCAACTTCGCTTCCAAAGACTCCAACTCCCGTCTCCCGGGTTCCGCCAGCAGGGCGCGGAAGTCCTTTGGCGGCGTGAGAAGCCCCTCCGGTCCCTTCAGGAACCGCCGGGTCTCCGCTTCCGCCACCGCCAGCTTCCCGGCTTCGTCCAGTTCGTCGAACTCCCACCCCGCAATCAAGGCGCCACTCCCCGGCTTTCCCGGGTTCTCGAAGGCTGCCTTCAGCTCCGCAGCTTCCAAGGCGCGCGCATGGACGCGGATCCCGTCGAGCGCGCCGCGGAATCCGACATACCCATCCGGCCGACGCCCCAACACGAGCGGCCCCGCGCCACGGTTCCGTTCGCGGGCCACCGGGGCCTCCGCCACCGAAACGCCATCCACGAAGACCCGCAGCACCTGGCCGTCGAAGGTCATCGCCAGATGCCGCCAACGGTCCGACTCAAGGACTCCCGGCGCCGACCACGCGGCAAAGACCTTCTCCGGTCCGCCGCCGATGTTGAGGTAGGCCCCCGCCCGGGAACCGTCGATCACCAGGGCGTAATGCCCTTCGGCCCACTCGTTGGCCCCCTTCGAGACCAGCCAACGGCGGGTTTCGCCCTCGGTCGGGAGAACCTCCGGCCGAACCCAGGCCTCGACGGTGAGTCGAGGCGGCTCCAGTTCATCACGGTGCGGCGCCTCGATCTGGTTCGATCCGTCGGCGAGGAACGCCGCACCCGTCCGACCCGGACCGAGACGGATTCCCGCCATCCCGTTGCTGGATCCCGTTTTCCGCAGCAATTCCTCCAGGGGAACCGCACCCGAGTTCCATCGACGCAACGTCGCCGCGATGCCGCCCACGTCGTTGGTGTCGGACAGGACGGCCCTCAACCGCTTCACCGCCTCCGGAGGCAATGCTTCCGTCCCGGCGTCCGGTTTCCTCAGCAACTCCGCGACCGCCGAGGTCCAGCGGTCGATCAGGCCGGTCTTTGCAGCGGCAGTGGCCGACTTGAGTTCGGCCTCGAGCTGGGACAGTTCGGCCGCGTGCGCCTCCACCGCCGCAACCTGCGCCGCATCCGAGACGCGCCGCTCGTTGAACCGCGAGACGAAGTCCAGGTTGGCCATCGTCTTGGTGCTCTTGAAGATCCCCGCCAGGGCATAGTAGTCCCGGGTCGGAACGGGATCGAACTTGTGGTCGTGGCAGCGCGCACAGCTGACCGTCAGCCCCAGGAAAGCCCGGCCGACGACGTCGATCTGTTCGTCCACCAGGTCCATGACCAGCTTCGGCTTGTCCTGCTCGGCCAGCATCTTGGGCCCCAACACCAGGAAGCCGGTGGCCGTCCAGCGGTCGAACACCTCCGGTTCCGTCACGCCATGGGTCGACAGGAGGTCGCCGGCCAACTGCTCCGTGATGAACCGGTCGAACGGCAGGTTGCGGTTGAATGCCCGCACGACCCAGTCGCGGTAGCGCCAGGCGTTGGCCATGACCTTGTTCTCGTCCTGGCCGTTGGTGTCGGCATAGCGCGCGACGTCCAGCCACCAACGCCCCCAACGCTCGCCGTAGGCCGGCGAAGCCATCAGACGCTCGATCCAGGCGACGTCGTCGTCGACTCCCGATCCCTTCAGGAAGGCCTCCTGCAGTGCAGGCGACGGCGGGAGCCCGGTGAGGTCGTACGAAAGGCGGCGCAGCAGCGTCCGGCGATCCGCCTCCGGGGTGGAACGGAGACCGGCCTCGTTCAACCGGGCCTCGATGAAGCGGTCGATCGGGTGGACCGCGGATCCCGCCGGCGGTGGGGTCCGCCGCAGCGGTTGGAAGGCCCAATGGGATCCGGCTTCCGCGTTGGACGCGCCCGGTGTGGACGATGCGTTCCCGCTTCGTGGCAAACGCGGATCGAACGCGCCGTCGGCAATCCAGCGCTCCAGTTCGGCGATCGTCGCGTCCGGCAGGCGTCCCTTGGGAGGCATCTGCAGGTCGTGGTTGCCGTAGCGGACCGCCTCCATCAAGAGGCTCTTCTGCGGATCGCCGGGCACCACCGCCGGCCGCGTGTCACCCCCCGCCAGGAGTCCGGCACGGCTGTCGAGCAGCAGGCCGCCTTTCTTCTTTCCGGAAGCCACGCTGTGGCACTCCTCGCACCGCTCGACCAGCACCGGCCGGATCTTGCGCTCGAAGAAGTCCGATCGGTCCGCTTCCGCCGAACGCAACCCGACACCCGACGCCATCGCCGCGACCAGCGTGACGACGCCAACCCGCAGCGGTCGGGAAAATGGAAGAAAGGTCAGCATCCCAGTAGAACCCCGGGACGCTGCCCCATCGCTTTCGATTCGGAAAGATTCTTGGCCCGAAACCGGAGCCGGGGTCGAAGTCCATTCCATGGAGAAGGTGGCCGGGACCGACACCGCGCTGTTGCACGCCCTTGATCGCTGTAATCCCTCACGCAGCCATGTCATGGCCGACCGCGGCAAAATGGGTCGGGATCGGGTCAGGATTCATCTGGGTAATCGTATTGCGGTGACGAACTCCGATGACCCAGGGGATCGCACCCGGTTAAGCTGGGTTGAGGACGGCCCACCTGCCGCCAGCACCTGTCGTCCACGCCCGATGCCATCCGAAACCGACCCTCTTGACTTCGACGAACCGGTACCCTTGCCGATCACCGGAGAGTTGGACCTGCACACTTTCCGACCTCGGGAGATCGGCGAGCTGTTGCCGGAGTACCTGCGCGAGTGCGTTGCCCGGGGGATCCTGGAAGTCCGGGTGATCCACGGCCGGGGAACCGGCGCATTGAAGGCCGGCGTGCTGGCGTTGCTGCCACGGATCCCGGAAGTCGAATCGATGTCCCCCGCCTCCCAGGCCCATGGCGGTGAAGGCGCCACCTGGGTGCGTTTGAAACGCTGCGGGGCTGGCCACGGAGGCACGGAGGACACGGAGAAAGCCAACTCCCCCGGCACGCCGTAGGAGACGAGGTCACGAGTCTCTCGCGCCTCCCGAAGGTCGATCCAGGCACACCGCGCCTCGCCCGACGGAAAGGCTGAGACTCCTCACGTCGTCTCCTACCCGCGCACGCCGTAGGAGACGAGGTCACGAGTCTCTCACCTCGACTCAAAGCCGGTAACGGTCCACAGAGGCTCACAGCTTGAGGTTCACCGACTCGGTTGAGCGCGGTGGAGGTAGATCGTGTAGGCACCAAATCCTTCATCGACGAGGATGCCTTCGATGCGGTGCCTTTCGCCCTTCTTGAGCGACGACGCCATGGTGGTGGCACTGATC
>JAIXUV010000203.1 GCA_027483345.1 Verrucomicrobiales bacterium | reverse complement strand
TCGAGCAGTTCCGACGCCTCGATGCTGAGGGCCATCGCGAGGTCCTTGGCGTTGTGGAACTGGCCCCAGTCCCGTTCGTCGCGGAAGGCCCGCAGCCGCGCGGTCAACGCGGCGATCTCTGAAACGGACTCGGACCCGGACGGCAGGGCAGGATCTTTGGGCACGCCCGCAGGATCCCCGACACGGGTTCGGTGCTCAAGCCGCTGGGAAGTCTCCATTTGAGAACCCACGGCAGTCCTGCACCAGAATCGGGCGGGCTGAGAAGGGTGACGCGCCAGGCATCACCGGAATCCGCTTGGTTGGTCCTGATCGGGGCGCGGAGGAAGACCTGGGCCCCCTCGTCCATCGCATCCAAGGGCCGCGGATGGGGAGCCGCCTGGACGCGTAACTACAAACACCGGTGATGCCGGGAACGGACAAGGACATCACCTGCCCTGCTTCGGCGCCGAGCCCCGCCGCAACTCCTTCACGAAGCCGAACAGGGGCTCCACAGGTTGCCCTTCCCGATGGGCGAATACGTAGGTCACCGAGGCGCGGGCATCGGAGATGGGCAATGCCACGATGGATTCGCCGCAGGTCCTGGACAGGGAGGCCGGGAGGATCGCGATTCCGACGCCGGCCGCGACCATCACGGCCACGGCCTGTCCACGGATCGCCTCGTGCACCACCTTCGGCCGGAAGCCCGCATCGCCGCACAGCCGTCGAATCTGCGCCGCGAAACAGGGTGCGGATTCCGGCGATACCGAGACGAAGGGTTCCCGGGAGAGATCGGCCAGCTTCACCGAACGTGACTTCGACAATCGGTGGCCGGGCGGCAGGAAGGCCAGCAGCGGCTCCCGGCCCCAGGGGATGAAGGCCAAGTCCGACGTCCCGTTCTCCGGCGTCGCCCCCACGAATCCGCCATCGAGCCGTCCTTCGACCAAGGCCCGCAACTGGTCGGCCGGCGGGCTGTCGTGCAGGGTCAGCTGAACGTCGAGGTGGCTGGCCCTGTAACGCTGGAGGAGGCTGATCAGGCTGGGATCCAGCACCGCGCTCACGAACCCGATCGACAGTCGCGACGTTTCACCCCGCCCGACCCGTTTGGCCGAGTCGCAGGCGCGCTGCAACTGGGTCAGCGTTCCCTTCGTGTCGGCCAGAAGGGCCCGACCCGCCGCCGTCAGCGAAACGTTGCGGGGACTGCGTTGGAACAGCGCCGTCCCCAGCTTGCCTTCGAGCGCCTGGATGTGGCGCGACAACGGCGGCTGCGAAAGCCGAAGCCGCCGCGCCGCCCGCGTGAACGAGAGTTCTTCGGCCACCGCCGTGAAGCATTCGAGTTCACGGATGGAGAAGTCTATCATGCGGGATCGGTATCGAGATCGGACAAAGGTGGTATTTCCAGTATTCACGGTCAACCCACAGGGTGTCCCCGTGTCGCAACCGAATGATGCCCCCGATTCTCCCGGTCCCGGACCCACCGCACATGTGCTCATCCTCCACGCCGTGGCGGACTATGGGGCGTGGAAGCGGGTGTTCGACTCGGCCGCGACGATGAGGAAGGAGGCCGGGGAGCTTTCCTATCAGGTCCTGCGGGACAGGGAGGATGCCTACAGCGTGGTCCACTTCTCGGCCTGGACGACTCATGCCGACGCGATGCGGTTCTTCCAATCACCCGAGCTGGAGGAGATCCGACGCAAGGCCGGGGTCAGCGCACCCACGTTCCACTACCTTCTTCAGCTGGAACGCGGTGTTCTCCAAGCACCCCCCGGTCCGGGTCGGGTGCAGGAACCCAGCGAATGATCACGCTTCGAAGGCCCAGGGAGGCGCTGGCCGGATGCCTCTGGCTGCCCCGCTTCGTCGACAAGTGCCGTCTCCACTCCACCGGCGTCCTGCCACCCGACTATCGCATGGCCTTCTGCAGTTCCCACGGCATCGATGGCATCTTCCTCTCCCACTTCGGCCTCACGGCGGAGGAAGCGCAGGCCGCCATCGGGAAGACAGGCACGGACGAGGAGGTGTCCCGGTGGTTTCGTGCCCAGCCTGGGGTCACCCAGGAAACGGTTCGGTGCTGGAACGAGCTCGCTCCGAACCTGGGCCGGCCGGGGTTTCCGGGAGAACGGGGGTTCCTTTGGGCCCGTCGCCACTTCCTCGCCGGCTGTACGGACCCCGGGGTGGTCAGTGGATTCACGGCCATTGCCTGGGACGAGGGATTTTCCGATGAAGCGCAACCCATCGCCTAGGGCATGAAAACCTTCGAAGGCTACAGGCTCATCAGGCCGGACGATCTGGTCTGGCGTCCATCGAACAGGATGCGCATCCCGAATGCGGACTATCTGGAGCGCACCGGAAGCGAGATGTTGGGCGCGCGTCTTTGGCGCATGCCCCCAAGAAGCGCCAACACGCTGCACAGGCATGTGCTCGCCGAGGAGTTCTACTTTGTCCTGGAGGGAGTCGGTCGCCTGCGCGTGGGTGATGAAGCCCTGACGGTTCCCCGCCTCGGCGGCGTCCTCGTCGGCCCAGATGTCCTGCGTCAGGTCTTCAACGATTCCGACTCCGACGTCCTTTGGCTCATCGTCGGTGCGCCCGACAACGAGTTTCCTTCCGGTGGGGTCGACACCTCCCTGTTCTATCCGAAGGACCCCGGGACGCTGCCTCCGGAGCTGGCCGGCATCGAATGGCCCCCAGAGTCCTGAACGCAGCAAGCAAGGCATGCGGGTCTCCGAAAGCAGCCGGCCCAAAGCGATTCCGACCGGATCCAAGATCATGACACCAGAACCGATGCATCCCCACGACTCCACCCTCCTCGATTCCCACCTGCCACGGGTGGCGGTTGTCGGAGCCGGTGCCGTTGGGGGGTATTTCGGCGGCCTGCTGGCCAGAGCCGGTGTTCCCGTCACGTTGATCGGTCGCCCTTCGCTGGTTGAAGCGGTCCAACGCACCGGACTCCACCTGGAGTCGCTCACCTTCCGGGAGACGATTCCAATGGAGGCATCCACCGACATGAGCGCGGCGCGGGGCGCGGACATCGTCCTGATCTGCGTCAAAACGACCGACACCAAAACCGCTGCGGTAGGACTCGCTCCGTTCCTGTCTCCGAGGACGATCGTCCTCAGCCTCCAGAACGGCGTGGACAATGTCCGACAACTTCAGGGTGCCTTCCACGCGGTCGTCTTGCCGGCGGTCGTGTACCTCGCCTCGTCTGTACCGCAGCCCGGCCACGTGAAGCACACCGGCCGGGGCGATCTCATCATCGGACCAACCGGAGCCGAAGCGACACGGCTCAAGGGCTTGTTCCATCATGCCGGGATTCCATGCCAGGTATCCGAGGACATCCAGGGCAACCTGTGGGAGAAGTTCACCTGCAACTGCGCCCTCAACGCCATCTCCGCCCTGTGCCAGAAGACCTATGGAGAGGTCGGTGAACACCCCGAATCCTGGCAACTGGCGGAGGCGGTCATCCAGGAAACCCTGCTGGTCGCATCGGCCGCAGGCATCATCCCGATCAACATGGGGGACCTTCGGGAAGCGACAGCAACGGTGCGCCAACTCACCCGCCAGATCCCGGCGGCCTATTCCTCAACGGCCCAGGATCTCCGACGGAGAAAGCCGACCGAGATCGATTCGCTCAACGGTTACATCGCACGTCGTGGACGCGGACTGGGCATCGACGTTCCGGTCAACCGGACGCTCCATGCCCTGGTCAAACTCGCGGAGGCCGTTCAACCCGCCCGGGATTCCGATGGTGCAGACATGCCGCGCGACGTGGAGCGATCCTGATTCGTGACCGAGACGAGGGTCTCAGAGATGATCCTCTCCGCAGGGCGCACACGGCGGACGGCCGGAGGCCGCCGGAATGCGGCAGAACACACACCGGAATCGCCTTCCTCAGGGGCTACGGTTCCACGCTTCCCCGACTTGGCTTCGAAGCGGTCTTCACCTGTGGCCATCGAAGGGAAGATCGAAGGCGTTCTTCCCCGCAGGCACGGCTGCTCCAAGCGAAGACCCTGCGGGAGGAAAGCCGGTGCTCCGAAACGCTCCGTTCAGCGGACCTCGCCCGGGGTTGGGAGCACCTCCAGCGGTTCCCTCAGATTGCCGAGGGCGGCGAAGTTCCGGAGCCGATGGAGCAGCGGAATTCCAACCGGCGTCCCGGACGGCGCGATGAGCAATCCGGTCCGGGTGACGGCATCGGCGGCGAGCACCCTATCCTGCTCCAACTCGAGGGCACGGAGCTTCGTGGGCGTCGCCCGGGTTGCTGAGGAATCGGGCGCCCCGCCGAGGCAGCGTTCGGCCGCCGCGAGGATCTCGGGATCATAGCGGGAGGCGTGGCGGCGCATCTCCGAGAAGGTCGCCGCCGCGGTCCCGTGCCGATCCCAGGCCTCGAGATAGTCGGACACCACCTTCAGCACCCGCGCATGGACCGGCAACCGGGCGCCGCAGACCGCTTCCCGATCGGTTTCGTCCGGAACGAACGGCGACTCCTGGTGACGGATCGTCCGGCACACTTCTTCCAGCCGCGGAATGTGTCCCAGCAGATGGGCTCCCAGTTCCGGAACCCGCGCCAGCATCGCCGCCCCGGTCTCCGGCAATGGCTCCGAGCCGGAGGCCCGGCAGAGAAGCTCGTGGGGGATGGCCACGGTGCCGACGCGTGCGAGCAGGGCCGCCACCTCCAGCTCCCACAACCGGGTCAACTCCAGGTGCCGGCCGACGAGCAAAGCCGCGTCGCGGACACGCCGGGATCGGCGGAAGACCTCCGGTGCGGCCAGGGACAACACCTCGGAAAGGGTGTCCACGCAGCCCCGCACCGTCTTCTCCAGGAGCTCCCTTTCCGCGACGCGACGTTCGTGGAGCCGAACCGCCGCGCGGACCGCGGCGGCCAGGTCGTCTGCCGAACTCGTCCGTGGAAGAAACCGGAATGCGACCCCCTCGTCGACGGCGCGCACGGCCTCGTCATGGTCGGCGTCTCCGATGAGGAGCACACAGGCCACGTCCGGCGCGAGCAGGCGGAGCCGTCTCAGGAACGGCAGTCCCGCCGTGTCCCGGGAACGCAGGTCGTTCACCACGACGGCGAATTCCTCGCCGCCTTCCACGGCGGTGAACACCTGGTCGTGTCCGAGCACGGTCTCCACCTGGAATTCCCGACGGAAGCCGCGCCGAAGCTGGGCCAGCAGGCCCGGATCTTCGTCGATGAGCAGGATCTTCTTCATGGCCAGCCTTCCGGTCGGAGGCAATGCGACCGTTCTCCGGTTCCGCTCCGCGCCCGTCCCTTCACACCGCGTCGCTCCGTCCACCCGGCGGGAGGGAAACCCCGGCGGCAATCCGGAGCATCGGCATCCGAAGTCGCCGACTTGAACTGCGTCGGGTCCCGGAAACCGGCCGAGTGCCACCGCGGGAAACGCTCTGCGCTCAGCCGCCCAAGGCACCCGCCTGGGACGGGTCGGCGATGGTGCCCTTGTTGAAGTCCACGTACTCCTCGGTCAGGTCGGCCGCATAGATGAAGGCGCTACCCTTGCCGAGGTTGAGG
>JAIXUV010000294.1 GCA_027483345.1 Verrucomicrobiales bacterium | reverse complement strand
GCGCCGTCCCGGGCACTGTGCCCCTGATCGTCGACATCAAGGATGGCGCCACCGCCGTCAACCAGGGCTCCATCGAGCTGCTGCTCAACGGCACCGCCGTCGCCGCCACCAAGACCCCGGCCGGTGGCACCACCCGCGTCCAGTTCGATCCCCCCGGCAACCTCGCCAGCGGCTCCTCGAACTCGGTCATCGTCCGCTTCACCGCGGGCACCCAGACCTACAGCGCCACCAACTCCTTCACGGTGTCGGCCGCCCCGGTCGTTCCTCCGAGCCTCGCTCTTCCGGCCTCCGCCGTGAACACCGCCAACCGCGGCTTCCTCGTGAAGACCGTCCAGCAGGCCAACGGCGAGTCCATGGGCAACGATACCTACCGTGGTCTCACCCACATTGCCGGCCTGATCGGCACTGAGAACGTGGCCGACCTGGCCGCCTTCACCGGCCCCTCCGGCTACTTCGTCGAAACCGGCGTGATCAACTACAACCAGACCGCCGGCAGCTCTGGCTTCTTCCCGGATGACACCGGCGTCCCGGGCATCCCGGGCACGACCAGCAGCACCGACAACTTCGCCCAGGAGATCCTCACGGTCCTGAACCTGAACCCGGGCTACTACATGTTCAACGTGAACAGCGACGACGGTTTCGTGATGACCATCGGCAACCCTGCCGAGGCCTTCACCCTGCCCCTCGTGGTCGGTGAGTTCAGCGGCGGTCGTGGCAACGGCGGCGGCATCGCCGACGGCACCACCTACGCCTTCGAGGTCACCCAGGCCGGTCTCTACCCGGTCCGCCTCGTCTGGTACGAGGGCGGCGGCGGCGCAAACGTCGAGTTCAGCGCCCGTCAGTTCGACCCCGTCACCGGCGCCCTGCTCACCGGCAACCTGATCAACGCCGACGGCGGCATCACGGCCTACCAGTACCCGCTGTCCAGCGCCGGCGTGCCCTACGTCAAGTCGTTCGCCCCGGCCCGCACTGGCCGCGCCTCGGGCGTCGCTCCGTTCCGCGCCGGCACCGACGCGGCCATCAAGCTCGTCGTGCCCCAGGGCACCGGCCCGGCCCTCACCACGGCCAACGTCAGCCTCACGGTCGACGGCACCGCGGTCACCCCGACGGTCACCACCGCCGGCGGCATCGCCACCATCAGCTACACCCCCGCCGCCGGCTGGATGGCCACCTCGAACTACGTCGTTCGCGCCACCATCATCGATCGCACGGTCAGCTGGACCTTCGGCGTGGGCGCCCATCGCACTCCGACCTTCTTCATTGAGGCGGAAGACTTCGACAACGGTGGCAACGGCCTCGCCGCGGCCAGCGTGATGCCGTACGCCGGCGGCGCCTACGCGGGAGTCACCGCGGTCGCCTCGACCGACTACACCCGTAACGACGAGAACGCCTCCCCGATCTACCGGACCGAGGGCGAGCCCAACGTCCCGATGGACCGCACCGGCGACCGCGACCGCGGTCTCGGTGAGATCGCCGTCAACTACAAGATCGGTTGGGCGGGCGGCGACGGCTGGTACCAGTACACCCGTACCTTCCCGGCCGGCCGTTACAACGTCTACGCCGGTCTCTCGCACGGCGACGGTCCTGCCAGCGCGACCCGCATGAGGGCCACGCTGTCCACTGTCACCGGTGGCACCCCGACCACGGTCGGCACGTTCGAAGCCCCGGCGACGGGCGGCTGGGGCAACAACGCCCTGGTGCCCCTCAAGGCGTCCGACACCGACACCACCCCGCTCGCCGTCGAGCTCTCCGGTTCGAAGACCCTCCGTTTCCAGACCGGCAACGGCGACTTCGACTTCATCCTGTTCTCGCCGGCTCCGGCCGCCGCGCCGCAGATCACGAGCATCGTCCGCAACGCGAACGGCTCCGTGACCATCACCTACTCCGGTGGCACGCTGCAGGCCGCTCCGGCGATCACCGGTCCGTTCACCGACGTTGCCGGTGCGACCAGTCCGTTCACCTTCACGCCTGACCAGCCCATGCTGTTCGGACGTGTCCGCCAGTAATCGGCGACGGATCTGAATCACGGGGGGCTGAAGTTCGCTTCAGCCCCCCTTTTCGTTTCCACCTTCGACGGCAGATGGATTCCACAGGGAAGTGTTTTCCAGGTATCGGTTCTCTGGGATCCTCTTCGATGTACCCCCTGTCCGATGGCCCATCCTGCCTACCAGATCCTGATGCTCCGTCTCCAGCGGGCGGACCGCTCGCGATCTGGATCCCTTCGGCGGTTCCTGCTCATCGCTTTCCTCACGCTCGGCTTCGCTTGGCCGGATCGCGGTGTCCGGGCCGCTCCTTCCACCAACGGTGGATTCGCCCGCGTCACCCCGGAAGCCTCGGGTCTGATCTTTTCCAATCAGGTTCCGCTCTTCCGTCAGCTCACCAACCAGATGCTGCTCGACGGCTCGGGCGTCGCCGCCGGTGACGTCGACCAGGATGGCCGGCCGGACCTCTTCTTCGGCGCCATCGGCGGACGTTCCTCGTTGTGGCGCAACCTCGGCGGATGGCGATTCGAGGACGTCACTTCCCGATGGTTTCCATCGGGGAATCTCTCGCTTTCAGGCGATGTTGCCGGTGTCGCCGTCGCCGACCTGAACGGCGACTCGCTTCCCGACCTCGTGCTCAACACCCACGCCGACGGGGTCCGTGTGCTTCTGCAGACGAAGACGGGTGTCTTCGAACCGATGTCCTTCCCGCAGTCCTCGGCCAGGGGCGGCCATTCCCTGGCCATCGCTGACGTGGATGGCGACGGATGGCTGGATCTCTACGTCTGCAACTACCGACGTCGGGCGCTCATGGACATGCCCAATGCCCGCGCGACGTTCCGAAGGGAAGGGGACCGGACGGTGGTGGCAACCATCGATGGGCGTCCCACCTCGGAACCCGATCTGACCAACCGATTCGTGGTGACGGCCACCGGGGCGATCGAGGAGTTGGGAGAGCCGGATGTGCTCTACCGCAATCTCGGCGGCACCAACTTCGCCGAGATCCCGTGGAACCGCGGCGCCTTCCTCGACGAGGAGGGCAAGGCGCTCTCTTCCGCACCGCCGGATTGGGGTCTCGCCGCGCAGTTCCGGGACGTCAACGGCGACGGAAAGCCCGATCTCTACGTGTGCAACGACTTCCAGTCGCCCGACCGTTTCTGGATCAACGATTCCACGCCGGGCCATCCACGGTTCCGGCTCGCTCCCCGGACCACGCTGCGTCACACGAGCCAGTTCTCCATGGGCGTCGACTTCGCCGACCTCGATGCGAACGGCCGGCCGGACTTCGTCGTCGTCGACATGCTCAGCCCCGACCATCTTCGGCGCCTGACGATGTTGGATGGAACCGGGTCCGTGGCGGTGGATGCGTCGGATCCGCTGGCGCGTCCGCAGTTCGATGCCAACACCCTCTTCCTCCAGCGCTCCGACGGTTCGTTCCTCGAGGCGGCCGCGATGGCCGGCGTGATGGCCACGGACTGGTCATGGACGCCCGTCTTCCTCGACGTGGACCTCGACGGTTGGCCGGACCTCCTTGTGTCCGCCGGTCAGGAGCGCGGTTCGAGGGATCTCGACGTCGCCGAGCAGTTGAAGCAGTTCCGCCGCGGCGGCATTCGTTCCGACGCCCAGATCTTCCGCGAGCGCCAGAAGTTCCCGCGGTTGGCGGCCCCGATCCGGGCCTTCCGTCATCGCGGT
>JAIXUV010000102.1 GCA_027483345.1 Verrucomicrobiales bacterium | reverse complement strand
GTCGCCCGCCAGTTCCTTCGGCTCGTGCGGGGAACCCACGTCTCGCATCCGCTGGTGCGCTACTTCCCCGCCACCGCCATGGAGATCGACGGGACGCCTCCGCAATCGGTGGCCGTCGATGGCGAGGTGCTCGGCCACACGCCGGTCCGCATCGAGGTCCGCCCCTCCTGCCTGCCCTTCCTCGTCGGGCCCGCGTGACGGGTCTCGCCGCCAAGTGCGGCATTCGGCAATCCCGGAGGTGCGGATGCCGCCGGAGTTCCCATCCTCGTCCCGTGAAGATCTTCGCCCGCGCCCTCACGGTCACCCATCGGCTCCGGGTCGCGGTCCTTCCGGGATGCTGCGCCCTGCAAGTCTGCGCGGAGTCGCTCGGATCCGGTTCCGCGGTCATCGACTACGATGCGGCGGTGTGGAACCGGCTTGGCGGCCACATCTCGTCGCCACCCGTGTTCGTCCTCCAGGCCTTCTTCGAGGCGCCCGTCGCGGCCGCCGCCACCGCGGAGGAACTGCGGACGCGGGTCGATCCCCATCCTTCCTACATCGGACAGTCCTATCTCATGAACGGCCCGGTGGTGCTCAACCATGACGGGCGCACCGCTCAGGCGACCACCTTCCGCTTCTCCCCCGGGAATCCCGGGTCGGCCACGGGCCTCATCGGGCTGGGTGGCGTCGCCCGCTTCCAGATGCTGGGTGGAAGCCTTGCGGTGGGCGACTTCGCCCTCGTTTACGACGCCTCCCGCATCGGCACCGGGGGCACCGGATGGATCCTTCGCAGCAGCATCCCCACCGGCACCCCATCGCCCGTGCTGTTCGACCTGGCCGACGTCCATGCGGTCGCTTCCGTTTCCGGGTTCTCAATCGACGGGACGCTGCTGGTGTCGTCCGAGACCGCCAGCGGACTATTCCGCACGCCCGAGGATGCCTTCCGGCGGGCGGGTTCCTTCCGCTTCGACGGCTTCGTCGGCGTTCCGGAGCCCTCGACCGTGGCCCTCTCCTCCGTGGGTGCCCTTCTCCTGATCCACCTGGTCCGTCGCCGGTCCTGAAGGCGCCCTTGGGATCCGGACCTCGGGCCCGCCATGGTCTTCGTCCTCGACAGGACGCCCCGGTGCCCGCTGGATCGCATCAGACCCACAACCGGGCGCCACCACGTCCGGAACGGTTCCGGGCGACGGCCTCCCTGCGCGGGCCGTCGATATGAACTGGATCCCGCTCAACGTCACGCTCCGCATCGGATGCCATCTTTCGTACGACGTCACGCATCCGACCCCGATGTTGCTCGTGCTGCGCCCGCGGCTGGAAGGCCACGTGCTCGTCGTCCAGGAAAGCCTCTCCTTCGGCATCGGCCAGCCCGCCTACGAGTTCCAGGACAGCCACGGCAACCTCACCTGGCGTTCGATGATGATGCCCGGCCGCAACGAGATCCGGCATGACGCCCTCGTCGCCGTCTCGTCGCTGCCCGACTACTGCCCCGAGTCCATTCCAGTTCCGTCCGTGGACCAGCTCCCCGCCGACGTCCTCCGCTACACGCTTCCCAGCCGTTACTGCGACTCGGACAAGCTCCGTGACTTCGCCTGGAACCACTTCGGCCTCGTGCCCCACGGGATCCAGCGGGTGAAGGCGATCTGCGACTGGGTGCACCACAACATCGAGTACCGGTTCGGCTCCGGTCGCCCCGACCTCTCGGCTTCGGAAGTCCTCGCCCGCCGCCACGGCGTCTGTCGCGACTTCGCCCACCTCGCGATCGCCCTGTGCCGCGCCTTCAACCTCCCGGCGCGCTACGTGACCGGACACCTTCCCGACGTCGGCTTCATCGATCCCGGCTCGGCGATGGACTTCCACGCCTACTGCGAGGTCTACCTCGGTGGCCAGTGGTACACCTTCGATCCCCGGTTCAACGTGCCCCGCATCGGCCGTGTGAAGTTGGCCCATGGCGGCGACGCGGTGGACGGTGCGTTTGCCACGATCTACGGGCACGCGGTCCCGAGCTACTTCCTGGTTTGGGCCTACCAGGTGGCCAACGGCACGGTGTCGATCGGCGACCCGATCGACCTCTCGCTCCGAATCGATGGCACCCCTTTGGTCCGATACTCCTGAGCTTGGTCCGACTCCGGTTCAGCCAGATCCCGAAGAAGCGAGCCTCACGCCAAGGCGCCCAGCCGCGAAGTGGAACCGCCCCAGAAGCCCGAAGCCTTTCCCCAGCGTCTTTGCGGTATTGCGCGGGGTCCGCTTCCGATCGGGTCGAACGAATCCGGCTTGCGATGGCTCAGGGCTTCTTCGCGCCGTCCTTGGGCGACGGTGGCTGTGTCACGGTCAGCCACAGCTCCTCCACGGCCTCGATCTTCAGTCGCCGGAAACCCTGCGGCACGCCGTTGTTCTCCCCGCTGCTGACCAGCTCGTGGAGTGTGGCCACCCGCAGCTCCGGGTCTACTCCCGCAGCGACGATGCGGAAGGTTCGGTTCGTCGGGTTGGCATCGGCGGCGGCCACCAGTCTCAGTACGGCCTCGGACTCCTTGGGTCCCGCTTCCGCGACCTCGGCGCGGATCCCCTGCGGAAGCCCCTCTGTCGTCAGCCGGATCTGCGCCTCGAAACCGCCGCTCCTCGTCAGGGCCACCTTGATCTCGTTGGTGGCGCCCGGAGCGATCGAGAAGACGTCCTCCGTCACGGTGGCCTTGAACCCCGGCTGACTCCGGGTCGCCTCGATGCGGTACCTCAACGAGTCGCCTCCCTTCTGGAGCAGGCTCCCCACAACGGCCACGAAGGCGCCGTCCGAGGGCGCGGTCCATTCGATCACCGGATCGCTGCCGACCGAGTCGTCCTGCCGCACCAGCTCCTTGCCGTCCGGGCCCTCCACGGCGAGCCAGGCGTC
>JAIXUV010000089.1 GCA_027483345.1 Verrucomicrobiales bacterium | reverse complement strand
GGCCAGCAAGGCATAGGCAGGACGAACCTTCCAAGTGACGGCCGCGGCAACGAGCGTGATGCCGAAGGTCAACGCCAACTCCGCCCAAATCGGCCAGCGGTGGACGAACCGCCCGGTCAGCACGGACTGGGCGACGTTCGGATAGGTGCTGATCAGGAAGTCCTTCGCCGCGAGCGGAGTCGCCCCGAAGTCCGTCATGTTGTTTCCCGTGGCCGTGGACCCGATCAAAACCAGCTTGCCGGACCAACGGTTGGAGACGCTGGAATCCTCTTCAGTATGACGGAGTGTATCGGATGCCACCACCTCGGACAGTGGGCGCTGAAACAGCTTGGCCTGATTGGTGGCCGCGGCCATCCAATCGATGAGGAAGTAGCCCTGGGGATCGGTCGGGATCGTACGGGATGTTCCGTTGGTCGAAGCCAAATGGATTCCGTCGGGCCCCACCGTGGCCTGATTGAGATCCAATCCGACCGCCACCGCCGCGAGCAAGATCCCCAGGTTCCAACGCCGAGCTTTCCTGAGCACAGGCAATTCGACGGAAAAGCGTCCTCGCGGCACCACGACAGTGCCCTGAGCGCTCACGGGAAACAGGGTGGGCTCCCCGGTTTCCAAGTGGATTGTGTATAGCTGGTTGGTCGGCACCTCGATGCCGCGCATTTCCAATTCCTTGGGCGATGGGCATTCGAGTTTCAGGGCCCTCAAGGCCAAAAGCAGTTCGAGGGACAACCCTTCCACGTCGGCGTAAGCCCGAACCCGCCGAACCGAGCCATCGACATCCTTGGGCGACTCGACGTCCCCAACGGCAGCCGCAGACTGCCAGAACAACGGAGCCACGCCCAATTCCTCGGTGGCTCCCATGAAAACCTGGCCGAATTGCCGTATCTCCGCCGCCAACCACCGGTCGGCATGAACCTCGTTCGTGTCTCCATCTGGAATGAACGTGTCCTCGTAGTGCTCACCCAGGATGATATCGAAGGCCACCGCGGAAGCCCCTTGAGCACGCAATTCCCTCAAGGCCCGGGCATAAACGTCCCTCCTCCAAAGTGGCCGCAAGGGTTCGCCGATCAGCAGACCCCTGCGGATGTCCTCGATGGTGCCGTTGTCGATGACCAAGAGCCCAAGCCTGGCGTCCAGCGGTTGCGAATCCTGCGCGGCCCGGCGGATTCTCCAGTCATAGAGAATGAGCTCGAGTCCGTGGAGAAAGTCGATCTTCCGGGCCAACTCCAACCGCTGCCTTGGGCCTGCCTCTATCGATCGGTGCCAATGACGTGTGTCGTCCAACCATCGGGAAGCCAGAAGCCAACCTCCTGCCAGCAGCGCGGTGAGGCAGGCCACGAGGAAGGGTACTTTGGGGCGCAGATTCAAGGGACGAAGGCAAAGGTCGCCCAAAAAACAAAAAGCCCGGAGCGAAAACGCTCCGGGCTTCCAGAAAACATCGGGTAATTACTGACCCGGCTGAACTTCAGACGCACCCGGGTTCGGACGGGTCGGCGTGATGAGCACCGCACCACCCAAGGCAGAAGTGGCCGTGGAACTCGGCTGAGAAGGAAGCGGGTTCGGGAGATCGTTCACAACGACGGCTCCGATCGCCGGATCAAACTTCTGACCCGCGCTGACGTCGTAGGTGTTGCCCCGGTAGGTGACCGAGACGCTGCCCTCCCACACCGCAACCGTGCCGTCCTCGGTCACCTGGTACTTGGTGCCGCGAATCGCTGCAGTCGTGGTCGGAGTCTGGATGACGTACTTGGACTGGCTCGAGGTCTTCTTGACGTAGCCTGCAACCTTGCCGGCTTTGACGTTGATCTTGGTATTGATCACCGGTTCAGCACCGGTTTTGTCGAAGGAGAGCTCGTCGAAAGTGACGCTGGCGTTGGCGTCCACGACCAAGGTGGGGCCGTTCTCACCCAAGAAGAGATCCAGCTTGCTGGCGGCACCAGTCGAGATCTGCTGACCGGGCTTGATGGAATCACCCACCTTGACGGCTTGGCCGTCCACGGTGACTGAGCCCTTGATCCCAGTGATCTCGGCCTTGCCAGTTTCGGCGGCGGCGAGGGAGAGGTTGGCCACGAGTGCGCAAAGCGCGGCAACTCCGGCGAGACGGGAAAAGGACCCGAGCTGTTTCATGGTAAAGCCTTGAGACGATTTAAGTTTCGTAACCCCGGCAGCGTAGAAAGGACGTGGAAAATGTCAACGCAGATTTCCCCGAAGCCGACGAACGGGACTTCTATACGCCACTTTCTCCAGAGACGTCAATTCTATCCAGTCGCCTCCTTTGAAACCACGCCACCCCGACCAAGTCGAAAAGGCCACGTCCCAGACGGTTCCAGACGCCGTATTTGGAGACACCCGATATCCGCGGCCGGTGACCGACGGGAATCTCCAGGACCCGGCTGCCATTTCCGGCCACAAGTATCGGAAGAAAACGATGCAACCCGTTGAATGGGAAAAGCCCTTCGAGACTGGAACGCTTGAAAGCCCGAAGCGCACAGCCGGTGTCGGCAAAGTCGTACCCAAGGCTCCAGGTCCGAACCTTCCGGGCCACCCAAGAGGACACCAGACGCACCGGAGAATCCTGGCGGCGCGTCCGGCGGCCGCAGACGAAATCGCATCGGTCCAGCATCGCCAACATCGCCGGCAAATCCGCCGGGTTGTTCTGAAGGTCCCCGTCCAGCGTGCAGACGAACGGTGCCGAAGTCCTCGACACCCCGGTCCAAACCGCAGCGCTCTGCCCCCGGTTGCGGGCATGCCGGAACGCGCGGATCCTTGGATTCGAAGCAGTCACCCGGCGAATCACCTCCCACGTGTCGTCCTGCGAAGCGTCATCCACGAAGACGAGCTGCCAGGTCCGGGGCTCTGAAGCGAAGGCTTCCGCCACCTCTCGGGCCATGGGTTCGATGTTCCCGGACTCGTTGAAGACCGGGACCACAATGACGATCTGCGGATCCACCCCGGAAGGCTACCCCACCCGATCCCGCGGGACCAACCCGGAATCCCAGCCGCAACGGAACCGATGGCAAACTCAGGCGAAGCGGGCCTACTCTTTCCCGGATGCCTGAACTGCCCGAAATCGAGGCCTTGGTGCGGCGTCTCCGTCCCCACCTCGAAGGCCACCGCCTGGTCTCCACCCGCGTTCTCCATCCCCGTCCGTGCCGCCCATCGGCACCTTCGGACCTGGAACCGCTTCTCCGGGATCGTCGCCTCCTCGGACTCCATCGCAGGGCTAAGTACCTGGTCTTCAATTGGGAACCCAAGCCGGCGCTGCCGACGACCCTCCTCGTCCACTTGGGAATGACCGGCTCGCTGGTCTTCTCCGAGGCGATTCCGGTTGGCGGAACGCACGATGTCGCGCTGATGGAGTGGGATCACGGGCATCTCACCTTCCAGGATCCGAGACGCTTCGGCCTGTTCACTTGCGAAGACGCCGTTCTCGCACGCCTGGGACCCGAGCCCCTTTCCACGGACTTCACCCCGGGGAACCTCGCCCGGCTCGGAACCTCGCGACAGCCGATCAAGGTCCGCCTCATGGACCCAACCCAGGTTGCCGGGATCGGCAACATCTACGCCTCGGAACTCCTCCACCGTGCCGGCATCTCACCGCGGCGGCGCTCCGATCGGATCCGGGATGCGGAATGGCCCGTCCTGCACGACGCAATCCGGCAGGTGCTGGAGGAGGCGATCGCACGCAACCTCAGGGCGTACGAAGCGGGCATCTCACCCTACTACCACGAGGCCGGAACCCGCGGATCCTGGGCCGACGACGCTTCCCCGTTCCTGGTCTATGACCGGGAGAAGGAACCCTGCGCCCGGTGCGGTTCGGCGATTCGTCGATGCGAGCAGGGCGGGCGATCGACCTACTGGTGTCCCGGATGCCAGCGGTAACGGCCCGTCCGGACTGCGGCTCCGGACTTGCCACCGGCCCACCATCGAACGGAGCGTCTCCCGCGCGCTCAACCCTGCGCCAAGTACCGGATGATTCCCACGACTCCCAGAAGGCTCCTCGTTTCATTAGTCTTCGCCGCACTTGTAGTGGTCGGTGTCGGATGCCAAACCGCGCCGGCTTCCAATGCCGAGCCCGCGGCAGCGGGCAGCTTTGCCGGATCGAAGCCGTGGCTCCGCACCGAGCTTTACATGGCCGCCGCGCCGACCACGGAGTGGCAACGCTTCCTCTCGGAAGTCGTGACGCCGCGATTCCCGGGCGGCTTCACCGTCCTAGAGGCCCAAGGCCAAAGGCAGGGACCGTCCGGAAAAATCCGCTCCCTTCCCTCACGGTTGCTTGTCCTCCTGCATCCCGCGGACGCCGCCTCGGAAGCCGGCATCGAATCCATCCGCACCGCATTCAAGGACCGCTTCCACCAAATCTCGGTGCTGCGCTCCACCTCCCCGGCCACCGTGGGATTCTGAGGACGACATGGACTCCGCATCCACCCTGCTTCCACTTCCGCCATTCATCCTCGCCTCGGGATCGCCCCGCCGCGTCGAACTGCTCCGCCAACTGATCCCGGAGTTCGGCGTCGTCCGCAGCGACGCACACGAACTCCACGACGCCTCGCTGGGCTCTCGTCGGCTCTGCGAAGTGAACGCCGAAAGGAAGGCGCTGCAGGTCTCCGGACGTTATCCCGACCACCTCGTTCTGGGAGCCGACACCCTGGTCTGGCTCGACGGGGAACCGATTGGCAAACCCGCCGACGCCAACGAGGCAAGGGCACTCCTGGGGAGGCTCTCAGGCCGCGTCCACGAGGTGGTCACCGGCGTCTGCCTGGTCCATGAATCAGGCCGCCGCATGCGCCTGTTCTCGGAATCCACCCGGGTGAAGTTCCGGGTCTTCGGGCCGGAGGTGGTCACGGAGTACCTCTCCAAGGTCGACACCCTCGACAAGGCCGGCGGATATGCGATCCAGGAGCACGGAGACCTGATCGTCGAGCAGATCGAGGGCTCGATGAGCAACGTCATCGGGCTGCCGCTGGAGCCGCTCCGGAACGCCCTGGAACAGTGGCGTCGGCCGAACCAAGCCGGCTGAAGAAACCGGCCAAGGCGAGGAGCAGGAGGTTGGCGACGCACAACAACTGGCTGACCGTCCGGAACGCGGCCTCTGGCGTCCCCGAAAGCAGGAGGGGCCGGATGCCGAAGAGGACGCCCGCATAGCAGACGGCGAGCACGGCGACCCAGGGAACAAATCGGAAGTCGGAACGCGCGATCCGGTCGCTCAGGAAGACGTTGGCGAGCGTGAAGCACAGCATGCCCCAGGCAAACCAGGGGACCAGCGACGCCGAAAGCGCGGTCGGCACGGTGGGAAACAGGATCTTCACCGGAAGCCACGGGACCACCGTGCAACCGACCGCGGCCAACCCGCCCAAGACCAGTGTGCTGACCAGGGTGATCTTCAACGCGTTGGAGCCGCCACCTTGGGCTGCTCCCTTCACGACCTTCGGGAACATCACCAACGCCAGCGGAACGGTGAACTGGGTCAGGGCAAAACCGATCTGTGCTCCGGTCGAATACCGCTGCCCCAACTCCCCGATCCAAGCCGGCGGCACCACGGACTGCAGGAACACGTTGTCCAGCTGCGAAAGCGCCTGAAGCGACGCCGCGGCCAAGGTCAGCGGCCAGAATCCGTTGGGAACCGAACCGCCCTTCCTGCCGGCCCCTTCCGCCAGGAACCGCCTCAGCGCCCAGACCCCGAACGCGATCGCCGCCAGGTTGCCGACCAAGGCACCGGTGACCGCTCCCGCGGAGCCGCCGTCGAGGACCAGCAAGATCACGGCAACCGCTCCAAACCGACCGAGTCCGTCGACGATGGAGACGATCCCAAGTCCGACGAAGTTCTGTCCGCCCTGCAGGAGCCCGCGGATCAGGGCCGCAACCAACGTGGCGAGGATCAGTCCCCAGGTCGCCCACAACGCCATCGTCGAGGGAAGCTTGAGCATGCCGGCCAGCGCGCCGCCTGAAACCGAGAGGAAGAGGGCGACCACTCCCATCAGGCCGAAAATCCACAAGGAGGTGCGGCGCGCGGCGGCGACCACCGTCGCCTTGGCCTCGTGGGAAAGGGCGGCTGCGGTCTGTTGCGCGAAGAGGTTCCAAAGACCTCCTTGGGCCGCTCCAACCACATAGAAGATGGCGAGGAGCGACTTGAATTGCGCGTAGACTTCCGGCTTCCGGCCCACCACCACATGGACCAGCGTCATCCCGACTCCACCCGCCAGCGTGGCGGCCACCATCCAAAATCCCTGCTTGAGGAAGGCCGCCTTGGATTCGCTCATCGCCGGAAGTTCTAACGGCCCGGGAAGCGGGTGTCGATGACCACGCCGTTCACCGGACGCACACCCACCAAGCCACCACCGAGCGCCGGCAAAGGGACCCTCGCGCAACGCCGCAGAACCGCTACGGAACGGGACGGAACCGCAGGTTCTGCAGCGGCGAAACCGAACACCTTCCGGATCCGCCGATTCACCTTCGTTCCCGGCGTCCCGTCGGTTTCGTTGCGTCCTAGCGGGAGGTCCGTTTCTTCTCCCATGGATTGGTTTCGGGTGAGGCAAAATCCCTTTGCCGGTCCCGTCGACACCGATACGGTACGGCTCGAAACTTCATCCTATATGGCCAAACTCTCTGTTCGCGACCTCGACGTCTCCGGCAAACGCGTGCTCATGCGCGTCGACTACAACGTGCCGATGGAGGAGAAGGACGGCGCGATGGTGATCAACGACACCACCCGCATCAAGGAGACCCTCCCCACGCTCAACCTACTCGTCTCCAAGGGAGCCCGCGTCATCCTCGCGGCGCACCTCGGACGCCCGGACGGCAAGCGTGAGCCGTCCATGAGCCTCGCCCCGGTCGCCGTGAAGCTCGGCGAGATGCTCGGCAAGCCGGTGGCGTTCGTCGACGAGACCGTCGGCGAGAAGGCCGAGGCCGCCGCCAACGCACTCAAGGACGGCGAGATCCTGCTGCTCGAGAACGTCCGCTTCCATGCCGAGGAGGAGGAGAACGACCCCGTGTTCGCCGCGCGCCTCGCCCGCCTCGCCGACGTGTACGCCAACGACGCCTTCGGCGCCGCGCACCGCGCCCACGCCTCGACCAGCGGCGTCGCCCGGATCCTCAGTGCCTGGGGCTCCCCCTGCGCGGCGGGCCTGCTCATGGAGCGCGAGCTGAAGTTCCTCGGAGACGAACTCGAGAACCCCGCGCGTCCCTTCGTCGTCATCCTCGGCGGCGCCAAGGTGAGCGACAAGATCAAGGTCATCGACCGCCTGCTCGAGAAGGCCGACACCGTCCTCATCGGCGGCGCCATGGCCTACACCTTCAAGCTCGCCCACGGCGGCAAGACCGGGAAGTCGCTCGTCGAGAAGGACCACACCGGCACCGCCCTCGCCGCCGAGTCGAAGGCCGCCGCCAAGGGCGTGAAGTTCCTCCTGCCGACGGACACCGTGATCGCCGACCTCAAGGACACCGGGAAGCTCAACAAGAAGGGCCGCCCGGTCTTCGAGTTCGTCAACCCGCGCGTCAACACCGGCGACATCCCCGACGAGTGCGAGGGCTTCGACATCGGACCGGAGACCGCCAAGACCTACGCCGAGGTCCTCGCCTCCGCGAAGACCATCCTCTGGAACGGCCCCATGGGAATGTTCGAGGACAAGCGCTTCGCCGAAGGCACCAACGCGGTCGCCCTCGCGGTGGTCGCGGCGACCCAGAACAACGGCGCCAAGTCGATCATCGGCGGCGGCGACAGCGTGAAGGCGGTCAACAAGGCCGACCTCGGCGACAAGGTCACCTTCGCCAGTACCGGCGGCGGCGCGAGCCTCGAGTTCCTCGAAGGCGTCCCCCTCCCCGGCGTCACCGCCCTCGACGACAAGTGATCCAAGGCCGGAACCCCCGAGGGTTCCGAGTGAATCTCCCGGCGGAAGGACGGCGGCCGTGGCCGTCCCTTCCGCCGGTTCCGTTTCCAGGGCTCCCGGTCCTCAGCGCCCGCGGACCCACCGCCACATCTGCGAGATGGAGGCCGGCTGGCCCGTTCGCAGGACGGCGGCACGGAAGATCCGGCCACAGGCCCAGATCGCCAGGACGTCGCAGGCGACCAGCAGGACCAACGTGCCCAGCACGTCCCGCAACGGCGGCCCGGCCGTGACGCGGTTCATCATCACGAACGGCGTGTAGGGCGGAATCCAGGACAGGAAGGTCGCTATTGGACCATTCGGATCGCGTGGGATGAAGGTCATCGCCACCAGCGGGACCATCATGAGCAGGACGATCACGCCCATGTAGTTCTGGGCCTCCTTGATCGTGTTGCAGGTGCTGCCGATGGCGAGGATCACCGCCGAATAGAGGACATAGCCGAGCAGGAAATAGAGACCGAAGGCCGGCAGGATCCAGGAGTCGCCCAGCAGGGTCATCAATTCCAACGGAAGCCGGCTGGCCCCACCCGCCACGGATCCGGAGACGGCCGCGGATCCGGCCATCCAGAAACCGACGAGGAACAGCGTCCCGATCCACGAGCCGACCATCACCAGGCCCACCGCGGCGATCCCCACGAGCTTGCCCGCCATCAGCTCGACCGGCGTGACCGACGACAGCAGCACCTCGATGATGCGGTTCGATTTCTCCTCGATGACCGAGTTCAGGAGCATCTGGGCGATGCTGAACACCGCCACCCACAGGAGGTAGACGAAGGCGCTCGGAGCCCATTGGCGCAGGAGATCCGCGATCCCGACCCGCTCCTCACCCGCCGCCTTGCGCGGACTCAGGTTCACCACCTCGGCCCGCGCGTTCTCCACCCGCGAAACCACCTTGGGATCGATGCCCAACCGCACGTACTCGCGAAGCCGGAAGTCCGCGGAGAGCGCGTTGTCGATCTTCTCCCGAAGGGCCGTGTCCGCCTGGTTTTCAGACCAGAACCTCAAGACCGGTGCGGCGTTGCTCGTCTTTCCCTCGAGGATCAACGCGGCCGCAAACAGCGAGATCGGGATCTTGCCGTCAACCGGGACGTAGGAACGTCCCTCCCTCAACCAAGAGCGGAGGTCGCCCTCCAAGGCGGCGAGATCGCCGTCGATCTTGGTGCCGGGTGGCGGTTCCACCCTCTGGAACCTGGGACTCGGGGACTCGAAGCTCCCGACGTTGGTCCGGAGCATCGGGCCCACTTCCCCGAAGGCCCGCCCAAGGTCGAACTCCTCCTTCACCGGAGGAAGGGACTCTCCCGGCGCCAGCCGCGCCGAAGCCCACTCGCGGAACGCCTCGCCCTGTCGACGCTGTTCGTCGCGTTCCAGCGCGGCCTCGACCACTGCGGACATCCGGCCCGTCCGGTCCACCAGGACGAAGTTGCGCGTCGGGGTCCCCTTCTTGGCGAGGAAGGCCGGCACCTGTGCACCGATGATCCAGATCATCGGGAAGAGCAGGATGCCGAACCAGAAGCCGCGCGTCTTGGCGTTCTCCGCGAACTCCCGCCAAGCGATGAGCAGGGCGTTCCTCATCGGTAGCTGGCCTCCCTCGCCGCGGGGCCCACCAACCGGACGAAGGCGTCATGGAGGGTCGCCTCCGACGCGCTGAAATGGCTCAACCGGACCTGGTTCGTGAAACACGCCTCCAAGACCGCCTGGGGATCCGCCCCCTCCTCCAACTCGAATTCCCATCGGCCGTCCCCCAACGGACGCAACTCCCGCAACATCGGGAGATCCTGGAGCGGTTCCAGGCTGTCGTTGGTCCGGATCCGCACCTTGGCGGGGACCACCCGACGCGCCTCCGCAAGGGTGCCGTCGAACAGCGATCGCCCTCCCGAGATGATGACCACCCGGTCGCACAGGCGTTCGGCATGCGCCATCACATGCGTCGAAAGCAGCACGGTCCGCCCGCGCTCCTTCAGGTCGCGAACGATTTCCTCGAGGACTCCCTGGTTCACCGGGTCCAATCCCGAGAACGGCTCGTCCAGGATCACCAAATCGGGGTCGTGGGCAATCGAGGCCAGGACCTGGACCTTCTGTCCCATGCCCTTGGAAAGCGCCTCCGTCTTCACGTCGGCGAAGAGCCCCAACCCGTGTCGGTCCAACAGTTCGCGCGCACGCAACTCGGCCTGCCGCCGCGACATGCCCTTCAGGGTCGCGAAGTAGGCGATGACGGCGGACGCCTTCATCTTGCGGTAGAGCCCCTTTTCCTCGGGCAGGTATCCGACCCGCTCCCGCACGGACATGGCGGAACCGTGTCCCAAGACCGAGACGCGTCCCGAGGTGGGCTCCACCACGCCGAGGATCATGCGCAGCGTCGTCGTCTTGCCCGCTCCGTTGGGACCGAGGACGCCGTAGATGCAGCCCTCCGGGACCGAAAGCGACAGCCCATCCACGGCACGGAAATCCCCATACCGCTTGCTGACCGACTCGAGTTCCACCGCGGCTGACACGGAAACGAAGATCCACGGTGCCCGGCGATTTGCAAAGGAAGGGAATGGGAAGCGTCGGGACCTCTACAGGACTCCGGGGCGCGCCTCGCCCGTCGAATGGGCTTCCACGCGTCCACTACCACCGGGAACCCAACACCCATTCATCCCGACTTCCAGTCACAGTTGCCATGTTTTCGAGACTCAGATCCAGGATCCAACACACACCCCGCCGCACCGACGACTCCCAGCGATATGCCCGGCGGGTTCCCGAATTCGCCCGGCCGAAGAAACGCCGCCTCGAACGCTTCGGTGTGGGAAGCCGCAGCCGATTCCAACCAAGGGAAAGCATCCTCGGGACTGCGGTGATCCACCGAGGCCGGTGGTCGCAGATCGGTTCCGGAGCCTTCACCTTGATGGAGCTCGTCGCCGTGATCGCGTCGTCCACGATCCTGGCCTCGTTGGTTCTCCCGGCCGTCATTCGCGCCCGACAATCGGGACAATCCGCGGTCTGCCTGGGCAACCAGAACCAACTCTGCCTCGCATGGAGGCTCTACACCGACGACAACGGTGGGTGGTTCCCGTGGGCCCAGGAAGTCCCTAGGGCGCAGGTCGGCTGGCCCTTGGGGCCGAACCAGCCGGTGTGGTGTCGGGGCAGGATGGACGACGCCGGCAACGTTTCCGACCGCACCAACGTGAACCTGTTGGTGGGTTCCCATCCCGGCAGCCTGGGAACCTACCTCCGGAAGCCTGCCCTCTACCGCTGCCCGGCCGACCGGAGCCGCGCCCAAACGGACTCCACCCGGGACGGCCCCTTGCGGGTCCGCAGCTACAGCATGAACCGCAACATCGGGTTTCCCGAGGAACTCGTCGTCGATTCGAGCGTCTTCTACCATGAAGTGGACTTGCGCCGGCACGCCGCGGGTCCAAGCGGATTGTCCGTCTTCTGGGACGAGTCGGAGGCCTCGATCGCCTCGACAGCTTTCGACGATCCGACGCTCCATCCCGGCGAATGGCTCCTCGGTTCCATCCCGGCGACGCGTCACCGCGACGGCAGCACCACCTCGTTCGCCGATGGACATGCCGAAGTCCACCGATGGAAGGATCCGGCGATCCTGCTCTACAGCCCTCGGAGATCGATCCGCGGAGTCAGCACCGCCGTGGACAGCCACGACTTCTGGTGGATCTGCAACGCCATGAGGACCCTTGGATCCGGGGAAGAGTAGCCGCGGGCCGGCTCAGGGTATGGGAAGTCCGTGGGAACTGCCCGCAAGCCATTCGGCGAAGGCCCAGAGCCTGGCGTCCTGGCCATGCGGCGCCATCACCTGAAAGCCGATCCCCGGGAGGCCGTCCTCCAACCACGGCACGGTGAGCACCGGCAGGCCGCCCAAACTCGCGGGTGCGGTCAGCTTCAACAGCCGCGGACGGGTCGCGGCATGGTCTGCTCCCGCCTTCAACTCACGCATGGCCGAGGCCGGCGCCACGAGCAGGTCGACATCCTGGAAGAGCCCCTGCAGGCCCCGGGCGAACTCCGCCTTCTCCCCCAACAGATCGGCATGGCGCGACGCACCCACGCCCCGCCCCATCTCCAACCGGGCGAGGATCCCAGGATCGTAGGCGCCGGAATGGCTGGGAAGGTACCTCGCATGGATCGAATGGGCCTCGTGGGCCTGGATCGGCACGAACAGTTCCACGGCCTTCTCCCAGCCGGTGGCCGGGATCTCGACGACCTCGGCCCCCGCCCGACGCAGCGAGCCGGAGAAGCGTCCGAGCGCCTCAAGGATTTCCCGTTCCGCGGGCGCCAGCCAATCACCGGCCATCACCGCCACCTTGGGTGGCCGGGAGAGGGGCGGAGCTTCCACCTCCGGATGCCGGGCCCGCGCCACGAAGGCGACATCCCCCAGCGACCGCTGCAACCACCCGACGGTGTCGAAGGAATGCGCCAGCGGGAAGCTGCCGCTCCAGTCCGCGAAACCGAGGCTGGCCCGATACGACACCAGCCCACACAACGCCGCAGGCACCCGCAGCGAACCGCCCGTGTCGGTTCCCAATGCGATCGCGGCCGCTCCCATGAGGACGCTCGCGGCGGCGCCGGAACTGGAGCCACCGGTCAATCGCCCGGGATGCGCAGGCTGGGTGCAGTCGCCGAAGCAGCGGTTCTCGCCGGTGATGCCGTACGCGAACTCGTTCAACACGGTCTTGCCCACGATCACGGTTCCCGCAGCCCGCCATCGGCCCACGTCGCCGGAGTCCGCATCCGGCACCGGCCGGGTTCCGGCGTAGAACGGGGAACCACACGTCGTCGGAAGTCCCGCCACGTCGAACAGGTCCTTCACCGTGATGGGCAGCCCCCAAAGCGGCCCGCCAGGCGGTCCCTGCCTCAGCGCCTCCGACCGGGCCCGGGCCCCGGTCTCGTCCAACCACACGAAGGCACGGCTTCCGGGTGAGGATCGCGCTCCAGAAATCGCCTCCGACACCACTTCCCCCACGGCGAGTCCGCCTTCGTGAAGTCGACGTGATATCTCTCGGAGCGGGGTGTTCAGGAGAAGTCGGGTGCTCATGGAAGCCTGCGGTGATGAAAGCACCGTCGCGAAGGGACGGCAACGTGGGCTGGACGCCGAATCGAACGAATCCCCGGCGAAGGCTTGTCGCGGAGGCCGGATCGGTGGAACTTCCCAACCTCCCCATGTCCCCTTCGAGTGCAGGCCCCAGCCCGCGCGCCGCCTTCACGCTCATCGAGCTGCTGGTGGTGATCGCCATCATCGCGATCCTGGCCGGCATGCTTCTTCCGGCGCTGGCCGGGGCCAAGAGGAAGGCCCAGACCACCCAATGCCTCAGCCAACACCGGCAGACGGCGCTCGGGGTCCTGATGTACATGGAGGACAACCAGGACCGGTTCCCCCCGAACAACTCGACCGCGGACTACAACCCGGTGAAGTCCTGGACCCTGGGTCTCCTTCGTTTCGATCGCGACGTGCAGGACAACACCAACCGGCTCTACCTGCTAAACGGCCCGTTGGGTCGGTATCTCCAGGCCGCGGAACTCTGGCACTGCCCGGCCGACAACTCCCGTTCCCAGCACAACCGCCGCCAGATCCTGCGCGCACGAAGCGTGTCGATGAACGCCTTCGTCAACGGCACTGCTTCCGATGAGATGTGGGCGAACAGCGGCGTCCGGCCGGTGAGGAAGGCGTCCGAGATGACCGAGCCCGGACCGTCCATGGCCCTGCTCTTCATCGACGAACGTCCCGACAGCCTCAACAATGCGATGTTCATGGTGTCGACCGGGAACTCCCCGGACACCGCCGCGGTCGACAACTGGCCTTCCAACCTGCATTCCGGGTCGGCCGTGATGGACTTCGCCGACGGACATGCGGAGGCGCACCGCTGGTTGGATCCCCGCACCACCCCGCCGGTCAGGACGCGCACCATGCTCCAGACGGACACCGAGACGCCGTCACCGGGGAACCGCGACGTGCTCTGGCTGTGGGAACGGACACTCTGGAGACGCTGAGGCCACGCAGCGAGGCGGACTTCCGGATCACGCCTCCAACGTGATCGACAGCGTCTCGATCGGCGCGGACAGGAATTGCGATTCGATCTCGGCGACGTTCCCGAAGCGCTCCCCGACGACCCGACGACCCGAGACGGGCACCTCGAGCCGATCCACCGAGAAGGGCCAGGGCGCGAGCCGGAATCGTCGGACCCCGATCCGGGTCACCGTCACCTCGGAGGTTCCGCCCTCGGTGAGCGGCAACGGATGCAACAGCGTCGCCGGCCCGCCGTAGTCGACACAGGACATCAGCGACATGTTGTCGCATGCCTGGAGGAGCCTGAAGTTCTCGAGCAACGTCTGCGCGGTGAGATCCTCGTCCCGATAATGGCCGGAGACCGCGCAGTGGAGCCGGAGTTCGCCCTGGCGTTCCTCCTGACGCTCGAGGAAGGCGTCCAGCAACGGGAGATCGAAAGGCCGGATCGTGCTGCGGTCCGCATGGACCGTGAGGAGGTTGCACGTGTGCATCGAGATGAGGATCGCGGCGTAGGGGTTGTCCGCGGCCACCACTTCCATCGCCCGGCCCCGAACGCCGAGGTAGTCGGCGAGGTCGATCTCCTCGAAGGCGCTGTACTTGCCGACCAGGTCCACCCCGAACGCGCTCGGCTTCCCCTCGCGGGTGAGCAGCGGCTTCACATCGCGCGCGGACCAGCCGTCGTCGTGCCTGCGGATGCCCGCGAGGACGTCTTCCCTCGGAAACGGCGCACGGAAGAGACCGTTGCCCCAGGCCTTGGCGAACTCACCCGCGATCCGGGCGTGCTCGGGATGCGTCAGCAGGAACCAGCCTTCTTCGGTGCGGTAGCGGAGCATGGGGATCGGATCAGGGGTTCTTGGTGAAGAGGCTCTTCGCCAGCGTCCCCGTGATGGTGACCATCGGAGTGTTGACGATCTGGCTCAGGCGGAGGTCCAGGGTCACGCTGCACAGGGTGTAGGCCAGTTCCGGCGTGAGTCCGAAACGGGCCACCAGGAAATCGATCGCGTGGTGGATGACGTTTTTCGCCGCATCCATCGCGTTGGGCGCACTGGCGATGAAGGCCCAGGAGCCGAGGTCGTTGGCCGGAACCCGCCGCGGGGGCAACTCCGCGAAGGGTTCGTCCAGCCGGAGGTCCTTGCGCACGGTCAGGCGGAACTCCGCCTGCATCGGAGCCTCGATGCCGTTGATGCAGACCTCGCCGTCCCCCTGGGCCGCGTGGCCGTCGCCGGCGCTGAAGAGCGCCCCTTCGTTGAAGACGGGCAGGTACAAGGTCACGCCGGGAACCAGGTCCTTCACGTCGAGGTTGCCGCCGAACGGACCCGGCGGGCGGGTGCGATGCTCACCCGGCTCGGAGGGAGCCACGCCCACGATCCCGAGGAATGGAGCCAGCGGCACCCTCGCCGGCGCGAGCGAATCGGTGTGGTCTCCCTCGAGTTTCCAGAGGAACAGGTGCGGATTGCCAAACCGTTCCGGAAGACTTCCCAGTCCCTGGATGATGCTCGTCCATCCCCAGCCCTTGTGGTCGACGCGCCGGATGTCGATCTGCAGCACGTCCCCCGGCATGGCGCCCTTCACGAACACCGGGCCGGTGATGGTATGGATCTTCCCGCGGTCCATCCGGACGAAATCCTCCACGGTCGCCGACGGGAACATCTGGGCGCCGCTCGAATCCAGGCAGTCCATCACGACGACGTCGCCGGACTCGATCTCGGCCACCGGCGGCAGGGCGTTGTTCCAACGGTCGTGGTTCCTCGAATCCGGGATGTGGTGGGTACGCATGGATGGAAACCTCGGAGGAAGCGGAGCCGCCGGCAAAGCCGGAAAGTCCACCGCCGCCCAATGGGGCACCGCAACCGACAAACACGGCCGCCCCGGAATGCACCAAGGCGGCCGCGCCGATGATCGTTTTCCATCATCACCGGGCACCGCAGCTCAAGCGGGGCCCGGCGGGTTGTTCGGGTGATTCCCAAAAGCAGAGTGCTTGCCAGACGTCCCGGCCACGCGCTCCGGCCGCCATCCCTGTCCAAAAGCACCGCCGCTGGGCAAAGAGAGACAATCCCCGGGGTTGCGATGGTCGGAACGCGACCGGATCCGGATCTCCGTCCCGAATCGGCTCGCCGGAGTTTGCCATTCGCCGGCCAAGACCGGCACATCCGGATCCCGACAGGTCCCCTCGACGCCTGAACAAACGCTCGCCGCCGGTCGTCGGCAGGAGCACGTTTCCATCCCGTCCCATGAACCGATTCCTCAAGCCACTGGCCGCGCTGCTCCTCGCCACCCATTGGGTCCGGGTCCTCGCGGCCGACACCTCGATCGTCCTCGTCGCCGGCAACCCCAGCCATGGCCGCGGCGACCATGAGTTCCGCGCCGGCGCGATGCTGCTGGCCGACGGCCTCAACCGGCTCCCCGGAATCCGCGCCACCGTGGCCAGCAACGGTTGGCCTGCCGACGTGACGGTCCTCAAGTCCGCCCAGGCGGTCCTGCTCTACGCCGACGGCGGCCAGGGACATCCGGCGATCCGTCCGGAGCGTTTGAAGCTGCTCAACGAACTCGCCTCCAAGGGTGTCGGCATCGGTGCCGCGCACTACGGCGTCGAGGTGCCGGCCGGCGACCCCGGCTTCTCCATGCTCGATTGGACCGGCGGCTACTTCGAGATGTTCTGGAGCGTCAACCCGACGTGGACCGCCTCCTTCACCTCCCTTCCGGAGCATCCGGTGACGCGCGGGGTGAAGCCTTTCTCGGTCCACGACGAGTGGTACTACCACATGCGCTTCGCCCCGGACCGCAAGGGAGTGACCCCGATCCTCGCCGTCGTCCCGCCCGCATCGACGCTCGACCGTCCCAACGGACCGCACAGCGGGAACCCGTTCGTCCGGACCGCCGTGGCCAAGGGCGAACCTCAGGTCCTGATGTGGACCTACGACCGTCCCAACGGCGGACGTGGCTTCGGCTTCACCGGCGGCCACTACCACAAGAACTGGGCCGAACCCAACTTCCGCAAGATCGTGCTCAACGCCCTGCTGTGGATCGCCAAGGTCGAGGTCCCGGAAGGCGGGGTCGAGTCGTCGTTCACCGACGCGCAGCTCAACGCCAACCTCGACGCGAAGTAGCCCCATTCGGGATTCGTGATTCCGGGATCGGGATTTGTGGGGGGCCTCGCCAACCCGCGCGAACCGGCCGAAGGGGAACTCGGAAACCACCGGGGACGGACGCCCCTTTGGCCCTGCTGAATCGCTGCTTCCCGTGGCGCCTCGCGGTGGCCGGAATCCTCCGCCCCGCGCGGCAGTCCCCTGCGGCCTTGGCCTGGAACGGCTTCGGAGCATCTTCCCTGCGTGTCTGTCACGGCCGAGTTCCCATCCGAGTCCGCCGCTGCCGTTCCGCGTGGCGGATGCACCCATTGCGGGGGTCCGCTGCCGGTGGAGGCCACGCCGACCGGCCCTGACCAGCCGGTGTTCTGCTGCTACGGCTGCCGCGTGCTCGGCGCGCGTCCGGAGACGCTCCGCGAAGACCGCATCGACGCACCCCGCAACCCGAATCCCTGGGTGCGCATCGGTCTCGGCGCCGCCATCGCCGGTCAGGCCATGGTGCTGGGCCTGACGGTGAACCTCTCCGAGACCGAGGGCTCCGTGCGTTGGGCCCTGCACGGCGCCCTGATCGCCTCGGCGCTCGCCGTCACCGTCCTCCTCGGCTGGCCACTCTTCCGGGCCGGCTGGGATTGCGCCTGCCGACGCACGGTCGGCGTCGAATGGCTGTTCCTCTCCGGCGTCGTCGGCGCATTCGGGGCCTCGCTCTGGTCCACCTTCTCCGGCGTCGGGGCCGTCTACTACGAAGTCGTCGCGGTCCTGCTCACCGTCTACACCGGCGGAAAGGCCCTCACCGCGGCCGCACGGTCCCGCGCCCTCGCCGGCACCCGAAGCCTCGGTGACACCTTCCGCACCGCCCGGCTGGAAGACGGCCGCAGCGTGCCTGTGGAGACGATCCGGCCCGGAGACCGGGTCCGGATCCGGCCCGGGGAGGTGATCCCGGTCGACGGACGTGTCCTCGCTGGAGAGGCCTTCGTCCGGGGCACGCCGCTCACCGGGGAACCGGATCCGGTGGTGGTCCGACCGGGCGATGCGGTCCACGCCGGGGATTTCTCCGAGGATGCCGAGCTCCTCGTGGAGTCCAGCGCCTCCGGAACCGCGCGACGAATCGACCAACTCCTCGCGTCCGTCGAGCAGGCGCGGGGAACGCTCGACGGAACCCGTTCCCAGGCCCAGGCGGACCGCCTCGCCGGCGTGTTCCTGCCCCTGGTGCTCCTGACCGCGCTGGGGACCTTCGGTTGGTGGACCTACCAGGGACAATGGCGGGAAGGCCTGTTCCACGGACTCTCCGTGTTGCTCGTGGCCTGTCCTTGCGCGTTGGGCCTGGCCACGCCGCTCGGACTCTGGCAGGCGCTCGTCCAACTCGCCGCCCACGGCGTCACCGTCCGCGACGCCGCCGTCGTGGAGCGCTTGGCGGAGATCGACACCGTGGTCTTCGACAAGACCGGCACGCTCACCGAGGGCCGCATGTCGCTGGTGGACTTCGTCTCGCTTGGCGACGCCACGGAACGACTGCGTCTGCTACGGATCGTCCAGGCCGTCGAGCAACGCAGCGGCCATCCCGTGGCCCGTGCCTTCCACCGGGACGAAACCACGCTGGAGGATCCGTCCATCGTGATCGTCTCGTTCCGCGCAGTCCCGGCCCGCGGCGTCGAGGCGCTCGTCCAGGATGGGAGCGATGGCACCCGACGGATCCGGATCGGCACCGCCGAATGGATCGTCGGTGGGGGCGACTCCGCCGCCGCCGGCCCACTCCTCGCCAGGCTCCGCGCCGTGCCGGGGACGTCGACCGTCTGGGTCTCGGACGACGACAAGCCGGCGGCGATCGCCTCGGTGCGCGAACGGGTCCGCGACTCCGCCGCGGAAGCCGTGCGGGAGCTGCGTGGCATCGGCGTCGCCGTGGAGATCCTTTCCGGCGACCAAGCGGCACGGGTCGCCGCGGTCACCCGCGAGGTCGCCGGCCAGGATGCCCCCTTGGAATCGTGGGGAGCCCAGGACCCCATGGAGAAGGCGACGCGGCTCCGGGAGCTGGCCGCTGCCGGACGACGGACGCTGTTCCTCGGAGACGGGCTCAACGACGCACCGGGCCTGGGAGCCGCCCATGTCGGGCTGGCGGTCGCGGAAGGCGCCTCGCTCGCGGTGGCCACGGCCGACGGGGTGCTGCACGGCGGCGACCTTCGGTCCGTGTTCCGGGCCGTCCGTGTCGCCCGCAGTGTCGCCGAATCGATCCGGGG
>JAIXUV010000271.1 GCA_027483345.1 Verrucomicrobiales bacterium | reverse complement strand
GGGATCGAGAACATGAAGTTCACGTTGCCGTCGTTGCCGTCGAACAGCCGTCGGCTCGGCCCATCGCCGACGCCGAGCACCCAGTCCATGTCCCAAGGCAGGATCCTCCATCTCCCGCCGGGCTGGTAATACACGTACTTGTTCTGGCTGTTGCCCGTGCCCCAGGTGTCCCAGTTCCCCATGGCGCCGTCGTAGGCGAACGTCCGCATCCACTGGTCCATGTCGACGATGTTGAGGATCGACGGGATGTAGTTGGTCGTCCGGAGGTTCGCCGCCGAGATCAGGGCGAAGAAGTTGGTGAAGTCGCTGGCGGTGGTGCCGTTCGGACGCGGCTGCCAGTTCCAGCGGTAGCGGGAGACGTTGAAGGAACCGTCGGGATTCCGGTAGTCGCCGAGGTCGGCGCCGATGGCGTCGAAGCCGCCGTCGTCCCGCACCTCGAACCAGAAGGCGACCTTGTGGAGATCACCGGCCTCGCCGTCCGGGAACCAGCCTTCGGCATAGTCGTTGGACGGCTGTTCCAGGTCCTCGCCGACCGAGCCATGGGCGCCGCCGTTGCGGAAGAACCGGATGTAGTGGCTCTCGAGGTAGGGAAGCTCCATCCGGCGCGCGAACCAATTGGCGATCTGCGTCCGCATGCGGGTCGCCTCCTCGCCGCCGTTGCCGGTGAGCCCGTAGACTCGGTTCGCGGCGCCGAGCAAGAGGTCGTCGTCGGCGACTGTCACCGCGAAGTCGGCCTGGCCGGTGAAGGGACTGCCCTTGCGGCGGATGCCGGCGTTGTAGATCACGCGGAGGTTGCCGTGGACCAGCGTCGTGTCGCGGTAGGTGTTGTCGAGACCGTCGGCGTTGAGCGCGTTGTCCACCGTGGGCGTGGTCCAGGAATGGATGTGGGTGAACGTCCCGAAGGGCACCGGATCGCCCCAGCGCAGGTTCGCCTCGGTCACGGCCGGGGATCCGGCGAAGACCGGTCCCGACGGGAAGGTGGAAGAAATCGCGACCCCGGCGGCATCGAAGGCCACGACGCGGAACTGCACGAGGGTGCCGGCAGGACGCCCGGTCAGCGTGCCGGACCACAGGCCGTCGCCGCGGATCAGGTCGCCGCCGAGGCCGTCGTCCCGCATCGCCACGGAACTGAAGGCGCCGGACTCCCCGGCCCTGAACTGGAGTGCGACCGAGCTGACGCCGTCGGGATCCTCGACCCGGGCGGAGACGACCACGGGCTGGTTGGCGTCTGGGACCGCGGGACGGTGGCTGACGTTCCAGATCGAGGGACCGGAGTTGGCGATCCGGCGGGAATTGGCGGCGCCGGGGGTTCCGAGGTTCCTCGGCACATTCATGCGCACCGCGAGCTCGAGTCCGCCACCGAGGGTGCGGACGAGCAGCTCCGGCCAGCCCGCCTGCCAACGGACCCGGGCCCGGATGGTCCCGGTGATGCCGTTGTTGAGGCCCGCGGCGAGGGTTCCGCGGATGCAGTTGCGTCCGGTGTCGAGGTCGCCCGGGGCGATGACGCGGAGGGCACGTCCACCGCCGAATCCCGCGCCGGCCTCGACTCGGGAACGGCTGTGGTGGCCGAGGTAGGCCCAACCGGTCGCGTTCGGGAGTGACCCGGTCTCGAATCCGCCGTTGGTGAGCAACATGGTGCCGGTCGGACCGTTCACCGCGAGGTCGTCCACGAGGCACTCGCCCGCCCCGAGCATTCCGAGGTGGATGCGGTCGGGTGTCACGACGCCGAACGCCAGGGGGCGTGTCACGGTGAACTCCTGCCACGGCGCCTTCGCGGACTCGTCGGAATCCGCCCAACTGGAGGCCAGACGCGTGTCGGCCCGGGGATCGACCAACTCGAGCGACGACCCGCCGCCGTCGGCCCATTTGCCCCAGCGGCCGCCGTCGAGGTAGGACACCTCGGAGACGGCGATGTGGATGGTGTCCGAGGTGACCTCACCGAGTTCGTTGGTGGAGAGCACGACGTCGGACTTGGTGAGGGCGATGCGTTCGCCGCCGTTGGAAAGGCTGCCCGACCAGTCGCCGTGGACGGCGGCCGGCGACAGCGTCGGGTGGTTGGCCAGCAACCGTGCTCGGTCCGAGGCCACGACCACGTAGCCGCCCGCGGGGATCGTCGCGCCCGATGGGAACCGGAAGTCCACGCCGTCGGAGATCCGCCAGCCTCCGAGGTCCACGGGGGCGCCGGAGCGGTTGTGCAGCTCGATGAACTCGTCCGCGTCGTCCTGCGAGATCGGGTTGTAGAAGATCTCGTTGATCACGACGTCCTCGACGCGACGCGGGGCGTTGGCGGCGCCGGGAGTGGTGGCGGCGAGGCGGCTGAAGCGGGGCGAACCGTCCGGGGAACGTCCGAAGGCCACGCCGTTCTCCTGGGCCCCGAAGCGCACCGCATCCAGGACGCGAAGCCCGTTCGAGCTGACCAGCAAGACGTTCTCGCCCGCGGAGCTGAGGCGGAAACCGAGTTGGGTCTCCGTGAGCGCGAGGAAGCCGTAGCCCTGGATGGTGGTCCCGGCGGGGAACCGGAAGCGGTTGGTGGAGGCGTCGTCGGTCACCACCACGCCGGAGAGGTCCACCGCCTGGGACTGGGCATTGTGGAGCTCCACGTAGTCCACCTGGGGCAGGTCGGTGTGGGCGAGCAGTTCGTTGATGACGACACCGTCGCCGACGACGGCGACCACGGGATCCATCTCGCCCGGGTTGCCGCCGACCCACGCGCTGGCGGCCCAGGCGCGAGGATCGTTCTCGCCGTAGCTGGGGTTCACGAGGACGAGCGAGTGGCCGGCCCCGTCGGCCGACACCGGCCAGGCGCCGGCGGTGTCGTACTCCACGAAGAGCTTCCGGGCCCCCATCTCATCCCGGAGTTCCAAGGCCTCGCCCTGGTTCGAGAGGTTTCCGTTGAACGGACCTAGGACGGTTTCGAGGCCGTGCCGTGCACGCAGGGCGGCCGGGTCGGCGGCCACCACCGCGAAGGCGCCCGCGCCGAGGCGGGATCCGGCCGGGAAGGTGTAGGAGACGGCGCCGTGGAGACTCCAGCCCGAGAGGTCCTCGGGAACGTCGCCGGCGTTGTGGACCTCCACGAACTCGACGCCGTTCGTGCCCCAGGAATCGGGCGGGTGATAGAAGATCTCGCTGAAGACGATCTTGGTCTTGCGGCTGGAATAGCCTAGGCCCTCACGGGTCGGAACGTAGGACTCGGCCACGGCCCCGGTGGTGGTCCCGAAGTCGCGGAAGCGCGCTGAGGCGGACTCGGTTTCGCTCCGACCGGCGACCACCAGGCCGACGGCCAGTTCCGACGGGAGGACCGACGTGATCGTGCCCAACTGGGTCCAGCGGATGCCGTCGCGGGAGCCGAAGCCGGTCAGGACGTTCCCGACGCGCCGGAGGCGGAGCCAGGTCTGGGGATAGTTGACCGGGTAGCCGCCGCGCGGCGCCTGGTAGGCCGCGACGCCGGCGGCGGCGGCGCGCGAGACGAAGAAGCTGCCCGCCTCGGCCGAGGAGGCGAAGGCGCCTGCGAACACGGCGTTGGAGGCATAGCCGACCCGGGCCACGAGACCGGCGGTCTGGTACGGGTCGGTGAGGCGCTGTCCTTCGACTCGGACCCGGAGGTCGAAGTCGCCGGTCCTCGGTTGGGCCGCGAAACCGCCGGAATCGGCGCCGGCACCGACCACGCCACCGCGCGCGGAGACATCGTAGCCGTTCGCCGAGACCTGGATCACCGAGGCCGAGGTGGCCGGATCGCCGCCGAGGTTGAAGGGGGAGAGATCCGAGACGATGAACGACGCACGGCTGTTGGCGGCGACCCGGTTGCCGGCGGCGGAACGGTCCCGCACCTCGTTCAAGGTGAGCGTATGGGTGCGGCCGAAGGTGAGGCCGCTGACGGTGAACCGGATCTGGGTGGAAAGAGTGCCCTGTTCGACGGCGAGGAGCGTGGCGCCGCCGTCGATCGAGAAGCTGGAGCCGACCGGACCGGAGGGCAGGAAGACCGGTTCGCTGAACTCCACGAGGAGGTTGGTCAGGCCGGTGTTGAAGGCGCGGAGGACGACCGGCGGTTGCGTGTCGGGAACCACCGTGAGGGTCACGGGCGTGCTGAGGCTGGTTCCGACCTCGTTGGCGATGGCCACCCGGATCCGGGCGCCGTTGGCGGAGACCGGGACCGAGCTCATCACCAGGGTCGCGTTGGTGGCCCCGAGGATCGGGACGGCATTGCTGGTCCACTGGATCCCCGAGACGGCGGCATCGCCGGTGTTGACGGTGAAGACCGCGTCGCGGCCTTCGGAGACGGTCTGGGGCTGTGGGGCGACCACGATGCGCGGAGGGGCGGCCGGCATGAAGAGCAGGTAGTCATAGTCACCGCTCGCGGGGTTCATCCGGAAGGTCGTCACGCCGCCGAGGCCGAGTGTGCGGATCGCACCGGACGCGTCGCGGAGGGGCACCAGGGCGTTGACGCCCCAGCCACCGGTGCCGGCCGCCACGAACGAGCCCAGGTTCTCCAGCGTCTGGGTCGCGGTGGTGGCGGTTCCGGTCACCCGCTGGAAGGAGCCGCGGATGGCGCCCTCGGAGGTGTCGCCGTGGCTCATGGCGGCGAAGACCTGATAGCGACCCGGAGGGACGGTGCGGGTGTAATTGTACCACTGGCCGTCGCCGATCCATCCGAGCTTGAAGTTCACCGACATCGACCAAGCCCCGTCGGCCCGGCTCAGGTCGGGGTTGTCGTTGATCGGGATCCGGGAGTCGTTGCGGTAGACGGGACTGGAAGAATCGGCCGGACGTTCGTAGTCGATGCCCTGGACGGCCAAACGGCCGGAGTAGGCTCCGCCGGTGTAGGGCATCACGCTCGCGACCGGCAGGGTCTGTCCGCTGCCGAAGTTGAAATCCTCGGCCTCGACCACGAACGGCGACGCGGCCTGTGCGGCGAACTGCGCCGTGGTTCCCGCGGCGACCAGGTTCGGGGTCTGCGCGCGGTCGGGGACGTTGGAAACGGAGACCGTATAGGTCAGGCCGACAGTGCGCGGCCCGGTGGTGAGGAACAGCCGACGCGGATCGACGGGATCCTGGGACACGCCGAGCACGGGGACCGACGGCGTGATGGAGAAGGAGGCCGAAGCGTTGCCCGAAGGCGGGCGGACCGGCTCGTCGAACTGCAGCTGGACCTCGGAATCCGAGGCGGGGATGGCGGAGACGAGGACCGGCCGAACGGAGTCCCGTGTGACCGTGAGACGGACCTCGGTGGAGTTGGTTCGCCCGAGCGAATTGGTCAGGAAAGCCCTGAAGAGCGCACCGTCGTCGGACAAGGCGACCACCGGAAGGGTCAGAACGATGCCGGTTGAGTCCGGGATCGGAGTCCCGTTGCGCAACCAGGACACATCCACGACACCGGCGTTGTCGTAGTTCACGGAGAAGGTCGCTGAGCGCCCTTCCTGGACGGTGACGGGAACCGGTTGCTGGGAGATGCGCGGCGGCTCCGGGTTCAGACCCCAGGCAAGGAAGTTGTCCAAGGGGATCGGACCTTCGTCACGGCCGTCCGGACGAAGCCAGCGGACCGCGAGGTTGTCGCCGCCGCCGCCCTCCTTCATCAGGGCCTCGATGTAGTACCTCCGGCCCGCCACCAGCGCGATGGCCTCGCTTTCCTGCGAAGGGAACTTCGCCCACTCCCGGGAGCCGGTCCATTCCGAGACGAAGGCGATCAGACGGCGGTTGGCCGGATTGGCGTCGGTGCTGAGGTACAACGACCCGGCGTCGTCGCTCGCGATCCAGAACTTGTAGTTGCCGGTCACCGGCGCGGTGAAGGTGCCGCGCAGCCGCTGGCCGTAGTTCTCCAGGACATCCGTCGGCGCCTCGAACAGCGACGTCAGGGTCTCGGTGAAGGTCGGCGATGCCGGGAAGGACGGGCTGTTGGTCAGGTCGGCGATCCCGACGCCGCCCAATTCCGCGAACACCTCCCGCAGGAGGCTGCCGGCACGCACCGGAGCCACGACGAGAAGCAGGGACAACAGCATCCGTTGCCAACGGAGCCGGAACGATGTGGAGGTCATGGAGAAATCAATCCTGGAAGAAGCGGCCCCGAAGCAGGCCAGTACCCGCGCAAGCCGCATGCGGCCCCGATCGTCCGTCAAACTCCCGGATCCCCACCACATGGGCGCCGGTTGCCCAGTTTTGGGCGAGACGGGTCCTAGTGGGGCTCTGTCGGGAGACATCCAGCATCGGGGGTCGCAAAAAGCAGCAGGTTCCGTGCATTTCCAGAGGGTGAGTTTGGAAACTGTGACATTCCCGGAACAAAAGTCACATGGGAACCGGGGATTTGCAGGCTTCGAGGAGGCGCTCAAGCCCGCTGAAAGCGACGCAACCGATTGGACATCAACCAAGAAGGTTCTCCAGCTCGGTCCGGAGGGCGCCGCCCAGAACGAGACCCTGCTCGAGGAACACCACCCCTTCGATCGAGCGAAGCAGACGGAACGCGTCGGAGATCACGGACTTGGGAAATTGGGCTTCGAGGTCGACGTAGTCGGTTTTCCCCGGGGAAAGACGCAAGGCGACCAGGATTTCCGCAGCCGGCCCGGGATCGGCGGTCCGGAGCCGGTACCACTCCCGAAGATGCTCCCACCCGCGAAACACCCATCCCGGGGCGAACAGCAGGAGATCGGTGAGCAGGCGGGCGCCCATACCGGAGTGCAGGAGCAGGGGTGTGGCCCTGCCCGCTGATCCAACACCCAGTCGGGCGATCGTCTGTCCCAAGGCCGACGGATCCTCGTCCCATTCGGAAAGGTCGGTCATCGGACGCCCGGATCGCCAAGCGGACCATAAGAGCAGCCCGGTGAACGCACGGGTCGTCCACATCAGGAAGTTTGCCGACGGCTTCCAACGGAAACCGAACAACAACTCGGGAATGGCGAGGACCACTTCGGAAGTCAGGTAGATGGCCCCATAGGAAATCCAGAAGGTGGCCAGGAGGAGAAGCCCACCGCCGACCACGGCACCGAAACCGAGGAGGATCCGGGCATTGGATTCCTCCCGGAGGCGTTGACGGAGCCAGGATTCGACCGGATGGGGGTCCATGTGGATCGGAACCGAATCGGAGCCAACCGCCGGATCGCCGGGATGGGGAAGACGAATGGCGCGCCCGGTGTGAGTCGAACACACGACCGTCCGCTTAGAAGGCGGATGCTCTATCCAACTGAGCTACGGGCGCACAGCCCCGAAAGGCTGACACCATTGGGCACCGGACGCGGGTCGGTTGGCAACCGCGTTTCCGATGCCCGACCTTCCCCCCAGCGGCCGGCTGGTACGGTCGGTCGGGCTGCGCCCCGCATTGCGCCGGCCAGCCGGATGTCCGTAGGCTTGCCCGGCACATGACTGACTTCCTCCGCGGGGATGGCCGCCGGCCCGATGAGCTGCGTCCCCTCCGATTCCAGAACCACATCGCCCCCCACGCGGCGGGCTCCACCCTCGTCGAATGGGGCAACACCCGCGTGATCTGCGCCGTGACCGTCGACGAGTCGGTCCCCAAGTGGATGAAGGACCAGAAGGTCACCGGCGGCTGGATCTCGGCGGAGTACTCGATGCTCCCCTACTCGACCCTCGACCGGAAGGCGCGCGACATCTCCAAGCTGAAGCTCGACGGACGTTCCCAGGAGATCCAACGCCTGATCGGCCGCTCGTTGCGGGCGGTGATCGACCTCGAAAAGCTCGGTTCCCGGACGCTTTGGATCGACTGCGACGTCCTCCAGGCCGACGGCGGCACCCGCACCGCCTCGATCACCGGCGCCTACGTCGCGCTTGGCCTCGCCTTCCGGAAGCTACAGGCCGAGGGGAAGATCACCGAATCCCCGCTCACCGCCGGCGTCGCAGCGGTGAGCGTCGGGGTGTTCGAAGGACGTCCGCTCCTCGACCTCAACTACGTCGAGGACAAGGACGCGGCCGTGGACATGAACCTGGTGATGAACAGCCGCGGCGAGTTCATCGAGCTGCAGGCGGCGGGCGAGGAGGCGACCTTCTCCGACACCGAACTGGCCGCGCTGCTCGCCTTGGGTCGCTCCGGGATCCAGCGGCTCCTCGTGGCCCAGACCCAGGCCCTCGCGTCATGACACGTCTCTTCCTCTGCCGGCACGCCGAGGTCGAGGAGCGGTACCACCGCGTCTTCGGCGGCCGCATCGACATGGGGCTTTCCCCGAAGGGCCGGACGCAGGCCCAGGCGCTCGCCGCCTGGCTGCTGCGGCACCGCTTCGACGCCGTCTACGCGAGCCCGATGCAACGGGTCCAGCTGACCCTCGACCCGTTCCGACCCCAGTTCCAGGGCACCCCGATCCTGCTCGACGGCCTGCGCGAGGTGGATTTCGGCGGCTGGACCGGCTGCGGTTGGGACGAGGTGCAGGAGCGGTTCGGGCACTCCGCCTTCGACTGGCTCCAGCTCATGGAACGCAATGCGATCCCCGAAGGCGAACGCGTGGAGGACTTCCGCGCCCGGATCGCGGCGAGCCTGCAACGCATCCTTTCCGATTCCCCCGGACAGACCGTCGCCGTCTTCGCCCACGGCGGCGTGATCCGCATGGCGTTGGCGATCCTGCTCGATCTGCCGCTGTCCAAGTTCGAGCATGTCGAGATCGGCTACGCGTCCACGACCTGGCTGGATGTCGGCGAGATCAAGGCCGGCAGGCCCCGCACGGAGATCCAACTTCTGAACTTCACCCCATGGCGCGACCATTGAATCCGCTGCTGCGACACGTTTCGGTGACCGTCCCGCCCTCGGTGGAGGACGCCGTGCACGCCTGGCTCGAGGTCCGCTTCGGACAGGTGCCGTCGATCTACACCGACGCCGCCACCGGGCTTTCGACGGTCAGCGTCTATCCGGAAATCCCCCCTGCCCGGCTGGCGTCGACGCGGCGCGAGATCCGGGCATCGCTGGCGGAACTGGCGGCGGCGGGCATGGACGTGGATCCGGCCCGCATCGGGATCCGTTCGGTACCGGCCAAGGACTGGAGCGAATCCTGGAAGCGGCACTTCCGACCGATCGAGGTGGGGCCTTCGTTGCTGGTGAAACCCACGTGGAGCCGCCGTCGGCCCCGCAAGGGACAGGCGGTGGTCGTGCTCGATCCCGGATTGAGCTTCGGCACCGGCCAGCATGCGACGACGCGGTTCTGCCTCGAACAGGTGGCCGCGAACCGTCCGCAAGGAACCGTCCGCTCGTTCCTCGACATCGGAACCGGCTCCGGGATCCTCGCCATCGCCGCCGCCCGTCTGGGCTACACGCCGGTCACCGCCTTCGACTTCGATCCCGACTGCGTCCGCACCGCGGTCGAGAACGCGGCGCTCAACGGCGTCTCGGCAGCGGTCCAACCCGCGCTCGCGGACATCACGAAAGCCCCTCGCCGCGCGGCCGTACGCCACGACGTCGTCTGCGCCAACCTCATCCACGACCTGCTGGTCTCCGAGCGCGACCGCATCCTGGCGCGGGTGGCCGAGGACGGCTCGCTGGTGCTGGCGGGCATCCTGAAGACCCAGTTCGCCGCGGTGGAGAAGGCCTATGTCGACGCCGGATGGAACTGCGTCCGGTCGAAGGGGGAACGGGAGTGGCGTTCCGGGCTGTTCCGTCGGACCAGTTCGCGCTGATTCCGACCGGAGCGGGCCCGGGCATGGGAAGCGACCGGCAAGGGCCGATTGCCAGCGGAGCCCGGAAGCCCTATCTCGTCCGGCCTCATGTCGCGATTTCTCCGATTCCTGGCCGTGCTGTCGCTGGGCGCCCTGCTGGTCCGCGGAGAGGGTGCGGATGACGCCTACATCCGGATCTACAACCTGCTCCAACAGGCCGACGCGAACAGCGGGGCCGGTCGCCTGAACGATGCCCGCGAAGGCTACAACGAGGCGAGGCGCGGGCTCTTGGCGCTGCAGCAGAACTTCCCGAGGTGGAACGACCGCGTCGTGAACTTCCGTCTGCGTTACGTCACCGAGAAGCTGGCCTCCCTCAAGGACCTCCCGAACACGGCCGCGACCGCGTCCGCCCCGACCAACGCCCCCGCCCCGGCCACGGCCGAATTGGCCCCGAACGGCGAGGTCCTGGCGCAGTTCGAGCAGTTGAACGGGCAGATCCGGCGGTTGGCGGACGAGAAGCAGCGGCTGGAGGCGAAGCTGCGGGAGGCCCTGACCGCCCAACCGGCCCCGGTCGATCCCCGGGAATTCCAGGCGGCAATCGAGAAGATCACGTCGCTCCAGTCGACGAACAAGGTGCTGGTCCAGCAGCTGGAGACCCAGGAAGCCGAGCGCCGAAACCTGGTGGAGAAGGTCCTAGTCGACGAGGCCCGCGAAGCCCTGAACGAGGCCAACCGCAAGCTGCTGGAACAGCAGGGTTCGGCCGGCCGGATCGAGCGGGAAAAGAAGGAAATCGAAGACCGCCTCAAGAAGCTCCAGGACGTGACGGTGAAGTCGCTGCAGACCGAGAACACGGCCTTGAAGCAGCAGGTGGGCGAATTGAAGACCGACACCGACCGGGGACGCCAGGTCGCCGAGCTGGCTGGGAAGCTGTCCAAGCTGCAGACCGAGCTGGAGGAGACCAAGCGTCGCAACGAGCAGATCGCCGCCGAGAAGTCCGCCTTGGAACGGCAGGTGGAGGACCTCAAGGCGCGCTCCGCCGAGGAAGGAATCCTGAACATCAAGAAGCTCGAGGCGGATCTCGCGGCGGCGAGGCTCAGCGCCAGCCGCAGCTCGGCCGAGGCGGAGTTGATCGCGGTGGCGCTGAACAAGGAGAAGCAGGCCCGCAGCGACCTCGAGATGGCCAACAAGTCCCTCCAAGGACGCGTCGAGGAACTGACCCGTGGCCTGGCCTCCGACGCCGAGTCGTTGAAGACGCTCCAGTCCACCCTCGCCGCCGAACGGGCGGAGAAGGAGTCCATGCAGGCCGAGCTGAAGGCGGCCGAGGAGAAGCTGCAGGCCTTGGGCCGGGCCGACGGTTCCGCCCAGGCCCCGGGTGGCGCTTCGGCGGCGGACCTGGCTTCGGCGAAATCGGAAATCAACCGCCTCCGCACGGCGATGAAGGAAGGCGCGGAACGGGAAGCCGCGTTGACCGTGGCGGTCCGGCAGGCCGAGGAGTGGCGGGGACGCTTCCTGCGGGAGAAGTCCGACCTGGAAAAGCGCCTGGCCGCGGCCCTGGCGGCGAACCCGCCCGCGGCGGCGCCTTCCGCGAGCACCCCTCCCCCAGCCGTCGCGAAGAACCTCGCCCGGCTGGAGACCAGGGTCCGCGACCTGGAGAAGGAACGGGCCTCCTTGGCCAAGAAGGTCGAAGAACTGACGAAAGCCTCTCAGCAGGGACTCGCGGTCACGCGCGGATGGCGCATGGTGTCCCCACGGGAACGCACGGAGGAATTCCACCGCCTCCGCCGCTGAACCGACAGAAACCGATGTCCAGCAAGTATTTCCAACCCGGCGAGGAACGTGCGGACAAAGTCGTGGACCTCTTCGCCGCGGTGGCCCCGCGGTACGACCTCATCAACGACCTTCAGAGCTTCGGCCTGCATCGGCTGTGGAAGGCGCGTTTGATCCGACTGGCGGGAGTCCGGCCGGGAGAGGCCGCTTTGGACGTCTGCTGCGGCACGGGAGACGTCACCTTCCGTCTGGCCGAAGCCGGGGCCGAAGCCACCGGGATCGACTTCAGCCAACCGATGCTGGATGTCGCCGCCAGGCGGGCAGATCGGCTTCCGGGGAACCAGTCCCGGCCCCGGTTCCTCCAAGGAGACGCCCTGAAGTTACCCTTCCCGGACAACCGATTCGATGTGGTCACCATCAGCTACGGACTCAGGAACCTCGCGGACTTCGAAGGGGGCCTGCGCGAGCTCACCCGCGTCCTGCGACCCGGCGGGAGGTTGCTGGTGCTCGACTTCGGCAAGCCGTCCTGGGCTCCGTGGCGATGGGTCTACTTCCAGTACCTGCGGTGGATCTGTCCGGTGTTCGGACGCTGGTTCTGCGGCGACGCCGACACCCACGGGTACATCCTCGACTCGCTGCTGGCCTATCCGGCCCAGGAGGGTGTGGACCGGGAGCTCAAGAAACTGGGCTATGCCGAGCGGCGCCGGGTCGAGCTGCTCGGTGGCATGATGAGCATCAATGTGGGCCGGCGCCCGGCTGTCTGAACGTCGGCGCCGGGGCCCGGAAACGCATCTGGCCGTCCGGGGGCGACCCGGGTAGGGTTTCCGCGTCGCTGATGAAGATCCTGTTCCTCAACGGACCGAACCTGAACCTGCTGGGCACGCGCCAGCCGGAGATCTACGGGCGCACCACCTTGGCCGACATCGAGGCGCAGGTGCGGACCCGGGCGGCGATCCTTGGGGTCGACGTCGAGTTCCGGCAGAGCAACCACGAAGGTCAGCTGGTCGACTGGATCCAGGAGGCCCGCAGCCGTTTCGATGCGATCGCCCTGAACGCTGCGGCCTACACCCACACCAGCGTCGCGCTGAGGGACGCCATCTCTTCCGTCGGGCTGCCGGTCGTGGAACTGCACCTGTCCAACATCCATGCGCGCGAGGAGTTCCGGCACCGGTCCCTCATCGCCGCGGTGTGCGTCGGGCAGGTCAGTGGCTTCGGCGCTTTCTCCTATATTCTGGCCCTGGAAGCGGCCGTGAACGTTAAAAGATCGGCGTAAACCCGTCATTTTGCCCTGTTTGACGCCAAACTGGGTCAGAAGTGGTTCTTGACGCGTTTCCCGACACATCCCTAGTTTCCGCCGAACGAAGGCCTTTGGTTCCGGCGCGACTTCCGAACCGCCCGAAGGCCGATTTCCCCAACGAATCCGAAAGCGCCCGCCCGTGGGGGTGCTTGCTGAAAGAAACCGCACCGTGGACCTGAAAGAGATCAAGGCGATCATCGACCTGATGAAGAAGAACTCCCTCTCGGAGTTCGAACTCGAGGAGAAGGAATTCAAGATCAAGCTCAAGCGCCCCATCGGGCATGTGGTCGGGCCGGCGGTGACGCCGGTGGACGATCCGGAGCTGACCGCCTTCGCCGCCTTGTCCCGACAGGCCTCCGCGGCGGCCACGGCCTCGGCTTCCGCTCCCGCCTTGGCTCCCGGATCCGGTGACGCCGAGATCAAGAGCCCGATGATCGGCACGTTCTACCGCACCCCTTCCCCGGACGCCGCCCCCTACGTGGACGTCGGCAGCGAGGTCGGTCCCGACACGGTGGTCTGCATCATCGAGGCGATGAAGGTGATGAACGAGATCAAGGCCGAGACCCGTGGCGTGATCACGGCGATCGTGGCCGAGAACGGCAAACCGGTGGAGTTCGGCCAGACTTTGTTTAAGATCCGTCCTCTCTGACCGGTCTTCCGGCCGGAAATCCGTCCGAAGCGGCCTTGCGGGAGATCCCCGTGTCGCCGTCCGGACGTCCGACCCTTTCCCACACATGTTCGAAAAAATCCTGATCGCGAACCGCGGCGAGATCGCCATGCGGATCATCCGTGCGTGCCGGGAGCTCAACATCAAGACGGTGGCCGTCTATTCCAAGGCGGACGCCAACTCGATGCACGTGCAGGTGGCCGACGAGGCCGTCTGCATCGGCGACGGACCGTCGACCGACAGCTACCTGCGGATCGACCGGCTGATCTCCGCGGCGGAGATCACCGACGTCGACGCGATCCACCCGGGCTACGGCTTCCTCAGCGAGAACGCGCACTTCGCGGACGTCTGTGAGAGCTGCAACATCCGGTTCATCGGGCCGCGTTCGGCGGCCATGAACGCGCTGCACGACAAGTCCAGCTCGCGCAACCTGGCCAAGAAGGCCGGTGTCCCGACGCCGCCTGGCTCCGAAGGTCTGGTCGAGTCCGAACAGGAGGCCTTGGCCGTGGCCAAGCGCATCGGATATCCGGTGATGATCAAGGCGATCGCCGGCGGTGGCGGCCGTGGCATGCGCGCCGCCCACAACGACATCTCCCTGATCAAGGGCTACCACACCGCCCGCTCCGAGGCGGAAAAGGCCTTCGGCAACTCCGGGGTGTACATCGAGAAGTTCATCGAGAACCCCCACCACATCGAGTTCCAGATCCTCGGCGACAACCGTGGGAACATCATCCACCTCGGTGAGCGCGACTGCTCGATCCAGCGTCGCAACCAGAAGCTGATCGAGGAGACCCCGTCCCCGCTGCTCGACCGTAAGGACCTCAAGGACCTGCGCAAGAAGATGGGCAAGGCCGCGCTGCGCATCGCCGAGATGGCCGGCTACACCAACGCCGGAACCGTCGAGTTCATCGTCGACGACACGGGCAACTTCTACTTCCTCGAGGTCAACAAGCGCATCCAGGTCGAGCACCCGATCACCGAGGAGGTGACCGGCGTGGACCTGGTGAAGCAGCAGATCCTCATCGCCTCCGGCGAGAAGCTGACCCTGAGCCAGAGCGACGTGACCTTCCGTGGGCACGCCATCGAGTGCCGGATCAACGCCGAGGATCCGTTCAACGACTTCCGTCCCAGCCCCGGCCGGATCGAGATCTACTACCCGCCCGGGGGCGGTGGCATCCGCCTGGATTCCCACGCCTACGGCGGCTACACGATCCCGCCCTACTACGACTCCATGGTCGGCAAGCTGATCGCGATCGGCCGCGACCGGACCGACGCCCTGAACAAGATGACCCGCGCCCTCGGCGAGTTCATGATCACGGGCATCAAGACCACCATCCCGTTCGAGATGGCGATCCTGCAGGATCCCGATTTCCGCCGCGGCAACTACACCACGAACTTCGTGGAACGCCTGTTGGGCGGCGCCCGGCGTGAGCTGATCCAGGACAAGGCCTGACCGATCCGGTCGATTTGCCGGATGCAAGCCGGCGGCGAAGTGCTACGGATGACTCCGTGAACCGCCGCCGGCTTCTTCTTTTCATCCCCGTCCTGCTGGCGGTGTGCCTCGGCATCGCCTCCTGCATGAGCTCCCCAGCCACCTCCGGACCCGTCGGCAACCGCCTTCCAGTCTGCCCGACCTCACCCAATTGCGTCTGCAGCCAGGACACCGCACCGCAGGCCGCCATCGCCCCACTGCCACTCACCGGCCCAGCCGGGCCCGCCCTCGAACGGCTCCGGCAACTCGTGCTCGCCCAACCCCGTACGGTCCTCGTCGATCAACGGCCTGACTACCTCCGGTTCGAGTTCCGCTCGCGGATCTTCCGGTTCGTCGACGACGTCGAGTTCCTCGCCGATCCGGCCTCCGGGGTGATCCATGTCCGATCGGCCTCGCGTACGGGGCACTCCGACCTCGGCGTCAACCGCCGCCGCATCGAGCTTCTCCGAAACCTTTGGTCCGACCAACCAGCCGCCACGCCGTCCGCCACTCGCTGAGTTCCACACCTTGACTCAGAGGTAATCTTTTGTTTCTGTCTGTACAGAAATGAGCGCCTTGAGCCAGTTGACCGCAGCGGAGAAGCGGTTTGTGCTGCACTGGGGGGAGATGGGAACCCGGTGGGGCATCAACCGCACGGTCGCCCAGGTGCATGCGCTCCTGTTCCTGGCGCCGGAGCCGCTGCATGCCGAGCAGATCCAGGAGACCCTGGGTGTGGCGCGCTCGAACGTGAGCACCAGCCTCAAGGAACTGCAGGGCTGGGGCATCGTCCGAATGGTCCACCTGCCGGGCGACCGGAGGGACCACTTCGAAAGCCTCAAGGACGTCTGGGAGATGTTCCGGATCGTGATCGAGGAACGGAAACGCCGGGAGGTGGATCCGACGCTCTCCGTGATCCGGGAATGCATCGCCGAGGCCGACAAGGATCCCGCCACCAGCACCTACACCCGCGATCGGTTGCGCGAGATGCAAGGCTTCTTGGCCACCACCACCGGATGGTATGCGACCTTCCGCGGTTGGCCCACTTCCGTTCTCACCCGCTTCTTCGGCCTGGCGGAAAAGGCCCGCAAACTCCTCGGCCTCACCGGGGACTGATCCCCACCCCTTCCCAAACCCCTTTTTTTAAAAGGACATTTCAGCCATGACAGAAAATACGGATACCACAAACGAGATGCCGCTGGCGGAGGTCTACTACGACGATCGCTGTCCGCTGTGCTGCGCGGCGGTGGGCCGCTGGACATCGGTTTTCGGACCGCGCGGGATCCGCTTCCACGGAATGCGTGAGGTCCGGGTCCGCCAGCTTCTCCGAATCGATGAGGATGGGTTCCCCAAGGAGATGCGCCTGCGCCGACGGGGCGGATCCTTCCTCGGCGGGATCGACGCGATCGCCTGGATGTGCCGGCAGGTTCCCTGGCTCTGGATCGCCGGCGTCCTGATTTCGGCTCCGGGCATCCATTGGGTGTCGAACCGAATCTACCGCTGGGTCGCCCGCAACCGCTTCTGTCTTGGCGATCTGTGCGAGGTGGCCCCACGGAATGTGAACCGTCGCCATACGGTGACCATCCCCTTCCTGGAGATGCCATGAATCCTTCCGTTCCCAGGCTCGAAGGCCACGTCGCCCGGAGGATCCTGGTGAATTGCCGAACCCGCCCCGGGAACCTCGCACACCTTCTGCCGGCGCCCTTGCGGCCGCAGATCGTGGAAGGGCAGGCGATCTTCGGGCTGTGTTGGATTCGCCTGGAAGAGGTCCGCCTGGCGGGCTGGCCACGTTGGACCGGGCTTGCGATGGACAATCTCGCCCATCGGATCGCCGTCGAGTGGACCGAAGCCGGCCAGATCCGCACCGGCGTCCACATCTTCCGACGGGAAACCAGCCTGGGGTTGGCCGCCTGGACGAGCGGCCGGGTCGTCCCCGGGCCGATGAACCACGGCCTTTTCGACGCCCGGGAAACCGGCGACGCGTGGAACTTGGATCTGCGCACACCGGACTCGGAAGCCGACGTGGACCTCGCGACCCGCACCGCCGACCGGGTTCCCGCCGATTCCGTGTTTCGCTCCATGGAAACTCTCCGAAGCTTCCTTGAGGCCGGGGCCGTCGGCTGGTCCGCAAATAGGATCGGCGACCGCGTCGAGGCGATGCACATGGCCGTCGAGCGCTTCCAGGTGCAACCCCTGGAGGTCCGTCATCTCCGATGCCGATGGTTCGAGCGACAACTCAGCGACAGCGAGTGGAGCGTGGACAGCGCCGTCCGGATGGAACCCACTGGAGTCCGGTGGATGCGCGCCGGAGCGTTCGCCACCGCTGGCCGGGATCGGGCAAACGTCACCATCCAATGAAGATCGTCATCGCCGGCGGCACCGGGCAGATCGGAACGGCCACCGCCCGGCACTTTCACGCCTCGGGTCACGAGGTGGTCGTCCTGTCGAGGACGCCCCGTCCGGCGGCGTGGAAGACGGTTCCTTGGGACGCCCGGTCGGTTGGCGGATGGGCGTCCGAGCTGGAAGGCGCGGACGTCGTGCTCAACCTCGCCGGACGCAGCGTCAACTGCCGCTACGGAAGCCGGAACCGCGACGAGATCCTGCGCTCGCGGGTCGAATCCGTACGGGCGGTGGCCACCGCCATCGCAGCCGCACGGCGACCACCGACGCTGTGGCTGCAGATGGGCACCGCGACGATTTACGCCCACCGCTTCGACGCCCCCAACGACGAGGCCCACGGGCTCCTCGGCGGCGGGGAAGTCGGGGCTCCGGACACCTGGCGATTCAGCCATTCGGTCGCCGAACGCTGGGAGAAGGCAGCCCTCGATTCGCCCACACCCGGCACTCGCCAGGTCATCCTGCGCACCGCGATGGTGATGACCCCGGATCGGGGAGGCGTCTTCGATGCGCTCCTGCGGCTGGTCCGTTGGGGTCTGGGTGGGCCGGTGGACGGAGGACGCCAATACGTCTCCTGGATCCACGATGCCGACTTCCTCGCCGCGCTGGAATTCCTGATGGCCCATCCGGAGATCGAGGGGCCGGTGAACCTCGCCGCCCCGGAACCCCTTCCCTATCGCGATTTCATGGGATCCCTCCGGAAGGCATGGGGTCGGTCGGTCGGCCTGCCGGCCACGCGCTGGATGCTGGAGATCGGGGCTTTTTTCCTGCGAACGGAAAGCGAGCTGGTACTGAAGAGCCGCCGTGTGGTCCCCGGCCGGCTTCTCGAAGCCGGCTTCCGGTTCCGGTTTCCGGAATGGCCGGGAGCCGCCGCCGATCTCTGCCGGCGTGTCCGCGATCGTCGGAAGAAGGCAGCGTGAGCCCCGTCGGTTCCCCGCCATTTTCCCCGCGGAGTTGGGGTTTTGCGCGAGGGCCTTTTCTCCCAGACTGCGCCTCAAGCCGGTCTTGATTGCCGGCGTCCGATGTGTGGGACTGGCATCCAGTCCCACATGGTCACCGTCCATGTCACCCATCACCTGCAGCGCGAAGGCTTCGAAGGCCCGTGGCAGGTGGCTCCCGGATCGCTGCGGCAGGTGCTGGACGCCCTGTTCCGAAGCGAACCGCGTCTTAGGTCCTACGTCGTCGACGACCAAGGCCGCATCCGGAAGCACGTCGCGGTGTTCCTCGACGGCCAGGCCCTGACCGACCGCGAGCACCAGCAGGTCGCGGTTCCGGGCGGTTCCGAAGTCCACCTTCTCCAGGCCCTTTCCGGCGGCTGATCCAAACCCAGCAAACCCATGCAACACCGCTTCCTCCTCGGCACCCGCAAGGGGCTCTTCGTCGTCGAACGCACCGTCCACGGCTGGCGGTCGCTCCCGCCGCACTTCCCCGGACTGCAGGTCCCGGCGGTGCTCACCGATCCCCGCGACGGCGCGTGGTACGCCGTGGTCCACCACGGCCATTTCGGCACGAAGCTGCATCGGAGCGCCGACTCCGGCCGCACCTGGAAGGAGATCGCCTCCCCGGCGTTCCCGCCGAAGCCGGCGGACGCACCCGATATCCGCTGCCCGATGCGGGGTGTGACGATCCCGTGGTCCGTGGAACTGGCCTGGTGCCTGGAAGCCGGTGGCGACGGCCAAACAGGAAGGCTCTGGTGCGGGACGGTCCCGGGTGGCCTTTTCAAGTCGGACGACCATGGCGACAGCTGGTCGCTGGTCACCGGCCTCTGGAACAGGCCGGAACGCGCGAAGTGGTTCGGCGGCGGATACGACTACCCCGGCATCCACAGCATCCTCGTGGATCCACGGGATCCGACCCATCTGGGCGTGGGAGTGTCCTGCGGCGGGTATTGGGTCAGTGAGGACGACGGAGCGACCTGGGCCAACCGCTCGGACGGGATGCGCGCCGCCTATCTCCCGCCAGACCAGGCCGACGATCCCGACACCCAGGATCCGCATCGGATCTCCCGCTGCCTCGCCGAGCCGGACGTGCTCTGGTGCCAGCATCACAACGGGATCTTCCGTTCGACCAACGACGGAAGGTCCTGGAAGGCGGTGCCACCGCCCGAGCCTTCCGGATTCGGCTTCGCCGTGGCGGCGCATCCGATCGATCCCGAGACCGCGCTCTTCGCGCCGGCGGAGGCGGATGTCTGCCGCATCCCGAAGGCCGGCCGCTTCGTCCTCACGCGAACCCGGGACGGCGGCAAGGGATTCGAGACGTTGACCCGCGGCCTGCCGCTCGACGAGGCGTACGATCTCGTCTACCGGCACGGGATCGACACCGACGCCACGGGCAACCGCGTGGCGGTCGGATCGACGAGCGGCGGCGTGTGGGTCTCCGAGGACGGCGGCGACGGATGGATGCCGCTGCCGGTGCGGTTCCCGCCGGTGTTGACGGTGCGTTTCGTCTGACGGGCCGGCCGTGCCGCGAATTGCTTTGCGTTCCGCGCGGACGCACGCATAACGCGCGTCCGACGAGATGAAAGAACTGGTCCCCACGCCGCCCCCGATCCTCCAGAACCGGCACGCCGAGGTCCGTGAGCTGTTCCAGCGCCATGTGGTGCCGAGCTACGGACGCTTCGACCTCGCCCTGAGCCACGGCGCGGGCAGCCAGGTCTGGGACGTCAGCGGCAAGCGCTACCTCGACCTCGGCGGCGGCATCGCCGTCTGCAGCCTCGGACACGCGCATCCCGAGATCACCGAGACGCTGGTGGAGCAGTCACGCCGCCTCGTGCATGTGTCCAACCTCTACTACAACGAGCCCCAGGGGCGGTTGGCCTACGAACTCAGCCGCCGCATCGCGCCCGGAAAGGTCTTCTTCTGCAACTCCGGCGCGGAGGCGAACGAGGGACTCTACAAGGCCGCGCGCAAGTTCGGCCACGACGAGGGACGCTTCGAGATCCTCACCGCGGTGAACTCCTTCCATGGACGCACGCTCGGCGGCATCTCCGCCACGGGGCAGGACAAGGTGAAGAAGGGCTTCGAACCGATGGTGCCCGGGTTCCGGCACATCCCGTTCAACGACCTCGACGCCGCCCGCGAGGCCCTCTCGCCGGCGACCGTGGCCATCCTCATCGAAGGCATCCAGGGCGAGGGCGGCATTACGCCCGCCAGCGCGGAGTACCTCCTGGGCCTGCGCCGGCTCTGCGACGAGAAGCGCCTCCTGCTGCTCGTCGACGCCGTCCAATGCGGGCATTTCCGCTCCGGCCGCTTCCAGAGCTTCCAGCGGGTGCTCGAAAGCGTGCCGGGAGGCGAGGCATTCGTCCCGGACGGCGTCTCCATGGCCAAGTCCCTCGGCGGCGGATTCCCGATCGGCGCGTTCTGGCTGCGGGAGGAGGTCCATGGCGTGAAGCTCTGCGACATCCTCGGCCCCGGGACCCACGGCACCACCTTCGGCGGAACGCCGCTGGGTTGTGCGGTGGCGCTGAAAATCCTCGAGGTGATCGAACGGGACCGCCTTGCCGACAACGTCCGCCAGACCGGCGAGTACCTGCGGTCGGCCATCGGGGAACTCGCCCTCCGCCATCCGGGCGTGGTGAAGGGAGCCCGCGGACTGGGCTTCATGCTGGGCATCGAACTCGGCGAAGCGTCGCAGGTCCGTGCCTTCGCCGCCGCGGACAAGGCCCCGAGCCTCGTCTTCGTGAACCGCCTGCATGAAGCCGGAGTCCTCACGATCCCCAGCGGGAACCAGATCGTGCGGCTCCTGCCGGCCTTGAACCTGCCGAGGTCCCAGGCCGAGGAAGGCATGGCTATCATCGAGCGCGTGGTCGCGTCCCTCGCCTGAATCGGCGACGTCGGGGAAGGGCGTAGAAGTGGCTGACGCGAAGAAGCGGCCTCGGCTTCGTGCTCCTGCCGCTCTTCGTGGGAAGGGTCACGCGGAGGCGCGGAGGCCGCGCAGAGCAGACCGTCGGCTTCCTCAACCTCCCTCGGATCGGAAGCTGCTCGGAGGTGGTCCCCACTTCCACCCGAGCACCTGAGGGCCCTTTTCCGTTCCACTGCGGCTCTGCGCCTTGGCGTGAGCGTCCGATCCGAATGGCCGAACGCCACGGCCGGCTCAGAGCACGATGCGGGAGTTCTCGCGGAGCCAACGTTCCGAGACCTCGAAATCGGGGCAGAGACGGCGGACCTCGTCCCAGAACCGTTCCGAGTGGTTCATGTGACGTCGGTGGGCCAGCTCGTGGAGGATCACGTAGTCCCGGACCGCTTCCGGCACCTGCACGAGTCGCCAGTTGAGCGAGACGACGCCGCGCGGCGAACAGGATCCCCATCGGGTGCGCTGGTTCCGCACGGCGACCCGGGTGACG
>JAIXUV010000100.1 GCA_027483345.1 Verrucomicrobiales bacterium | reverse complement strand
GAAGCCGGGCTGGGATTCCAGGAGTCCCCGGACTTCTTGGAATCCTCGGACGACTTCCGGGCGTGGCAGCCCGTGGGGACCAACGTGCTGTCGCTCGAAGTGCCCGCCGACGCGGCCCAACGCTTCTTCCGCCTGCGCCGCCGGGAGCCGTAAGGCCGGATGGCCACGAAGGCACGGAGGTCGAGGAGGTCTGGGCCGTAGCCGAGGGGATCCTCGGCCGGCCCGCCTTGGCCTCCGTGTCTCCGCTAAAGGGCTCCTCACCGCTTCGCCGCGAAGCAGTACACGAAGCCGTCGTCGCAACCCACGACGATGTGTCCGTCCACCACGGCGGGGGAACTCTGGATCGGTTGGCCGATCTCGTGGTTCCACAGTTCCTTGCCGTCCTTCAGCGAAACCACGTAGAGGCGTCCGTCGTCGCTGCCCACCACGACGTGTTCGCCGGCGACCACCGGCGAGCTCTCGACCTTGCCACGGGTCTGGAAGGTCCAAACCGCCTTGCCGTCCTCGCGGTTCACGCAGTGCAGCCGTTTGTCGCGGCTGCCGACCAGAACCCGGTCCGCGGTCAGCGCCGGCGAGGACATGAACGGGAACGCCCGGTCGCGGTAGCGCCACACGACCGCGCCCTTCTCCACGTCGACGCAGAGCAGCTCGTTCTCATAGTGGCCGACGTAGAGGCGTCCGCCGGACATGGCGCCCGAAGCGGCGATGTAGGCGCCGGCCTCGACCTCGCGGAGCTTCTTGCCGTTGACCACGTCGACCACGTGGATCAGGGCGTCGCAGCCGCCGAACGCGGTCAGGCCGCCCGACACCGCCGCGGAGCCGTTGATGTAGTTGCCGGTCTCGTAGACCCAGTTCGAACGCCCGGTGGCCGCGTCGAAGCTGTAGAGCCGGAAGTCGTAGCCGCCGACCAGCACGTTGCGCGACTTGCCGTCCGGGGCCGCGATCCAGGTGGCGCTGCTCTTGATCTTGTCGTCGAAGCCCCGGCTCCAGACCGGGGATCCCGTCGTGGCGTCGAGACAGTAGAAGTTGGTGTTCACGTCCCCGATGAACACGCGTCCGTCGAGGACCAGCGGCGAGGCCTCGATCGGTCCCGAGGCGCGGAACGACCACAGCTTCCGGCCGTCGACGAGGGACAGGCAGACGACATTGGAGTCGGCGGAACCGATGAACACGCGGTCGCCGAGGATCGCCGCGGAGGAGGCGACGGGTCCGCCGGTCTGGAACTTCCAGGCGAGGTTCGGCGTGGACGGCACCTTGGCCTCGGTGCGGCCGGTCAGCGCGGGATCGCCCCGGAACATCGGCCACTCCGACGGCGTCGCCGCGGCCGCGTGCGGCAGGCAGCCGAGGAACGGGATCAAGGCCAGGATCCGGAGGACGGTTCGCAGCATGGTGCGGGGAACATCCCGTGCGAAGGGGCCCTTGGCAACCGGAGCCACGCCGGTTCCTTCCTCTGCGCCGCCGACCCGTGGCCGTCTCGCGGGTTCCCTTCCGTCCTGCTCGGACCTACTGTTCCCGACGTTCATGGCCTCCGTCGTCCCATCCGAGTCCCTGCTGATCCGCCCGGACATCCTCCGCCGGTTCGATTTCCCGTCCCTCTTCGGCAACGACCGTCCGGTGGAACTGGAGTTGGGATCCGGCGACGGATCGTTCCTGCTGCAGTACGCGGGACGTCGGCCCGAGGTGAACTTCCTGGCGGTGGAGCGGCTCCTGGGGCGGCTCCGGAAGATCGAGCGCAAGGCCCCGCGGCTTGGCCTGCGGAACATCCGCGGCCTGCGTCTGGAGGCGACCTACCTGCTGGAATGGATGATCCCGCCCGGCTCGCTGTCGGCGATCCACGTCTACTTCCCGGATCCGTGGCCCAAGAAGCGGCATCTGCGCCGGCGCCTGGTCAACGACGTCTTTGCCGTGCTCGCGGCCCGGGCATTGGCCCCCGGCGGCAGCCTGTTCTGCCGGACCGACGACGCGGACTATTTCGAGCAGATGACCACGGTGCTGGATGCGGCCGCGGGATTCGTCCGGGGTGTGGAACCCGCGGACCTGCTGGAGGTGAAGACGGACTTCGAGACCCAGTTCAACGCCGAGGGCAAGCCGACCCGCCATGCCGTCTGGGTCCGGTCGGAAGGGGCGGCGTCACGATGAGCGGCGCGCGCCCCGGACCGGCAAAACCCTTGCCCTGTGCCGGGCGCGTTCCGATCCTGCGACCGATGCTTCGCCGACTCCTCTGGATCCTGCTCGGGCTCTCGGCCACGGCGTGGGCGGGCCAGCTCACGACGTCCCAGGAGCGGGTGCTCACCGGGATCGCCCGCGAGCGTTTTTCCGGACGTTGGACCGACCTGACCACGAACCAGCTCCTCGAGCTGCGGAAGAAGGCGGAAGCCTACGACGAACGTCTCCGCGAGAGGCACCTGCCTGGCGGGATGGTGGTGAGCCTGCGCTTTGCATCCACCAATTCCCCGGAGCCCATCTCCTTCGAGGCGTTGGAAAACAGCGCTGCCTGGACCGGACTTTATCTCACGGCCTGTTCCTACCGTTGGGCCGTCCTCCATGAATCCCGGAGTCTCGGCGACGTGCGCCTCGTGTTGGAGGGTCTCACGCGGGCGGCACGGTCCACTGGACGTCCCGGAGTCATTCCCCGGTTTGCCGGGCGGGCCGCGGACGACCTCTACAAGCCGGTCTACAGCCGGTTTGGAGGGGAGGATCCGAAGCGTCCGGGCTACGGCCGCCTCGCCTTCCGGGGTGAAGGGGACCAGGCGAACCTGGTCTGGCTGGGTGGACCGAACCGCGACGACTACGCGGCGGTGAATCTGGGACTTGCCACCGCCTGGTTCTACCTTCGCGACGCCAAGATGCGGGGGCAGATCAGCAACCTCGTCGTCGAGGTGGTGGGCCGCATGGAGACGGATGGGTGGCGCCTCGACGACGGCAAGGGCAACGTGACCTTCGCCGATCCGATGCTGGTGACGGCCTGGCTGCGGACCGCGGCGACGGTCCATCCGAGGGCCTACGCCGAGAAGTACGACCACCAGGTCGCCGAACTCATCCGGCTTCGGGAGGATGCGGAAGTGCCCGAGACCGGCTTCCCTCGCTATGGCGAGATCCGGCCGGCCTTCTCCCGCCTGGTGAACATCCTCGCGTTGAACCGCAACGAGACCAACCAGTCCCGGCGCATCGCCATCCAGGACCGGATCACCAAGATGTGGCAGCGGACGAGTTCGGGTCTGAATCCCTGGCCGGCGGTGGCCTTCCTCAGCGCCTTCGAGCGTATTCCCGTGGATTCCACTGCGCGGTCGGTCATCCAGGGTGTCCTCTACGAGTATCCCAATCCTCCGAGGTGGTCGGCCGCGCGCGATCTGAGCGGGGACACGACGGTGGAGCGGATCGAGGCGGATGGACGCACCCACGCCCGCTACGCCCAACCGCTGGGGAAACGGCCGGTGTTCCCGTTCCAATGGGCCGAGTCCGGCACCCTGTTGCAGGGAGGGAAGGACGAACCGGTGATGCACCCTGGGGTCGACCTGTTGCTGCCGTATTGGATCGGCCGCGACGTGGCAGTGACGCCCAGCGAAGACTCGGTCGCGCCGCTCGACCTGAAGCTGCGTGCGCCGACCGGGCCTGGTGGCAAGACGAACTCCCTGCCGTCCACCAACGCACCGCGACGGCTAGGCCCCGCCCCCCGCTCTCCGACCGGCGCATCGACTGGCGCATCGAACGCCCCGGTACGCCGTTGAGGACGGCGTACCGGGGCGTGTTGGTCCGTTCGTTTTCAGAACATCCAGTTCGGAGCAGGCCAGCCTACTCGGCCGATTCCATGAGTCGTCGACGGTACTCGGTCCGGGCGTGGTCGTAGGCCGCGACCGCGCGCTCCCGCTCCTCGCCGCGGAAGATCCGCTGCTTCTGGCTCCAGCACTGCTCCACCGAATCCAGGCACCATTGGAT
>JAIXUV010000390.1 GCA_027483345.1 Verrucomicrobiales bacterium | reverse complement strand
TGGCGCGCCGCCAACTACCTTTCCGTCGGCCAGATCTACCTCCTGGACAACCCGCTGCTGCGCCGTCCGCTGGAACCCGGACACCTCAAGCCGCGCCTGCTCGGCCATTGGGGGACGACCCCGGGACTGAACCTCGTCTACGCCCACCTCAACCGGGTCATCCGCGAGCGGGATCTGGATATCCTCAACGTGACCGGTCCCGGACATGGCGGGCCGGCGATCATCGCGAATGCCTACCTCGAGGGCAGCTACGGCGAGGTGTATCCCGAGATCACCGGAGACGAGGAGGGACTCCGACGCCTCTTCCGCCAGTTCTCCTTCCCGGGCGGCATCCCCAGCCACGTCTCCCCCGAGACGCCGGGCTCCATCCACGAGGGTGGCGAACTCGGATACTGCCTCTCGCACGCCTACGGGGCCGCGTTCGACAACCCCGGCCTGCTGGTCGCCTGCGTGGTGGGGGACGGCGAGGCCGAGACGGGTCCGCTGGCCACCAGCTGGCATTCCAACAAGTTCCTCAATCCGGCACGCGACGGGGCCGTCCTTCCGATCCTCCACCTCAACGGCTACAAGATCGCCGGACCAACCGTCCTCGCCCGGATCCCCCGGCCCGAGCTCGTCGAACTCCTGCGCGGCCTCGGGCACCAACCCCATTTCGTCGAGGGCCACGACCCCATGGACGTCCATGCGCAGATGGCCTCCACCCTCGACGCCGTCCTGGACGAGATCTCCGGGATCCAGAGGGCCGCCCGGCAGGATGGGTTCCGAACCCGTCCACGCTGGCCGATGATCGTGCTCGTCACCCCCAAGGGTTGGACCGGGCCGGCGGTCGTCGACGGCATCGCGGTCGAGGGGACGCAGCGATCCCATCAGGTGCCGTTGTCCGACATGGCACGCCCGGGGCACCTGCGGGCGCTGGAGGACTGGATGCGGAGCTATCGTCCTGCGGAACTCTTCGACGGAAACGGAAGCCTTCGGGAGGAGATCGCCCGGCTTGCTCCCACGGGAAATCGCCGGATGGGAGCCAACCCCAACGCGAACGGTGGCCTGCTGCTGCGGGACCTCGTCCTGCCGGACTTCCGCCGGCATGCGGTCGCCGTTCCCCGGCCCGGTTCCGTAGACGCCGAGGCCACCCGGGTCCAAGGCCGGTTCATCCGCGACGTCCTCGCCGCGAACCCCGGGAACTTCCGCGTGTTCAGTCCCGACGAGACGGCATCCAACCGGTGGGATGCCGTGTTCGAGGTCACGGAACGCTGTTCCACCGCGGAGATCCTCGAAGGCGACAGCCAAGTCGGACCCGGGGGCCGGGTGATGGAGATGCTCAGCGAGCACCAGTGCGAAGGATGGCTCGAGGGCTATCTCCTTACCGGCCGCCACGGGTTCCTCAGCTCGTACGAGGCCTTCATCCACATCGTGGACTCGATGTTCAACCAGCACGCCAAGTGGTTGAAGGTCTCCAACCAGGTCCCCTGGAGACGTCCGATCGCCTCGCTGAACTACCTGCTCTCGTCCCACGTGTGGCGCCAGGACCACAACGGGTTCAGCCACCAGGATCCCGGGTTCATCGACCACGTGGTGAACAAGAAGGCCGAGATCATCCGGGTCTACCTGCCGCCCGACGCCAACTCGCTGCTCGCCGTCACCGACCTCTGCCTGCGCAGCCGCAACCGGGTGAATGTCATCGTGGCCGGCAAGCAGCCCCAGCCGCAGTGGATGGACATGGAGACCGCGGTGCGCCACTGCGCCGACGGGATCGGCGCTTGGGACTGGGCGGGGAGCGAGGCCGGGGGAACGCCCGAGGTGGTGCTGGCGTGCGCCGGCGATGTCCCGACCCTCGAGACGCTCGCCGCGGCGGGCCTCCTGCGCACCCTGTTCCCCGACCTCCGAACCCGGGTCGTCAACGTGGTGGACCTGATGACGCTCCAGCCGGCCAGCGAGCATCCGAACGGCCTCGACGACGCTCGGTTCGATGCCCTGTTCACCACCGACGCCCCGATCGTCTTCGCCTACCACGGCTATCCCTGGCTGATCCACCGGTTGACCTACCGCCGACACAACCACCACAACCTGCACGTCCGCGGCTACAAGGAGGAGGGATCCACGTCGACGCCCTTCGACATGGTGGTGCGGAACGACATCGACCGCTTCCACCTGGTGGGCGACGTCATCCGCCGCGTCCCCCGGCTTGGCCCTGTCGCGGAACCGGCCCGGCAGTTCCTGCGGGACCGCCTGGAGGCGCACGACCGCCACATCCGGCTGCATGGCGAGGACCTCCCCGAAATCCGCCAGTGGCGGTGGTCCCACCCCAACTGACCCGGAACCTTTCCAATGGGAGCGAAGACCGAACCCACGCGAAGACGCCAAGGCGCGGCGGGGGAAGCGGCTCCTGAATCGAGACGGGAAACACCGGCAGCCGATCGAAACGTCCACCAGCAAACCGACGGCTCCCCTCCCGTTCCTTCGTGTCGTGGCGTCCTTGCGTGACCGTCCCTTTTGTACCGCACCGACTGATCCCATGCTGCCCCAGATCTTCCTCGTCCGCCACGGAGAGACCGATTGGTCCCTCTCCGGACGGCACACCAGCCACACCGACCTGCCGCTGACCGGAGCCGGTGAGGACTCCGCACGCGCTCTGGGACGGCGTCTTCGCGGAAGGCACTTCACCCAGGTGATGACCAGTCCCAGTCGGCGTTCCCGGCGGACCTGCGAACTCGCGGGCTTGGGCTTGCAGGCGGTCTCCACGGAGGAACTGTCCGAGTGGGACTACGGCGACTACGAAGGGATCACTTCCCCCGGCATCCTGGAGGGCAGGCCCGACTGGAACCTCTATCGGGATGGGTGTCCCCACGGCGAGTCCCCCTCGCAGGTCGCAGATCGGGCAGACCGCTTCATCGCCCGGTTGAGGATGTTGGAAGGCGACGTGATCCTCTTCTCCCACGGACATTTCGGAAGGGTGCTCGGGGCGCGATGGATCGGGATGCCCATCCTGGAAGCACGTCGCCTCCTGCTCGATCCCGCCACGCTCTGCCTGCTGACCTACGAGAAGGACCGGGCCGAATCGCCGGTGATCGGCCTGTGGAATTCGGTCGGGGAATAGCGACACGCCCGAGGCCGTATTCCTCCTGCGATCCCTTGGATGTTTCCAAGACGCGGCCCTTTCCGCCTAATCCCGCCATGCAACTTCAGTTCGGTTTCCTGGGACTCGGCTTCATGGCCGCGACCCACATCCAGGCGCTGGCCAAGGTCCCCGGCGCGGAGGTCGGCGCGATCTGCAATCCCAGCGGACGCAACCTCGACGGCGACCTCACCCGCGTGGGCGGCAACGTCGGCGACCCCAACGGCGTCCGCCTCGACATGTCCCACATCCGCGCCTATCGCGACATCGAGGCCTTCCTCGCGGATCCCGGGATCCATGTCGTCGACATCACCACGCCGACCAAGACCCACGTGGACCTCGCGATCGCCGCCCTCAAGGCCGGCAAGCACGTCCTGGTCGAGAAGCCGATGACCCGCACGGCGGCCGACGGAAGGAAGCTGGCCGAAGCGGCGGCGGAGGCCGCGGGTCGAGGCGTGTTCCTCATGCCGGCCATGTGCCTGCGTTTCTGGCCGGAATGGTCCGCCGCGAAGGCCGCCGTCGCCTCCGGTTCCTACGGACGCGTGCTCAGCGCGCGCTTCCGCCGCGTCGCCCAGGCCCCGGGCTGGGGACACGGCCATTTCCTGAACGCCGCCGACTCCGGCGGGGCGCTGCTCGACCTGCACATCCACGACGTCGACTTCATCCGCCACCTGTTCGGGCATCCGCGGAGCGTCTTCTCGCGTGGCCACACCCGCGTCAGCGGCGGCATCGACCACGTCGTCTCGCTGTTCGACGTCGAGGGCGGCGCGGTGGTCAGCGCCGAGGGCAGCTGGGCGATGACGCCCGGTTTCGGGTTCAACATGGCCTACACGGTCGTGTTCGAGCACGCGACGCTCGACTACGACCTCTCGCGCGGACCGGAGGCGCTGCGGCTCTTCGTGGAAGGCAAACCCGTGGAAGTGCTCAAGCCCGGCGGCCCCGACGGCTACGCCGGCCAGATCCTGCACCTCGTCGAGTCGATCCGCGCCGGCAAGCCCCCCACCGTGGTCACCGCCGACGACGGCGCCGCCGCGGTGGCGGTCTGCGAGGCCGAGGAAGCTTCGATCCGAACCGGACAACCCGTCTCCCTCTGACCCGCATGAGTCCCCTGCACGTGGTCTTCGATTGGGACGGCACGCTCTCCTTCATCCGGGCCGGATGGGGCGAGGTGATGCTGACCCAGTGGATGGAGTTCCTACCGGCGCTTCCCGGCGAGTCCGTCGAGGCGCGCTCCGCCATGGCCCATCACGAGATCTGGGCCCTGAACGGACGTCCCAGCATCCACCAGATGGAGCGCCTGGCGGAACTGGTGGCCGAACGGGGCGGGAAGCCCCTGACGCCGGACGGTTTCCAGGACGACTTCCAGGCCCGGCTCGGTCGCCTGATCCGCGAACGCATCGACGCCATCCAGTCCGGTGCGAACACGGCGGACCACTTCATGGTCCTGGGCGGACGCGCATTCCTCCATCGCCTCCAGGCCGCCGGCGTCGGGCTCCACGTGGTCAGCGGCACGCCCCGGCCCTTCGTCTCGGGCGAGGTGGAATGCCTGGGACTGCGGCCCATCTTCGGCGAACGGATCCATGGACCGACCTCGCTGACCGACACCGCCTTCCACAAACGCAACGCCATCCGGGACATCATCGCCGAACACGGACTCGATCCGGCCACCCAGCTGGTCTCCTTCGGGGACGGCGTGACCGAGATCGTCGAGACGCTCGCCGCCGGGGGCCGGGCCATCGCCGTGGCGGCGGACGAGGAGCACTGGCATTCCGGGCGCACCGACGAATCGAAGAAGTCCCGCCTGCTCGCCGCCGGCGCGGAGTTCTGCATCCCGGACTACATGGGCATCGATTCCTGGTGGTCCCGCCTCGGGTTGGGCCAAGGTTGATCGGATGAACCCGGAACCAACACTTCCCACGGTGTTGGTCCTGCACGGCCCCGCCGGCGTCGGCAAGCTGACGGTGGCGCGGGAGGTGGCCGCCCGGTCCGGATGGCCGCTCTTCCACAACCACCTCACGGTGGACCTGCTGCTGTCGCTCTTCCCGTTCGGCAGCCCGGACTTCGTCCGGCACCGCGAGGAGATCTGGCTTCGCCTCATGCCCGAGGTCGTCCGCGACGGACGCAGCCTCGTCTTCACCTTCACACCCGAAAGGACGGTGGACCCCGGCTTCCCGCCGCGTCTGGAGGCCTCGATCCAGGAGGCCGGAGGCCAGGTCGAGTGGGTGACGGTCACCTGTGACCGTGAGGTCCAGCTGCAACGGGTCGAATCCGCGGACCGCAAGGCGCATGGCAAACTGGATTCACGGGCCTTCTACCTCGAGTTGGAGAGGAACGGCGCCTTCGCGTTCCCGCCGTTGCCGAGCGAAATCACCGTGGACACCACAACGCTTTCCGCCACGGAGAACGCCATCCTCCTCCTTCGCCAGCTCGGCCAAGCCATCTGAGCCGGATCCGGGGTCAAATTGGCCGCCACCGACCTGCATTCGAACCCGCTGCCGCAGAACCAGCGGTTCCCATTCCTTCCCCTCGCGCCGTTACGGCTTCTCGTGCCAATCCCCTCTGAACAAATGGGTCGAAGTACGGCATCCGAAACAGAAAGGTTGAAACCTTGGACTGGCCTGCCGGGTCACGGCGTGGGATCCTCAGGTCTCTGAACAATTCCCGGTCTCTACGCGTCCGTCTTCGCGTCCCGACCGGAAATTGAT
>JAIXUV010000266.1 GCA_027483345.1 Verrucomicrobiales bacterium | reverse complement strand
GCGGCGGCCGAGCGGTCGCCGGAGAACGTCGCGTTGCACTACGACCTCGGCGTGGCGGCCTATGCGGCGAAGCGGTGGGAGGACGCCTTGGTGGCCTTCGACCGCGTGGAGGCCTCGGGGCATCGGTCGCTTTCGCCGTTGGCGCGGTTCCAGAGGGGCAACTCCGAGTTCCAGCTCGGCGTCGAGGCCCAGGCGTCCAACCTGGACGAGACCATCTCGCGCTGGAAGGCGTCGCTGGAGGCCTTCTCCGCGGTGTTGAAGGAGCGTCCGACCGACGCGCGGGCCCGTGGCAACGAGGCCTACGTGCGGGACCGCCTGACGAAACTGCTGTTGGAGGAAGCCCGCAAGTCGGCCGCGGAGGCGCGTCGGCCGAAACAGCAGACCCAGCGCAAGCTGGCCTTGCTGAGGAACGCCTTCGAGAAGTTCAGCGACGCCCGTGAGGTGGCTCCGGACAACGCGGAGGCGAAAGCCGGCGAGGAGGCCTTCCGTCAGGAACTGGCCGAGGCCCTGAAACAGGAGGGCCTGAAGGACGCAGGGGCGCCGTTGATGCTGCGTCCGAACCGGCGCGAGCCGAGGTTGCCGGACGTGGATACGAGCCGCCTGGAACAGGGGATGGCGGAGCTCGAGGAAAGCCGGGAGCTGAAGCCGGGCGATCCGGAGACCGCGGCGGCGATCGAGCAGGCCAAGGCCAAGCTGGCCGACGCCAAGGTCCGTCAGGCGGAGACGTTCATGGCGTTGGAGGAGCAGATCCCGATCGCCAAGGAGAAGCTGGCATTGCTGCGGATGGCCCGTGAACAGGTGGACAAGGCGCTGGACCAGGCCCCGGGTCACGCCGAGGCCAAGGAGCTCGGCGAGGAGATCGACCGCCGGATGGCCCAGGTGCACGAGGACGAGGGGGACTTCCAGGAACAGCAATCCCAGTTCGGGAACCTCGAGCAGCAGACCATGCAACTGGGCCAGGCGGTGGACCACTTCCAGCAGGCCGGCGAGCTGCGTCCGGAAGACCGCCGGCTGGAGGCGAAGCAGAAGAAGGCCGAGGACAAGCTCGCCGAGGCGCTCGAGAAGCTCGCGGACCGGCTGATGAAGTCCCCCGGCGAAGGGGAGTCCATGGAGTCCAAGGCGGCCCGCCTCGAAGGGGCGGAGCAGGCCCTTGGGGAGCTCCAGTCCATGCGGCCGAGCGACGCGACCGCGGAGAAGGCGGAACAGGTCGGCAAGGAGCTGGACGGTTTGCGGCAGGGGATGGCCGACCGCGGGAAGGAACCTGGCGGCCAGCAAGGACAGTCGCAGCCGGGTGGGCAGCGACCCGGCCAGGGACCGCTCCAGCAGCAGCCGGGGCCGCCACTCGACGGACCACCCCGCATCGACCAACCTGGGAGCCGGGGAACGGCACCGAGGAACGCAGGGCGGAATCTCCGCGACTACTGACCCGGATCCGGCCGCCGCAGGAATCGGGCACCTCGCACTTCCTCCGCGCGTCCCCACGAGGCACACTCATCCCGCCATGAGCGACACAATTTCCCGACGAAAGCCCCAAGTGCTGGTGGCGGACGACGAGGAGACGCTGCGCACCCTGCTGAAGTACAACTTCACCAAGCTGGGTTACGACGTCCTGGTGGCCTGCAACGGACGCGAGGCGGTGGAGATGATGACCGAGGACGTCGCAGCCTGTGTGCTCGACCTGAAGATGCCGGAGTTGGACGGCATCGCCGCGCTGGGGCAGATCAAGCGTCTCCATCCCGAGACCCCGGTGGTGATGATCTCGGCCCACGGCCAGGTGAAGGACGCGGTGGAGGCGATCAAGCAGGGGGCGCTGGACTACGTCACCAAGCCCTTCGACCTGGAGGAACTGCTGGCGATCGTCCGTCAGGCGGTCACGGTCGGCCGCGGACTCAAGGAAGGCGCGCGGCTCCAGCAGGCGGTCGGGAACTCGCGTCCGAGCAGCGATTTCGGGGGCACCTCGGAGGCGGCCCAGCGGTTGCGCACCCAGGTCTCGCGCATCGCCGACCTGAACTCCACGGTGCTGATCACCGGCGAGAGCGGCACGGGCAAGAGCCTGCTGGCCCGCGTGATCCACTACGCCAGTTCCCGTTCGAAGGGCCCGTTCATCTCGGTGAGCTGCCCTTCCCTGCCCCGTGAGCTGCTGGAGTCGGAGATGTTCGGCCACGAGAAGGGCGCCTTCACTGGAGCCCTCCAGAGGCGAATCGGCCGCGTCGAGATGGCCGAGGGCGGCACGCTCTTCCTGGACGAGGTGGGCGACCTCCCGTTGAGCCTACAGCCCAAGCTGCTGACCTTCCTCCAGGAACGCATCTTCCAGCGCGTGGGCGGCTCCGAGAACCTCGAGGCGGACGTGCGCGTCATCGCCGCCACCAACGCCGACCTCGCGGAGAAGGTCCGCAACCGCGAGTTCCGCGAGGACCTCTACTTCCGGCTGAACGTCATCCCGCTGAAGCTCCCGCCGCTGCGCTCGCGCAAGGAGGACGTGCTGGGGCTGGCCGGGCGGTTCCTGGAATCGGTGGCCAAGGAGCGGCGGACACAGGTCTGCAGCCTCGATCCGGCGGTCCAGGAAACACTCCTCAAGTACCACTGGCCGGGAAACGTGCGGGAACTGGAGAACGTTCTGGAACGCGCCTCGGCCTTTGCCATCGACGGGGTGATCCGCCGGGACGACCTGCCGGAGGACCTCCTGTTCGTGGACCCGGCGGCGGATGCGGCGGGACCTGCGGAGACCGCCGCGAACGAGCTGTCCCTGGGAGGCATTCCCTTGGCGACGCTCGAGGAGAAGGCGTTGCGCCAGACGCTCGAGCTCTGCCGCGGCAACAAGACCGAGGCCGCCCGGCGACTCGGGGTCTCGGGCAAGACGATCTACAACATGATGTCGCGCTACGGCGTGGAGTGACCGGACAAGAAAAGGCCCCGCCTCCGGGATACAGTCCCGACGGCGGGGTTTGGCATTGATAGCACTCCTATTGGGAAAGGGGACGCGGGCTACTCGCCGGGCATGGCGGGAAGCACGACGCGGAAGACGGTTCCGGCACCGGGCCGGCTGGCGCAGTTCACGAAGCCACCGTGCTCGCGGACGATCGACTGGACGACGCTCAAGCCCACGCCGGTGCCGCCCTGCTCGGCCTTGGTCGTGAAAAACGGGTCGAAGATGCGCGAACGGACCTCGGCCGACATCCCGGGACCGTCGTCGGCGACGGTGAATTCGACCGCCGGGACCTGATGTCCGCGATCGACGGCGCAACGGGAGGCCTTGGCGGAGACCCGGATCGTTCCGGTGCCGCCGGCGAACGCCTCGATCGCGTTCTTCACGAGGTTCGAAAGGACCTGGTGGAGCCGATCGGTGGGACAGGCGACGCGGGGAAGGCCCAAGCCGTTGGAGGCCTCGATCGCGACGCGTTCACGGCACACGGGCCGCAGGGCCTCGACCACATCTTCCACCACGGCCGAAGGCTTCGAGGCCGGGGATTGGACCGCGGGCTTCTGGGAGACGCGACGGGTGTTGGCGAGGTCGAGGGCGCGTCGGGCGCCACGGACAATCTGCTGCAGGCTGGCGGTCGCGTCGTCGTTCAGGTCGTCCAACACCGGCATCAGCTCGGCGTGGCCGAGGACGGCGGCCAGGGCGTTGCGGATCTCGTGGAGCAGAGCCGCGTCGGCGATGGCGGGCTCGGAGCGTTGGTCGTCGGCCGCGGCCACGGTTCGCACCATGCGGGAAGTGGACGGCTCCCTCGATTCGAGGCGCTCCGGGACAAGAAAGTTTTCGATGACCGACATGCTCACGCGGCTCCTCTCGCAGGCGACGTGCCAAACCCCGGCAGACCCTGTTTTGCAGGGGCTCCGACACCCTAGGGTGCCACATCAGGGCCCTACCGGATGGCAGTATTGGAAAGCATTTACCCGTAGACGTGGGCACGCCTGTAAAAAGGAAACATCCGGTTCCCGGGTGCATCGCGACCCCTGAAAACAGGGTTCGGAAGCTTCCTGTTTCTCGACTTGGCCTGTTGCGCCGTGCTTCGCTGTCGGCATGTACGGACTGGTGAACCGCGCGGTGGAGAAGCTGGTGTGCTCGCGATTCGGCGAGCCGGCTTGGGAACG
>JAIXUV010000099.1 GCA_027483345.1 Verrucomicrobiales bacterium | reverse complement strand
TCCTGGTCCTGCTGCTGGCCAACGGCCTCTTCTCCATGGCCGAACTCGCCGTCGTCTCCGCGCGCAAGGCCCGGCTGCGGAAGCTGGCCGACGACGGTGACGTCCGCGCCCGCACCGCGCTGGAACTGGCCGAGTCCCCCAACACTTTCCTAGCCACCGTCCAGATCGGCATCACGCTCGTCGGCGTCGTCGCGGCGGCATTCAGCGGCGCCACCCTCACCGCCCGGCTCGCCGCACCCCTCCGGGAAATCGAGGTCCTCGCACCCTATGCCGACAAGATCGCGTTCGTCGTGGTGGTCGGACTGCTCACCTTCCTGACCCTCGTCCTCGGCGAACTGCTTCCCAAACGACTCGGCCTCGGGAACCCCGAGGGCATCGCCTGCGCCTTGGCGGGACCCATGCGCCTGCTCTCCCGTGTCGCCTCGCCGTTGGTCACGCTTCTCGGCGTCTCCACCGACGCCCTGCTCGCGCTCCTGCGCATCAAGCCCGCGGCCGAGGTCGCCGTCAGCGAGGACGAGGTGAACCTCCTGGTGCGCGAGGGGCTGCGCGCCGGCGTGTTCCTGCCGTCCGAGTCCAACATGGTTGAACGCGTGCTCGCCCTGGACCGGATCCCCGTCCGCGACCTGATGACGCCGCGGGCGAAGATCATCTGGGTGAACGTCGACGATCCCCACGAGGTGATCTGGCATCGGATCGTCGTGAGCAGCCACACCACCTTTCCGGTGTACGAAGGCAGTCGGGACCACGTGGTCGGCGTGGTCAGCGTGAAGGCGATCTACGCGAACCTCGCGGCCGGTGCCGCGGTGCATGTGCGGAACCTGATGACGCCGCCGCTCGTGGTTCCGGCGGGACTGTCGGCGACGACGCTGCTCGAGAAGTTCAAGCAGAGCGGCCGACACGTCGCCCTGGTCGCCGACGAGTTCGGCGGCATCACCGGGCTGGTGTCGTTGCACGACATCATGGAGGCGATCATCGGGGAACTGCCGACCGTCGAGATGCGGGCGCGCCCCCGGGCGTTGCGGCGCGAGGACGGCTCATGGCTGGTGGACGGCATGTTGGGGGCCGATGAATTCGAGCGGACGGTGACGGGATTCCCGCTGCATCCGCGGGCGGAGCGGGACTACGAGACCTTCGCCGGCTTCGTGATGAGGCACCTCGGCCATGTTCCCCAGGAAGGCGACACCTTCCGCCTGCACGGCTACGACGTGGAGGTCATCGACATGGACGGCCACCGGGTGGACAAGGTGCTGTTGATTCCCGTCCGCAAGCCGGCCAACTGACCGAGCGCCGTGGACATGGAGGAAGGTGCCCGTTGTCCGTCGCCCGTTGTCTGCGGCCCCCATCGCCCAGCCTTTCGCTCCCTGCTCCCCGCTCCCTGGTCAACCGCCTCCCCACTGACAGCTGAAAACTCGAAACTGAAAACTCCGAGCTCCCCACCCCGAACCCGCCCTTGAACCTGGGGCGGGAGTGGCTTAGAAAAGGGACATCGGCGACGCCGACAGCAAGCGGGTGTGGTTCAATGGTAGAATGTGGGCTTCCCAAGCCTGAGACGAGGGTTCGATTCCCTTCACCCGCTCCAACTTCTCCAAGTCATTCAAAACTAGTCGGTTGCAGAAACCGAAGGTGACCGAGAATGCCAAACCGAGAATAAAACCGAGAATAACGACCTCGGTTTTTGCCTCAAAAACACCCCGAAATCTCACTTTCCCAAGGGGTTGTCCGGACACCCCTTTTTCGGCCTTCCGAGAATCCCCGTCCCTGAACCGCCGCGACATCGTTTCACCGGTGGATCGGAGACGTCTTCGGGGCCACCTCCGCACCCGCTCTCGAGACCCGCTTCGGAGTGGTCTTCAGATCGGCCACAGAGGCACGGAGGACACGGAGAAGGAGAGAGCCCGAAGCGGTTCGCTTATCCGTTGCCCGAAGCGGCGGCGGCTACGCTGCGGTCAGGCCTGCACCCTTAGCCGCGAGTCCACGCTACCCGCTCTGATCGCCCGATGCCCTGAACGGGATGCGCCTACGGAAACTCACACTCACCACCCTCGACGCCGAGGTCTGCGACGGACGCCGCTTCCGCAATCGCCAGCAGCCCGACAACTTCACGGGGTGATATCCCGGCGGGCACAGTTCCGGGGACAACCCGCGGATCGGCTTCATCGACCGAATCGGCAACTCCCGCATGTGGGCGTTGTTGGTCGAGGCCGCGTGGCGGAGCCTCCTCTGTCAGTCTTCCGGATGCGGATCGAGTTCGCCGTCAGCCCTTCCTTGACGAGAAACTGCGTCGTGGCCCTGGCTCAGCAATTCGCCCTAAACCTGTGGCGCCGGCATCCTGACGAGGTCGACCACCAGCGCGGGGTCGAATCCGGGGTTTGGATCGCCAATGTAAGCCCGCGGGTTCGACAGAATCCGCGTCCGACCAATCCGGTAATCCTGCGTTTGGTGGATGTGGCCGTGAATCCAAAGCAATGGGGAATGCTCTTCAATCAACGGGTCGAGGTGTGAGGCATAGGCGCAACTGATGATCTCCTTCCGGTGTCTCTCAGGCAGCGACCGGATCGACGGCGCATGATGGGTGATGACCACCGACTGTCGCGGATCACCGGCCGCCAAGAAGCTCCCGACGTGGCGTACGGTCTCACGATGCCATGCGCGTGTATCGACCGGCCTTAGCTTCCGGTAGGAAGGGGCCATCCGGATCCTCTTGTAGTCGTTCATCTGCAACGCCTCCAACGCCCCGACTTGGGGATCGCCGAACAACTCCAGGTCAGTCCACAGAGTCGCGCCAAAGAATCTAAAGCCTCCGATCTCGATGGATTCGTTCTCCAGGACGTGGACGTTGGACCCAACCGCTTCCTCCCGAATCTTATCGAGCAGTCGCGGAAACTTCTCGCCGTAGAATTCATGATTCCCGGCCACGTAGATCACGGGGATCTCGGGAAAAGTGTCACGAATCCATCGAATCCCGTTCAGCTTGACGTGAACGTCTCCGGCAAGCACCACCAGATCGGCCTCGACCTTGGGCAGATCGATTGGGCCGAACTCAAGGTGAAGATCACTGAGGACATGGATGCGCATATGTCTTCTTTGCGTCGAAGCTCAGTGATCGCCGCTGTAAACCACTGATTGTCAGTCTGGTCCTCATCGTGACGGGACCGCGTTCGCAGAATGCTCAGCCGCAGCGGCGCAGAAAAGCCCGGGCTTCGATCGCTACGGTTTCACTTCCGAAACCAATGCCAATCGTTGCCACTTGCACCTCACGTCCTCCTGCGGTTGATTTTCGGAGACCCACCTCCTTAAGCCCAAACCATCTACATCATGCTGAAGTTGATCGAAGGATTGCTCAAAGGACGCGCTCATGAGGCGACGGCCGAGTTCAGGAACCACCTTCGGCAGACACGTTCCAAAACGCCGCCCCTCAGCATGGAACTCGTAGCGGCAGCCGATTCCACCTGGCTGGAGACGCCGGCTGTGAAGGATCTCATCGTGCGCTTGGCCGGAATCGGATTTGAGTTGGCTGGGGTGGTAACAGTCCAAGGGAATGACAAAGTCGCGATGGCCGGCTTTGTCGCGCCGCAACATCGCGTCTTCGCCACGGTTCCTCGGACCGGGGACAAGGCGTTTGTTTCCTTCATGTCCCGGTTCTCAGACGGGAGCGCGATCGAGTTCTCCAACATGCCGGCGCCTTTCGAGCCACCCCGTCCCGACTGGCTGACCCATCGGCGCGAGGTCGGGGCTTCCGTGGAAGGGCTTTGGACCACCTTCCTCACCGCCCGTCCTTCCAAGGAAACCGTGGCGACCCCCATCGACGGATTCGGCCTGGCCAACATGGAGAACTATTCCCGCTATCAGGAATGGCTGAGCGAACGTGGCGGTGCCACCCGGGAAGAGTTGGCCGCCCGCTTCAAGGCGATCGGAAAACTGCCTTCCGGGAAGGAAGGCGATGAGTTCCTCAAGATGGCGCGGAGCGACGAGGTCGAACGTTCGCTCTGCAATTGGTGGCGATTGCAGAAGGAGACTCCAGCGCCGCTGGATGCGGTGCTGGATTCGTTGATCATCATCCACGACGAGCTGTCACCGGACTTGCTGATCAATGCCTACTGGTGCGGGTCGAACGACTTCAAGGTCAAGGAGACGGATCTCGCCCAAGGTAGACCGCGGGAGGCCTTTGCACGTGTTGTTTCCGAACGAGGCGGAAAGCTTCGGAAAGTCCTCGAGAAGAACACCCCGCTTGAGGCCGATTTCTACCTTCCGTCGTAGTGGCCTTCGGAAGCAGTCGGAACGTTCTACCCCTGTCTGCCTGGACGCTCGAGCAACCGCAGTTCGCTCTCGAGTTCGCCGACCTTGTGGCTCTTGGAGACGAGTTGCTGCAGCAGCGCGTCCCGCTCCGACTTGAGCTGGTCGATGAAGTAGTCCTTCGCCCGATTGGTGATCTTCAGATCGGCGTTCTCTTTCAGAATGTCTTCGGGCACATCTCGGTCTGCCGAGATGGGGCCTGAACCCGAGCTGCCAGGTCTTGCGGGGTTCGGCTTCGGGTTCGATCGATGGAAGGGGTCGGAATCCGTTTCGGCGTTGCGGAGAGGTTCCGAAGGTTGCGGAAGCGGTTCCGCATTGG
>JAIXUV010000073.1 GCA_027483345.1 Verrucomicrobiales bacterium | reverse complement strand
TCCCCGATCGCCTGCAACAGCTCCAGGGAGTTCTTCTGCATGGCACCGCGCAGCTTCTTCGCCTGGAAGTAGCCCCATTGGTCGCCGGCCTTGGATTGGATCTGTGCCCCGAGCGCGCGTTCGTACTGCGCACGGGTCATCTCGCTCGAGGCCAGACCCGCGAGGAGCGTCGCCACCACGGTCATCACCACCGGGGTGACGGTGAGGATCTTTCCCCATCGGGTCTGGGGCAGTTCGCGTTTGAGTTCCTCCGGGATGGCGGTCTTCACCCGCGAAGGCTACGGCACCGACGACACGTCCTGCAATCCGAGCGACGTGCGAAACCCGCGTTCCGTGTCCCGCGGGCGAGCTTGCCGCTGGCCTGCGGAGAGGACCGGAGGTTGACTCCCAGGCACCGATGATCGTCGAACTCGCCTACGGCTCAGGAACCCTCCCGGTCGAACTCCCGGAGGCGAAGACCACGGTGATCCGCCCAACGGACCACCCAGGCCTGGTCGACGAACGGCAGGCGTTGTTGGAGTCGCTGTGCAACCCCATCGGGACCCGGCCGCTCTCGGAATGGATCCGGCCCGGGGCCCACATCTGCATCCTCTTCACCGACATCACCCGCGCCACCCCGAACGAACGCATCATCCCCTGGCTGCTGGAGCACCTGGAGTCGCTGGGTGTGCGGGACGAACAGATCACCCTGCTGAACCAGCTCGGCACGCATCGTCCGAACACGCCGGAGGAGCTCCGGACCCTGCTCACCGACGCGGTGGTCGACCGATATCGCGTGCTCAACCACGAACCCTATTCCCGCGAGGCCTGCACCGGCTTCGGAGTGACCCGGACCGGGGCGCCGGTGCTGTTGAACCGCGAGTGCGCCGAGGCGGACGTCCGGATCGTCACCGGCTTCATCGAGCCGCACTTCTTCGCCGGCTTCAGCGGCGGCCCCAAGGGAATCATGCCCGGGGTGGCCCACGTCGACACCGTCCAGAGCAACCACGGCGAACATCACATCGGACATGCGAACGCCACCTTTGGCGTCTGCGAGGGAAACCCGCTCTGGGAGGAACTGCTCGAGATCGCGCTGCGCGTCGGACCGAGCTTCCTGCTGAACGTGAGCCTGAACCCAAGCCGACGGATCACCGGCGTCTTCGCCGGCGACCTCCGTTTGGCCCACGCGGCCGGACGCCGTTTCGTCCGGGAGTCCGCCATGCAGGCGGTCGACGGGGAGTTCGACGTGGTGGTCACGACCAACTCGGGATACCCGCTCGACCAGAACCTGTATCAGGGCGTCAAGGGATTGGCCGCAGCGGGTCGGATCGCGCGGCCGGGCGGACTGGTCCTGCTCGCCGCCGAATGTCGCGAAGGCGTCCCGGCGGGAAGTCCCTACGACCAGCTTCTGCGGGAAGGCCGCGACATGGAGGAGGTGCTCGCACTGCTGGCCACGCCGGGATTCTCGCGTCCCGAACAGTGGCAGGCGCAGATCCAGGGAGTGCTGCTGCGACGTCTGCGCGTCCGCGTGAAGTCCGACATCCCCGATGCGGTCCTGCGCGCGGCCCACCTCGAGCCGTGCCACGACATCGCGGCCACCGTCGTCGAGGAGCTCCTTCGACGGGGTCCGGAGGCCCGGGTTGCGGTGTTGCCTCAGGGTCCCCTGACCATTCCCTACGCCGGTCAGCGGACCTGACTCCGGCCCGGCGCACCGACATCCGGGTGTCGACACGTTCCATCCCCGGTCCCAAGCTCGCGCAACATCCGATGCCACCCGTCATGCTGTCCGAATCCGAGGTCCAGGAGATTGTCGCAAGGCAGTGCCCCACCGATTCCTACCGGGGTCGGAAGGTCCTGCTGATCATCCCCGACGGGACGCGGACGGCGCCGATCGGCCTGATGTTCCGGACGTTGTTCGAACAGATCGGATCCGTTGTCGCCCACTTCGACATCCTCATCGCCTTGGGCACCCATCCGCCGATGTCCGAGGAGGCCATCTGCGGGCGGCTGGAGATCACGGCGGAGGAGCGGGCGGGGCGCTACGCCTCGGTCCGGTTCTTCAACCACGAGTGGGACAACCCGGCGGCGCTCCACACCCTCGGAGTGATCCCGGCGGAGGAGATCCGGCAGCTTTCCGACGGCCTGTTCGCGATGGACGTGCCGGTCTCGGTGAACCGCCGCGTGCTCGAATACGACCAGATCATCATCGTGGGTCCGGTGTTCCCGCACGAGGTGGTGGGGTTCAGCGGCGGGAACAAGTACCTCTTCCCCGGCGTGAGCGGTCCGGAGATCCTCAACTTCTTCCATTGGTTGGGAGCGGTGATCACCACCATGGGCGTGATCGGTCACAAGTGGACTCCGGTGCGGAAGGTGGTCGACCGGGCCGGCTCGATGGTGCCGGTTCCCAAGCTCTGCTTCGCCCTCGTTGTCCAGCCGGGCGGCGGACTTCGCGGACTCTTCTCAGGCACCCCGGAGGAGGCCTGGACCGCCGCCGCGGACCTCTCGGCCCAGACCCACATCGAGTGGAAGGACCACGACTTCCACACCATCCTGAGCTGCGCCCCGGCGATGTACGACGAGCTCTGGGTCGGCGCCAAGTGCATGTACAAGCTCGAGCCGGTGCTGCGGCCCGGAGGCGAACTCATCATCTACGCCCCCCACCTCCACGAGATCAGCGTCGTGCACGGGCAACTGATCCGTCAGGTCGGATACCATTGCCGCGACTACTTCCTGCGCCAGTGGGACCGCTTCAAGCACCTGCCATGGGGCACCCTCGCCCACAGCACCCATGTGTTTGGGCTCGGCACCTTCGACGGCGAGGTCGAGACCCGCCGCGCCCGGGTCACCTTGGCCACCGGCATCCCCGAGGACGTCTGCCGGGAGATCAACCTCGGCTACCGGGACTGGCGTTCGATCGACGTGGAGTCGTTCCGGAACCGGGAGGCGGAGGGCATCCTGTACGTGCCTAAGGCGGGTGAAACGTTGTATCGGCTTCGCGAGGCCGCCGGCGCCGCGAATACGGGCTCAGGACATTGACAATCCTCGGGCCGGCCAAGGATTCTCCGAGGCCTCGACACCGAGACACCATGTCCACCCCCGCATCGTCGTTTCCCAACTTCAAGGAGGCGTATTGTGCTGTCCACGGGTGCACCCCGGAACGGTTCACCGGACATCTGCTGCGCCGCTCAGTCCCGCCCCTCTTCCGTCCCCTGGCGGCACTCACCTACCAACTGAACCCCTCCCTTTTCGACGCCGAGATCGACGTGATCGCCCAGATGGGCCGTTCCGCCTCGGGCCGCGAGATCGGATCGGCCATCTCGGAACTCGACGGACTGCGACGTGTGGAACGCAGCTTCTGGCGGGGAATCGGCCTAAGGGCCAACGGCGACCGGCTGCTCGACGCCTGGGCGGAGGTGAAGTCGCTGATCGCGAAGCAGGACGATTCCGCCATCCCCGACACAACCCTCATCGCTCCCAGCGCTCCCAGCGCCTCGGGTGACACCCCCGTCGCCGAGCCCCAGCGCGACCGCCCCGCGGTCCAGCGGGGCAAACTCCGGCAACTGCACACCGAGATCACGTCGGGCAGGAACATGTCCAGCGTGCTCTCCGAGATGGGCATGACCGAGGCGGAGCTGATGGAGATGCTCGAGAAGAACTCCGATGGGAACGCCCCGATCGCGTGGCTGCACCGGCAGTTGAAGTCCTCCCAAAGGGTGGCCGAACTCGAAGCGGAGAACCGCGGGCTCATGAAGTTGCTGTCCCAGGCCGGACTGAAGGGCGAACCCGCCGCGTCGGGTTCCGCGCGGACCCCGACGGCACCGCACTGACGCCCCGGTCCGGAGTCCGATCCCCCTTTCCCCTTTTCCATGAGCAAAGTCATGCGTGTCGGAATCATCGGCGGCGGCCTGATGGGCCGTGAGGCCGCAAGCGCCTTCGGACGATGGTTCGTCCTGAACCAGTTCCCGGTCCGGGCCGAACTGGTGGCGGTCTGCGACCTCCAGGATTCCCTCCTCGACTGGTTCCGCCAGATTCCCGGAGTCCGGCTGCTCACCCGCAGCCACCAGGAACTCCTCGCCTGCCCGGACGTGGATGTCGTGTATGTGGCCGTCCCACACAACCTGCACGAATCGATCTACCTCGACGTCCTGCGGGCCGGGAAGGATCTCCTCGCGGAGAAGCCCTTCGGCATCGACCTCGCCGCCGCCCGTCGCATCCATGCGGCCGCCCGCGAGTCCGGTCGGTTCGTCCGCTGTAGCTCCGAGTTCCCCTTCCTTCCCGGCCCCCAACGGGTGGTCCAGTTCGTGAAGTCCGGGCGGCTCGGCAAGCCGCTGGAGGTGCGGTCCTGCTTCTGGCACGCCTCGGACCTGGATCCTTCCAAGCCGGTCAACTGGAAGCGTCAGGTCCGGACTTGCGGCGAGATCGGGGTGATGGGCGACCTCGGGATGCACGTCGTCCACCTGCCGTTCCGGCTCGGCTGGAATCCGGTCCGCGTCTACGCCCAACTCCAGAAGATCCATGCCGAGCGCCCCGATGGTCGCGGCGGGATGGCGCCTTGCGACACCTGGGACAACGCCATGCTCCACACCGACGTGGTCATCGACGGAATGGAAACGCCGATGCGGCTCGAGACCAAGCGCCTGGCGCCGGGAGCGACCAACACCTGGTCGATCGAGGTGCTCGGAACCGACGGCGGCGTCCGCTACTCCACCGCGGAACCCAAGACCCTCTGGGTGTTCGACCGCCAGAAGGAGCAGTGGTGGAACCGGACCGAACTCGGTTTCCAGGCTGCGTTCCCCACGATCACCGGGGGCATCTTCGAGCCGGGCTTTCCGGACTGCTTCCTGCAGATGTGGGCCGCCTATGCCGCGGAACGTGCGGGCGAACTCGGGGATCGGTTCGGTTGCGTCACCCCGGACGAGGCCGTCCGCAGCCATGAACTCTTCGCCGCCGCCTTGGAATCGCACCGGACGCGGTCCGCGGTTTCCTTGGCCTGAGCGGGAACAGGTCCGCAACGCCTGCGTGCCCCGGGCCTTGCGTCCGAGACCGCGGGCTGGGGTCCATCACCGGGCGGGTTCACCGGGCGCCGGCGGCAATTCACCCGCCAGATCCAGTTCCACGTCCCGAAGCAGGCCCTGGTGGAGGCCGGCGACCGCGCGCCGGGCCCGATCCTGCAACCGGTTGGCGCGAAGGATCCCGGCATAAACCGCCCTCCACCGCGGTTCCTGGACGGTCCAGTCGATCGGTCGTCCCTCCATCAAGGCCAACGCCGGTTCGGGCTTGTTCTGGCGCAGCAGGATGAGCCCCAGGGTCGCAACCGGTGCGACCGTGTCGGGCTTCTTCTCGATCAGGAGCCGCATCTGTCTCTCGGACTCGGAAAGATTCTCTCCCAGGAGTCCTTCGAGATAGGCCAATTGGGTCTGGACCACCGGCTCGCCACCCAGGACCCGCGCCAAGGAGGCATACACCGACCGCTCGATCCGGATCGCCTCAGAAGCCTCGCCGAAGCCCCGGGCAGGACGGGATCGGACCAACCGCAGGAGTTGGGGAGCGGCCACCGCCTCCAAGCCGCTCCGGTTCAGTGCGGACAGCCAGATGAGCACCGCCGTGTCCTGTTGCCCGATGCTTTCGGCGAACTGGGCCAGCTCGACCAACACCTCCGGTCGCGCCGCATTGCGAAGGGCGGCCTGATCCAGCCGCTCGACGGCACCCTCGAAATCACCGCGCCCCGCCGCCGCCAAGGCTCCGGCACAGTCGGCGGCCAACGGGTCCAGGGTCAGCAAGCCGATCGTCGAGAAGCGTTCCAGGTCATCCCATCGACGCGCTTCCCCCAGCAATTCCATCCAGGCGATGGCCAACGAACGGTTCGTGGAAACCATCTCCATGGGCAGCAGACTCTCGGCATCCACATGGGATTGATGTTTCCGGAACCAACCGACCAGCTCGAGGCGCTCTGAAACACCCAGCGACCCACCGGTCTCCCGATCCCTGACCCCGCCGATCCATTCCGACTTCCGGACCGGTTGAACTTGGATTCGGAGGTCCGCGGCCAACAGCCGATCCGACAGTGCGGTCTGGGGAAGCGTCTCCAATTCCCGAAGCAGCCAAGCCTGTTCCGTGTCGGGAAGTCCTTCCAATTGCCCCAACATCCTCAAGGCCTCTGTCCGGAGTGGTCCGGCGGCGGCGATCCTCTTGAGATGCCCGAAAGCCTCTTCCCCTGCTCGCGGATCCCGCGTTTCAAGGAGGACCCGCGCCAAGGTCAGCACCCTTTCCGGATCGTCTTTGGCCTCCTCCAAACCCAGTCGGGCCGCCGCGACCGCGTTCGGGTGGTCGCCGATCAGGAGCAACTGGTCCAGCAGCAGCCATTGGAAGCGACGATCCCGGGGATTGGACCGGATGAGTTGCTGGATGACCGGACCCGACTTTTCGAGGCGCCCCACCGCCTGCGCCGCCTGGACGTATCCCTGGAGATCCTCTTCCGTGGGAGTGACCCGCGAGAACAGCTGCTCCCAATAGGTGAGCGCCTCCGGAAGACCCGCTGCGGTGCAGAAACGCGCCGTGAGCCGAAGGACCGCGGGTTCGTTGGGTGCCCGGTTCAAGGCGCTCTGGAGGAAACGCCCGGCCCCCGGGATGTCCCGCCTGACCAGCCGCTCCTCTCCGTTGGCCGCCAACCGACGTCCTTGGGAAGACTTCCAGGAGTCCACCATCGGGGTCCGGACCATCGCCAAGGCGAACGCCAAGGCGAGACCCAACGGAATCCAGTTGGGAGTCCACCAACGGTGGGATTGTGGGGCGTCGTCGGCGTCCGGCACCTTGCCAGTCTCAACCATCCTGCCGGCAGGTGGACAACGGAAATCGTTGGGAATGAACCCTGCATCGTGTATTCT
>JAIXUV010000347.1 GCA_027483345.1 Verrucomicrobiales bacterium | reverse complement strand
TGATCCAGGCCGTGCTCGCCACCAACGAACTGGTTTTCCTGGATTGAACGTGGACCTTTTCCCCATGAGCGAGGTGATTCACAGGACCCGTGCGGAACTGGATGCGGCGTTGGATTCCCTCCGTGCGTCTCCGCGCGACGCCGGCACCGTGGCCTTGATCGTCGCCCGTCCCGGCGTGGATGAGCGGCAGCCGGTCGATGCCGTGGAGCTGGCGCCGAACCGGCCGCTTCCCGGGGACCGCTGGGCCGCCAAGCCTTCCGCCGGAGCGGAGCCGCCGAAGCGCCAGCTCACCGTGATGAACGTCCGCGTGACCGGATTGGTCGCGGGTCCGCGCGAACGCTGGCCGCTCACCGGCGACAACCTGCTGGTCGACTTCGATCTCTCCGAGGACCGCCTGCCTGCCGGCACCCGGCTTCGGGTCGGGACGGCCGTGCTCGAGATCAGCCCCGAGCGTCATGCGGGCTGTTCGAAGTTCGCCGCCCGTTTCGGCAAGGAGGCCCTCGCCTTCGTGAACTCGCCCGAGGGAAGACGCCTGCGACTGCGTGGCCTGCTGGCCCATGTGGTCGAGGCGGGCACGGTGCGCGTGGGGGACCCGATCGGACTCGCCTGACCGCATGAATCCGGGACCTCCGCTTCCACAACGCTGCCTCACGCGCCGCGAGCTTCTCCGCGGCATGGGCACGGGACTCGGAGTGCTCGGCTTCTATGGCGTGCTCGGCGCCTCACGCCTGCTGGGCGACGCGTCCACGCCGACCGCTGCCGCCACTTCGCCGCTCGCGGCCCGGCCGCCCCACTTCCGTCCGCGGGCCCGGCGCATCATCCACATCTACCTGAATGGCGGTCCGTCCCAGGTCGACACCTTCGACCCCAAGCCCGCCCTTGCGAAGTGGGCCGGGAAGATCCTCCCCGGTGGCAACCTCACCACCGAACGCCCGCTTGGCGCCGCCCTGCCGTCGCCGTTCGCCTTCGGCCGCCATGGCGGGAGCGGCCTCGAGATCAGCGAGATCTTTCCCCACACCGCGCGCCACGCCGACGACCTCTGCGTCGTCCGCTCGATGCACGCCAACACGCCGAACCACGAGCAGTCCATGCGCCTCATGAACTGCGGCGACGAACGGCTGTCGCGGCCCAGCTACGGCGCATGGCTCACCTATGGTCTCGGCACCGAGAACGAGAACCTCCCCGGGTTCATCGCGCTCTGTCCCGGACTCCCGGTCTCGGACGTCTCCAACTGGCGCTCCGCCTTCCTCCCCGGCATCTACCAGGGCACGCACATCGACACGCGGAAGACCAAGCCCGAGGAACTCGTCGAGAACATCCGCAACGCCCGGCTCGGTCCTTCCGAACAGCGGCGACAGCTCGACCTGCTCGCGGAACTCAACGCCGAGCACCGGCGGCTCCGCGGCGACGATCCCCAGCTCGAGGCCCGCATCCAGTCCTTCGAGCTGGCCTTCCGCATGCAGATGCAGGCGACGGACGCCTTCGACGTCTCCCGCGAGCCCGAGTCCGTCCGCGCGATGTACGGCAACTCCGTGCAGTCCCGTCAGCTGCTCATCGCCCGACGTCTCGTCGAACGCGGCGTGCGGGTGGTGCAGTGCTACCACGGCGACGTCCAGCCGTGGGACAGCCATGACATGATCGCCGACGCCCACCGGAACCTGGCCCGCGAAGTGGACCAGGGCATCGGGGCGCTGTTGACCGACCTGAAGCGGCTCGGATTGCTCGAGGATACGCTGGTCGTCTGCGGCGGTGAGTTCGGCCGGACGCCTGCGGTCGAGATGCCGGCCCCGGGCACGCCGGGCAACGGCAAGGGCCGCGACCACAACCACCATGGCTTCAGCGTCTGGCTGGCCGGCGGCGGCGTGAAGGGCGGCCAGGCCTATGGAGCCACCGACGAGTTCGGGTTCCGCGCGGTCGAGAAGCCGGTCCATGTCCACGACCTCCACGCCACGATGCTCCACCTGATGGGCTTCGACCACGAACGCCTCACCTACCGCTATGCTGGCCGCGACTTCCGTCTCACCGACGTCGCGGGCGAAGTCGTCCACGGATTGCTGGCCTGAATCCCAGCAGGCACCGGACGTGGATCCGCAGATGTCGCAGAGGAACGCAGATGGGGACGGGTTCTGGCGTGGGCGAAAGGAAACGGGATTTTTTGCGGGCGTGGGCAAGTACCGGTGCTGACCTGAACCGCGGTCTGAGCCTGCCGTCGGTCGTTTGTGCGTTTCTCCATCTGCGAAAAGCGGCGTCATCTGCGGATGGATTCCCTTCTTGGACTGGTTCGAGGGCACCGGTTGCTTGGTGGACGCCATGAAGGTATTTCTGCGGCGTCTTTCGCGGGACATCCCGGACCGGAACCGTCCGTCGGTTGTCCCCGCGGGTTTGATGATCTCCGATTCCAACACCCCTCTGTCGCCCGCGGCGCCCGCGGTCCGGCCCCATCTCCTGGGCCTGACCCGCGAGCAGTTGGCCGCATGGGCCGTGGAACGCGGCTTCGCCCGGCTCCACGCGCTGACGTTGTGGCATGAAATCCACCAGAAGGGCAGAACCACCTTCACGCCGCGCGATCGGATGCCGCCGCGCTTCCTCCAACGCGTCGATGAAGAGCTGGCGCAGGACCGTCCGACGGTCGCCAAGGAAACACATTCCTCGGACGGCTTCACCCGGAAGTACCTGCTCGCCCTCGCCGACGGCCGTCTCGTTGAGACGGTGCTGATGCGTTACCACGGGCGCACCACCGCCTGTGTCAGCTCGCAGGTCGGCTGCGCCATGGGATGCACGTTCTGTGCGACGGGCCAGATGGGCTACGTGCGGCATCTCACCGCCGCGGAGATCGTGGCGCAGGCGCTGCACGTGGACGCGGTGTTGCGCGAGACGGCTCCGTCCACCGAAGGCCCGCCGACGTCCGCGCCGGCCCTGGCGAAACCGGAGCATCCGTCCGCGTTCCATCGCCACGAACGCCTGCGGAACATCGTGTTCATGGGCATGGGCGAGCCCCTGCACAACTACGACGCGGTGATGCAGGCCGTGGACATCCTCCGTGAACCTTCCGGTCTGGCGATGGCCGGTGAACGCCTGACGGTGTCCACCGTCGGCGTCGTGCCGGGAATCCGTCGGCTGGCCCGCGAGGGACGTCCGGTGAGCCTCGCCGTCTCGCTCCACGGCGCCACCCAGGAGGAACGCGCCACGCTCGTGCCCGCGGCGCGGCGCTGGCCGTTGGACGAGCTGATGGACGCCTGCCGTGAGTACACGGCGATCACCGGCCGCCGGATCTTCTTCGAGTGGACCCTGATCGACGGCCGCAACGACCGTGTCGAGGACGCCCGGGCCGTGGCGGCGTTGCTCCGTGGGATCCCGGCCCAGGTGAACTTGATTCCGCTGAACCCGACCGGCGGCTACGACGGACGTCCTGGCGGTGTGGAAGGAGCGCGACGGTTCCAGGACACCCTGAAGGCCGCCGGCATCCCCAGCACCGTCCGCCAACGCCGCGGCATCGACATCGCCGCCGGCTGCGGCCAACTCGCCGTCGGTTGACGCCGCCGGCAGCGGGGAGCAGGGAGCGCCGAGCAGAGAGCAGCGCCCTCACCCCTTCACCGCTTCAACCTTTCAACCGGTCACCTCTTCAACCTTTCAACCTTTCAACAGGTCACCTCTTCAACCCCTCCCCAGCTCCACTCGCACCCGGTACCGGAGGCGGCGTGGGTCCTGGGGTCTGGGTGGGGGCGGCCGTAGGAACGACCGCTTCCTGCCGCGGCGCGCGGACTGGGAAGGAACGGAACAGTCCGCCTTCGGCGAAGGCCTTCCAGCCCGTGGCGAGCCAGCGGAGCAGGCCGGAAGCGAGCCACAGGGCCCAGAGCAGCATCAGGAATCGGTACCACCAGATGGACACCGAGACGGCGGAGCATTCCGGGAGGACGTTTCCGCTGCGCGGTTGGAACCACTCGAGGTGCGTGCCGTACGAGCCGTTGCCGCGGAGGAACATCTTCGGGCTTCCGAGCAGGCCTTCTCCGACGACCACCACCAGGATGACCAGCACCGCCACGGTGAGGGTGACCAGCAGCAGTTGCAGCGCGTTGTAGGCGAGGGACGGCAGCGCTTGGAACGACGGGCCGGACCGCCAACGCAACAGGAAGAACCAGGCGACCACGGCCGCGCCCGCGGCCAGGTGCGTCTGGGTGAGGCCGATCACGAGCAGCATCCATTCGGCGGTGCGGAGCGGTGACTTCGGGATGCGGCCCAGCGCCGCGGCCGCCATCAGCGAGGACAGCAGGATGCCCCAGAAGCGCACGGCCGGACCGCGCCTGGGTCCGTCGGTCCAGAGGATCCAACGGTCCGCGCCGAGATCGATCCGGGTCAGGACGTTCGCGCTCTCCGCGGGCAGGCGGACGACCGGTGCGTGGGCGCGGAAGGTGAGCGCCTGCGCCTCCCGCCAGGAAACGCCGAGGGCCTGGACGCCCGGATGCAGCGGGATGATGAGACGGCCGGCGTCGCGACGGACCGGGATCTCCTTCCCGTCCTGGGTCAAGCGGGTGATCTCCGCCGCGGTGGGCAGTTCCAGGAGGAAGTCCTCGCCGAGGCTGGAACGCACGCCGAGTTCCAGCTCCGAGGTGCGCTGGCGTTGTCCCAGGGAGACCGAGTGCTGGATCCGGTGGATCGTGACCGTGTTTCCCGGGATCGCCTCCGGACGGCGGAGCGAGAGGGTCACCGACTCGCCCGGCCACGGCTGCCAGACCGGGATCAGCTCGGCGTTGCCGGCTTCGAATACGGGAGGAAGCCCGGCCAACGCGACGTTCCACACCGGCGAGGCGACCAGGCGCCAACGTTCGACCCAGGTGTCGGAGGCACGGCTCGCGAGCGGGAGGGTGTTGGTGATCGCGAGGCTGCTCTCCCAGGTGGCGACCGTCTCCTGAGCCCCGAGCCGGACCTCGACGAACCCATCCGCGGCGATGCGGCCTGCCGAGAGGACGTTCTCGCCGGGAAGCAGCGGAATGCGCAGCGACACCGCCCGTCCGGTCCTGGACAGCCGTCGCACCTCGGTCCGCACCTGCCATTGCAGGCCGATCTCGAGCGTGCGATCGACCTGGACCACGGAGTCGAGTTCCTGCTGTTCATAGCGGGCCTGGTCGCCGACGGCCTTGCGTTCCGGCGCGAGGAAGACCTGCGGCTCGGGGACGCCGTCGGGCCGTACGCCGGCCTGGGTCCAGCCCGGTGCCTCGATGCGCACATGGCGCGGCCGCAGCCGGTAGGTCCATTGCCATTCGCCCACACCGGCGAGGGAGCCTTCCACGCGGACCTGGTGGACGCCGGCGTCGAGGACCACCCACAGGTAGCCGTCGTCGCGACGCAATGTGGCGGCAGGCTGGCCGTCCACCACGACCGAGACCGGCGACCAGGTCGGGAGCCGACCCGGCAATGGAACGGCCGTCCGCACCGCCGCGTGGACCTCGGCCTCGAGCGTGACCTTCCGGTCGGCGATGCGGAGCACGGCCGACGGGATGGAGGCGGCGTTGGGGAAGGCGTCCGAAGGCTCGGACAACCGGTCGCGGAGCGTCCGCAGCAGCGATTCGTCCGGGAACGTGGCGTCCCCGCGGGCCGCGACGGCGTTGGTCTCCGAGGCTTGGGTTTCGTCGGGAAAGGCCGTGGCGAAGAGGATCAGCGCGGCGGCCGCGCCGGTTGCCGAGGCCATCCCGGAGGACGGACCTTCGGACGGAGCCGTGGGTTTCGTGGTCGCCTTGCGGCCGCGGACGAGCACGACCGACACGGCGATCAGCAACGTCATCCGCAAGACCGTGAGCAGGCGTTCCAAGCCGAGCGGGATGAGCACCGGACGGACCTTCTGTCCGGCGGCCACGGGGCCGCGCCATCCGAACCGGACCGCGCGCCATTCCCACTCCGGGATGCCGGGTCCCGT
>JAIXUV010000153.1 GCA_027483345.1 Verrucomicrobiales bacterium | reverse complement strand
GCGGTCGTCTCCAGCTCGATCCACGATCCCGGCACGTGCACCGGCAACCGGTACCCGATCCAACCGCCCTTCCCTTCCGAGACGTTCCGCAGGATCACCAAACGCTGGCGCGCCACCGGCCATTGCTCGTAGGTGGTCACCGCGAGGTCGACCCGTCCGTCCCGGTCGAAGTCGCCGGCGACCACGTTCCGGCAGTCCTCGGTCAACGCCACGCCGCGGATCCAGCCTTCGTCCACCGCGCCGCCGTTGCGCACTCCGGTGAAGAGCCGGTTGGCCTGCCATCCACCATAGGACCTTCCGGTCTCGCGCCGCTTCTCGGCCGCCTGCGTGAAGTAGAGCAGCGCCGCCGGGTCGTTGGTGGATCGACCCACGTGGATGTCGTGCGTCCAGAACTGCCGCTCGTAATCCAGGCGGCTCGGGAAGGTCTCATGCCCGTTCGCCAGGTACACGTCGTCCAACCCGTCGTTGTTCCAGTCCAGCACCGCCACCCCCCAGGCCCACCCGCCCCGCCGCAACGACTCCGTACCCGGCCACGGCTCCATCCGGTAGCCACCGGCCGTGTTCCGGCCGACCCAGGCGCGGTTGCCGAAGGTCATCGCCGAGCGCAGACGCGTGTGGTCCGGGAAACCCGGACGCCCCAGGCCCGCGGCGTCCAACTGCGCCGCCACCGGCGAATCCATCCCCGTCGCCAAGACGTCCGGCAAGACGTCCCCGTCGAGGTCCATCACCGCATGGGACATCCCGAAGAGGTGCCGCGAGTCCCCCAGGGACGCCGTGATGTCCCGGAACCGCCCGCCGCCCTCGTTCCGATGGAGGTCCACGCCGGCGAAGTCGCTCACGTTGACCAGGTCCAGGTCGCCATCGCCATCGAGGTCCAACCACGAGGCGCTGTAGGTGCGCCGATTCCGTTTCGCCCCCAGTCCCGCGGACTCCGTGACGTCGGTGAACGCACCTGGGTCCTGGCGCAGCAGGTAGGATGGATTCCCGTCGTTGGCATCGAAGTACGGCGACGGGAACTGCCCCCCGACATACGGGATCCTGTATTGGGTCAGCCACACGTCGATGTCGCCGTCGCCGTCCATGTCCCCGAGGGTCAGGGACTGCGGCAGCCGGAGCTTCGCCGGGGCGTTCCAGACGCGCTTCCAAACACCCCCGTCCCGGCGACGCAAACCCTCGCCATCGGCCACCCAAAGGACGGATGGCCCTCCGGTGTGGACCGGGCCGAACGCCATCGCCACGACCCGTTCCGGCGCCCCCAACCCGGCGGGAGCCCAGTCCCAGCGGCCGCCTTCCAGCCGCGCCTCCACTCCCGCACCTCCGAGGATCAGGCCCGTTTCGGAACCTTCCGCGTCGACCAGCAACGGATCGGTGAAGAGTCCCACGCCGTTCGTGGGGATGACCAGGTCGGCCCAGACCTCGAACGAGGGCCTCGCCGCCTCGTTCCATGTTCGGATCCTGGGTCTCCAGGACAGGAGCCGCGGCGGCGTCCCGTCGGACCAAAGCGCGGTGGCCTCCCACTCCAGGGACCGGGTCGATCCCTTCCCTGGGGTTTCCGTCTCGGTCCGGAAGACCGCTTCACCACGGAGTTCCGACTCCAGGACCCCGTCGGATTCCAGGCGCCGGACCGACAGCAGATCGGCCCGCAGCCAGATCAACGGAGTGCGGTCGGGAACGGGCAGTCCGCCGGACGTCGGCGCGAAGGCGGACCAATCCCGTCGTGCGGAAGCCTCCTCCACGCGGGCCGCCAGCGCGGACTCCACGCGGACATGGGGCTCGGTCGCCGACCAGACCGTGCGATCCGCCTCCGCCTCGGCGTCGCGCAAACGGAGGAAGCGACGGGCGGACTGTTCGGCCTGGAGCTCGCGGGCGGCCGTCGGACTGGCCTTGGAAGATCGACGCCAATAGGCCGCGATGCCGGCCAGCAGCAGCAGGGACAGCAGGACGAGGAGGCGCGCGTTCATCTTCGGAAAACGAAAAAGCGCCCGGCGAACCGGGCGCTTGAAGGGGACAACGGCACGTCAGCGACCGTTGAGGATGCGCGCGAGGTTCTGATACGCCTCGCGGGCGGCGGGATCGCTCGCGGCGGCCGAGGTCAGCTCGTCCTGCAGTTCCAGCGCCCGAGCCCGCTTCTCGTCGGTCATCGGGCGCTGCATCTTGATCTTGGCGATTTCGGACACGACCGCGTTCCAGTCGCGCTTGGACGGCGCCGCCTCTACGGGCGCGGCTTCCGGAGCCGCGGCTGCGGCCTCGGCAGGAGCGGCTTCGGCCGCAACCGGGGCCGCTGCGGCCGGGGCTTCCTCTTCCTTCTTGGCACAAGCCGACAAGGAGAGAGCCAGCAGGAGGCTCAAGGTGATTCGATGGGAATTCATGGAGATGTACGCGGACGGTGATCAGCGCTTGTAGGCGGGACCGATCCAGACGTCGTTGGCCTCGGAGGCGGGCGGAATCGCGACGAATCCGCGGGGCATGCCGTCCGGGGTTCCGCCACCCATCTCGGTGAACTGCTTGAAGCGGATGAAGCTGGCGCTGCCGTCCATGCGGCCGATGGCCGACTGGCCACCCCAGTCCTCATTGAGGACGTCGCGGCGGTAACGGGAGGCGCGATGACGCTGGGAGATGCCCTCGGTCGGCTGGTTGCCGGCGTCGTTGAAGAGGAACGGGTCACCCTCGGCGGTCTCCCAGAACAGGATGTCCTGAGGACGGAACTGGGTCATCTTCCGGGCCTTGCCGTCGGCGAAGCCGGAGAAGTTGCCGAGATCGATGATGCAGCCGTTGAAGGTGTAGCTGGTCAGCTTCACGGAACGACCGGCCCACTCGTTCTTCTTCTGGGCGCCGATCTCCGCCATGTCCTTCGGGCAGAAAAGCACCTTCGGGGTCGTGAGGTAGCGTCCGAGCTGCCCCATCTGGAAGAAGGGCTGCTGAGCCAGGGACCGGGACCCGGCCGAGAACGGGGCGCGGTTGTCGCCCGCGCCATCGGGCATCGAGGCGGGAACGGCCTGTCCCGGGGTCAGGGAGGTGGCCGTGCCGTCATTGACGGCGGAGTAGGCCCAACTGGTCCTGCAGCCCGTCAAACCCCAGGACGGACCTGGAAGGTCGTCCTGGTTGTCCGTGGCGAACATCTGCGAGCTGAGCATGATCTGCTTGCAGCCGCTCAGGTCCACGGCGGCGAGCGCCTTGTCCTTCGCCTTGGCCAGCGCCGGCAGGAGCATTCCGGCCAAGATGGCGATGATGGCGATGACGACCAGCAACTCGATCAGCGTGAAGCCTCGACGTTGGATCCGTCGGGATCCGGATGGGATTTGGAGACAAGTCATGGTTGGGGATGGAGCTTCGTGGGCTCGTGTACGGTGGGCAGGTCTTGGGATTAAGGATCCGGTGCCCAAGCGTCAATCGCCGAGTTGGAAGCTGGCTCCGGTCATCCCCTGCCGACCGTCCTTCAGGGTGAACTCCATTCCCGGTTTGGCAGGAAACCGGGGCCTCATCACACCCGCCACAGCCACACAACAAAAACCGCCGTTGCGACCAGACCGGAGCGATCCGGAGGAAGCGAACGCCGATCTCACCAAACCACGCGAAGGAGACACGGGGGAGCCGCAGGTTTCCTCCCCTCCCCAGCGGCTTGGCGGCTTGGTGTGCCGATCCCCTCCGAACGAGGCCGGTCAGGCCGGAGGTGATTCCGTCACTGACCCCCGAACCGCGTGCTGTCCCCGGGCCGCGGCAGGGTCCGCCAGCTCTCGAGTCGACCGTTCTTGAAGACCAACTCCGCGCTGACGTAGCTGCGGAAGTCGTAGGTGCGGTCGAGGAAGCGTTCCATGTAGACCGAGCCGTCCTTCCGCGGATATTCGCGGTAGTTCCAGAACAGGTATTCGTCAGTCGTGTTGCCGTGGTACAGCCAGGTGGTGGTCCTGCCCGAGGCGTTCTCGCTCTCCAACACCTGCGCCGGCTTGCCCCAGGCGATGTACACGGCGTCCGGCACCAGCCCGACGCGGATCTGCCCCTGGTCCACCAACGCGCGGTCCTCGGCGGGCAGCGCCGCATAGACCGTCGAACGCTCCACCTTCCGCGTCTCCACGGTGGAGGTCGTGGAGCATCCGGCCAAGGCCAGCGCCGCGACCCCGGACAGGATGGCGCGAATCAGCATCTTCATCGGAAAGCGGTGCGGAGAATCCACGGTTCTCATGGAGGACACGGTGCGTTCAAGTCGGGACAGGAGCGAAGGATGCCCCGGATGCGCGCCGTTGGCGAGGCGCGAGCCGCCCCGGAGAATCCCGATGCCCTTCGCGGCGGGGCGTGCCAATCGCCTTCCACCGGATCCTGTGTTCAACCGGGGACGCCACCTCGCCGCCTCAACTCCGCCGCCTGCGCGCGGATGAGGCCCAACTCCTCCGCACCCAACCGGTCGAGGTTCTTCACCTGAAGGAACATCCTCTGGTTCCGGGAAAGCAGGTCGCGGTGTCTCGCGAGGAAGTCCCAGTACAGCGTGGTGAACGGGCAGGCCCGCGGTCCGGTCGCCTTCGACGGATCGAAGGCGCAGCGGCCACACTGGTCCCCCATCCGCTGCAGGTACTTCCCGGAGGCGACGTACGGCTTCGAGGCCATCACCCCGCCGTCCGCGTGCTGCGACATCCCGAGCGTGTTCGGCAATTCCACCCACTCGACGGCGTCGACATAGACCGCGAGATACCACCGGTGCACCTCGGACGGATCCACGGCCAGGAGCTGGGTGAAGAGGCCGGTCACCATCAGGCGCTGGATGTGGTGGGCGTAGCCGTGGCGCAGCGTCTGGCGGAGCGCATCGGCGAGGCAACGCATCGGGACGTCGCCGGTCCAGTACCACGCCGGCAGCGGTTCCTTCGCCCCGAGCGCGTTGGCGGAGGCGTAGCCGGGCATGCGGGTCCAGTAGATCCCGCGCACGTACTCGCGCCATCCGAGGATCTGCCGGATAAACCCCTCCGCCGAGGCCAACGGCACGTGTCCCCGACGGAACGCCACCTCGGCCGCAGCCAGAACCTCCGTCGGATTCAGCAGCTTGAGGTTCAGGGCCGCCGACAGCCGCGAGTGGTACAGCCACGGCTCGCCCTCCCACAGCGCATCCTGGTAGCGGCCGAACTCCGGGAGGCGGTTCCGGACGAAGTCCTCCAAGGCCGACACCGCATCCGCACGCGTCACCGGCCAGTCGAACGCCTCCAACGAACCCGGATGCCCGCCGAAATGCCGCTCGACGTCGGCGAACACCTCCCGCGTCACGGCGTCCGGATCGAAACGGACCGGCTTCGGCAGCAGTCCCGGACCGTTGCGGCCGAAGCTCTCCCGGTTCTCCGCGTCGAAGTTCCACGCGCCACCGACCGGCTCCCCGCCGTCCATCAGAAGGCCCGTCTTCCGTCGCATGTCGCGGTAGAAGTACTCCATCCGGAGCTGCTTCTTCCCGCGGGCATGGCGGGTGAATTCCTCGACGGAACACAGGAAGTGGCGGTCCACGCGGATCTCCAGCCCGACGCCTGCCGACGCCGAGGCCTTCCTCAGCTCCTCGCGCACACGCCAGTCGCCGGGCTCCACCACGCACCATTCCGCCGCGGGCCGCTCCGCCTGCGCCCGGGCCAGTGCCTCCGTGAAGTCCCGACACGGATCTGGGTCGCCAAGGGAGAAGTACCGGACGGGCAGTCCCGCGTCCCGCAGCTCCGCGGCGAAGTGGCGCATGGCGGAGAGGAAAAGCGCCGTGCGCGGCTTCGAGCTCCAGACATGGGTCGACTCGCCGAGCACCTCGGCCATCCAGACTTCGTCCTGCGCGGGATCGAGGCCGTCGAAGGCGGCGGACATGCGGTCGAGCTGGTCGCCCAGGACCAGGACCCGCCGCCGCAACGGTACGGGCTTCATCGCGGCTGCACCGAGCCCATGCCGCCGTCGACGCCGAGCACCTGTCCGGTGACCCAGGACGCCTCCGTCGAAAGCAGCCAGGCGAGCGCGGCGGCGACGTCGTCGGGTTCGCCGATGCGGCCGAGCGGATGGAGCGCCGTGGAGTACTTGAGCGACGCCTCGTTGCCGGTGATGGCGGCCGCGAGGGGCGTCCGGACGAGGCCCGGCGCGACGCAGTTCACGCGAACCTTCTGCCGCGCGTAGGAGGCGGCCGCGGACTGGGCGAGGCCGATGAGCCCGGCCTTGGCCGCGGCGATGGCCTCGTGGTTGGCGAGGCCGCGTTGGGCCGCCACCGAGGAGACGAGGGCGATGGAACCGCCGGACTTCATGGCCTTCACCGCCGCGCGCACGACATGGAAGGCGCTGGTGAGGTTGAGCGAAAGGGTCTGCGCCCACTCGGCGTCGGTCGTGAGGTGGGCCGGCTTGAGCAGGATCGAACCGACGCAATGGGCCACGCCGTCGAGCCGGCTGTGGCGGGCGACGACGTCCGCGACGACGGCATCCACGGCGGAGGACACCGTGACGTCGCACACGGCCGATTCCGCGCCGATGGGATCGGCCACGGCGGCGAGCCGTTCCGCGGAACGTCCCGCGAGGACCACGATGTCGCCGCGTTGGCGAAGGCGTGCCGCCAATGCCGAGCCGATGCCGCCGCCACCGCCGAAGATCAGGACCACAGAAGACATGGAGTCCACCGTGTCACGGAAAGCCCACGGGACAAGGGAGGGAAGATTCGTGATTCCCGATTCGTGATTCCCGATTTCCTGAGGCCTGACGCCCGACGCCCAATCACCGATCCGCACCCGGGCGGGTGCGGCTACGGGGTGCGGCTACATGCGGTCGGTGGTCTCGATGCCGAGGGTGTTCAGGCCCAGCTTCAGGACGCGGGCGGAGAGGTCGCAGAGGCCGACGCGCGTCGAACGGGACGGCTCCTCGGCCTTCAGCACGGGGCAGGCCTCGTAGAAGCGGCTGTAGTGGCTCGCCAGCTCGAAGAGGTAGTTGCAGAGGTAGTTCGGACGGCACTCCTCGGCCGCCGCCTGCAGCGTGAAGCCGAAGTTCATCAGGTGCTTCGCCAACGCCAGCTCGGCCGGTTCGGACAGGGTCACCGGCTGCGCGGCGTCACGGGTTCCGGCGTCGCGGACGACCTTCGCGGCGCGGGTGTACTGGTACTGGACGTACGGCGCGGTGTTGCCCTGCAGCGCGAGCATCTTGTCCCAGGAGAACACATAGTCGCTCTGGCGGTTCGGCAGCAGGTCCTGCCACTTCACGGCCCCGATGCCCACGATCCGCGCGATCTCCTTCCGCTCCTCGGCGGTGAGGTCCGGACGCTTCTCCGCGACCACCTTCTGCGCACGCTCCTCCGCCTCGTCGAGCAGGTCGGCCAGCTTCACCGTGTCGCCGGACCGGGTTTTGAACGGCTTGCCGTCCTCGCCCAGGATCTTCCCGAAGCCGATGTGCCGCAGCTGCGACTTGCGGAAGTCGTCGGGCCGCCACCGGGAGAAGACGTGGAACAGGCCGCGGAAATGGCCCGACTGGCGGTCGTCGACGACGTACAGGATCTCGTCCGGCGCCCAGGTCGCGAGGCGATGGGCGATGGTGGCGAGGTCGGTGGTCATGTAGTTGAACCCGCCGTCGCTCTTGCGGATGAGGGCCGGGATGTCCACCCACTCGCCATCCTTGCTGACCAGGAGCGGATCCTCCTTCGGCGGCAGCGTGTGGTCGCTGAACACGGCGACGGCGCCTTCGCTCTCGCGGGCCACGCCGGCGGCGACGAGCGACTCCACGATCCCGGGCAGCTCCGGGTTGTAGAAGCTCTCGCCGAGGGTGACGTCGAACCGGACGCCGAGGCGGCCGTAGAGGGAGTCGAACTGGAACTGGGAGAGGCGGATCATCTCCTTCCAGATGCCGAGGTTCTCCGGGTCTCCGGCCTGGAGCTGGACAAGTTCCCGGCGGGCGCGGTCGAGAGTGGCCGGATCGGCGTCGCACCGGGCGTTCACCTCCTTGTAGAGCCGTTCCATCTCGGCGATGGGATCACGGTCGAGCGCGTCGCGGTCGAGCAGGGTCTTCCAGCCGACGAGCAGCTTTCCGAACTGGGTGCCCCAGTCGCCGATGTGGTTGTCGGAGACGACGCGGTGGCCCAGCAGGCGCCAGATGCGCTGGAGGGCGTCGCCGATGCCGGTGGAGCGGATGTGGCCCACGTGCATCGGCTTCGCGACGTTGGGGGAGGAGAAGTCGATGACCACCGACCGCGGCGAGGCCGCCGGACGGAAGAACAGGTCGCCTCCACCGAGCGCCTCCCCGAGCAGCCGCGCCAACGCGCCGGGCAGGAGGCGGAAGTTCAGGAAGCCGGGTCCGGCGATCTCCACCGGCTCGCAGAGGTCGGCGATGTCGAGCCGGGCGAGGACGTCGGTGGCGAGCTGGCGCGGGTTCAGGCGGAGCGCCTTGGCCACCGCCATCAGGGAGTTGCTCTGGAAGTCGCCGAAGCGGGCCTCGGCGGCCGGACGGACCTGCACCGTGGCCAGGTCGGCGGAGGGGGCGACGGCGGAGACGGCGGCACGGAGCCGCGTTTCGATTTCCAGGTGGAACATGGGATGGGATGCGCGCCGGGAGGGTTCGGCCCGGCACCGTGCGGAAGCCCGCTCAGCGGGAGCCCGCGGAGAAGTCCCGGATGATCTTCATCATCGCGGCCTCGTCGGGAGCCGCCTCGAGCGCCTTCAGGAAGGCCTCGCTGCGGAGCACCTTGGCGATGCCCGCCAACGTGTGGAGATGCTTCTGGAACTGGCCCGCCGGAACCAGGAAGAGGGTCACCAGGTGGACCGGCTGGTTGTCCAGAGAGTCGAACTGCACCCCGGCCTTCGAACGCCCGAACGCCGCCACCACCTCGGTGATGAGTTCCGTGGAGGCGTGGGGAATGCCGATGCCGAACCCGATCCCCGTGCTCATCGAGGTCTCGCGCTTCTTCACCACCTGGGTGATGGCCTCACGGTTCTCCGGGAGAACCTTGCCCGCATCGACGAGGCAGGAGATCAGCTCGTCGATGGCTTCCCAACGATTCTTCGCCTTCAGTTCGGGGACGATCTGCCGGGGGGTGAGGATGTCGCCGAGGTTCATGCGGTTGGGATCAAATGTGAGAGACATTCTGTCTACGCTGCTCCCCTTCGATTCAAGTGCCATTTGGACCGCAGTCCGGAAGCCTTGGAAACCCCTACCAGGCGTGGCCGAGGAACCGGAACACGTCGATCGTCTTCCAGGCGGCCAGGCGCAGGGCCTCGGGGACCTCGCCGACCGCCCCCAATGCGGGAAGGGCGATCAACGGGACCAGGACGTTCCCGAACCAGATCACCACCGCCGAGAACAGGAACCCCTCGCCCACCAGGTCCGGCTGACGCACCCGGAGGATCACCGCCGTCATGGTCACGTGGAACGCGTAGGTGAACCCGAGCCCGGCATGGAACACCGGCAGCAGCCAGTCGGGGCGTCCGAGCCAGATCCGGGCGCCCAGCGCGGCCAGGGACCAGAGGATCGCGTAGATCGGCAGGAAATACGGGCCGAGCGCGATGAGGGTGTTCGACTTCGAGACCCGCACCTCACCGCCTCCGCGGCCCACGCGGAATCCCTGCACCTTCGCTCCAAAACACCAGGCACACAGCGCATGGGTCAGCTCGTGGCCGAACACGTAGAGCCACATCGGACGTGGCAGCGTGTTGTACACCAACAGCCACAGCGCGATGCCCAGCGACAACGGCACCCAGAAATGGAGGGCTCCCACGGAATCCCGCACCACCAGGGCGAGCGCCCAGGTCATCCCCACGTCCACCGGCAACAGCGCCAAGGCCGCCAGCCAACGCAGGATCCGTTGTCCCCATCCCATCGACATCCGGAGCGGAGCCTGCGACGGAACCCGCCGCCGTTGAAGCGCGGGGATTCGGGAAGAGCGATTATTGATTC
>JAIXUV010000223.1 GCA_027483345.1 Verrucomicrobiales bacterium | reverse complement strand
CGACGGGTCATCGCGGTGGACAACTCGGAGAAGATGGTCGCCTTCGGTGCCCGCAAGGCGAAGCGCAACGGGCTCGACAACCTCGAGTTCCGCCAAGGCGACCTTCAGAACCCTCCGGTTGAACCGGGATCCGTCGACCTCGTCATCCTGAGCCAGGCCCTTCACCACGCCGAGGAACCGGCGCAGGCAATCCTGGCGGCGCATCGGATCCTCAGGCCGGGCGGGAGGGTGATGATCCTCGACCTGGTTCGCCACCGATTCGACCAGGCCAAGGAGTTGTACGGCGACCGATGGCTGGGATTCGTGGAGAGCGACCTCCAGCGTTGGCTGGAGGCGGCGCAATTCCAGGAAATCGAGATCGCGAAGGTCGCGCGTGAGGAGCAGGAGCCGGGGTTCGAGACCCTGCTGGCCTGCGGCACGAAGAGCCGGTGAACGGTCGGCGCGGTCGGTGATGACCACCGCAGCGGCTCAGACGATGGTTCCGTTCGGGATGACGGCTCCCTTGGGGATCACGAGGATGCCGTCCCGGATGAAGTAGAGCGGATGGTCGAAGTCCGCCGGCTTCCCGGCGGGCGTGAGGATGCAGCCCTCCCCGATGCGGGCGTTCTTGTCGATGATGGCGTTCTCGATCCGGGTTCCCCGGCCGACGCCCAGCGGCACGCCTTGGTTTTCCGGTTGGGCGAGCTTCTCCGGGGTGTCGTAGAAGTCCGCACCCATCATCACGACCCGCTTGAGCGAGCAGCCCGACTCGAGCACCGAGCGGATCCCGACGAGCACGTGGTTGAGCTGGGCCTGGCTGATGATGCAGCCGTCGGCAATGACCGCGTGGTCGATGGCCGCGCTGTTGATCTTGGAGGCGGGAAGGTAGCGGGGACGCGTGAAGACGGGCGGCGTGAAGAAGTTGAACCGCGGCACGTCGGCGGCGAGGTCGAGGTTGGCCTCGAAGAAGGCCCGGATCGTCCCGATGTCCTCCCAGTACCCTTGGAAGACGTGGGAGAACACCCGGCGCTCCGCGATCGCTCCCGGGATGATGTGCTTGCCGAAGTCCGTGTGGTTGTTGTTGAGCAGCTCGAACAGCACCTCGCGGTTGAAGACGTAGATGCCCATCGAGGCGAGGTACAGCTCCTCGTCGCCCTTGATCCCCAGCGGCGCGTAGCTCGCCTTGTCGAGCTTCAGGGATTCGAGCACGGCCGGATCCTTGGGCTTCTCGACAAAGCGTGTGATGCGGCTCTCGGGGTTGATCTGGAGGATGCCCAACGCGGAGGCCTCGCGGGCCGGGACGGGGATGGTCGCGATGGTGAGGTCGGCGGAGTTCTCGACGTGCGACTTCAGGATCTCGCTGAAGTCCATCTGGTAGAGCTGGTCGCCGGAGAGGATCAGCACGTAGTCGAAGTTCGTGTTCCGGAAGTGCATCAGGTTCTTCCGGACGGCGTCCGCGGTCCCCTGGTACCAGCTGGTGTTGGAGAAGGTCTGCTCCGCGGCAAGCAGTTCGACGAATCCGCCGCTGAAGTGGTCGAACTTGTAGCTCTGCGAGATGTGCCGGTGTAGCGAGGCCGAGTTGAACTGGGTGAGCAGGTAGATGCGCTGGAGACCGCTGTTGATGCAGTTCGAGATGGGGATGTCGACCAGCCGGTACTTGCCGGCGAGCGGCACCGCGGGCTTCGCGCGGTCGCGGGTCAGCGGGAAGAGCCGCGTGCCCTGGCCTCCCCCGAGAATGATGCTGAGGGTGTTGCGGGAAAACGACAGGTTGCGTGAAGAGGGCATGGGAGGAGCGGTTGGAAGAGCATTAGCCGGAGCCGGGAGCAGCCTCAAGTCCGGAGGTTCCGTCCGCCCTTCCGGAATTGTCGATCCGACCACCGGCGTTGTCCGCACATGGAAGTCCTTTCCCGGACGTCCCTTTCCGGCAACTCGGCATTGCCCGGGAAGTGGACGCTTGCCTATCGTTCGCGAACCTCCGCACACCTTTATGGCCAAGAAACAGATTCGCATCGGACTCATCGGCTACGGCTTCATGGGCCGGGCCCACTCCAACGCCTTCGCCCAGGTCGGGCACTTCTTCCCGTCGGAACACGAGCTCGTGCTCCAGGCGGTCTGCGCCCGCGACGCGGTGAAGGCCCAGGAGTTCGCGGACAAGTGGGGCTACAAGTCGATCGAGACGGACTGGAAGAAGCTGATCGCCCGGGACGACATCGACCTCGTCGACATCGCCGTGCCCAACAACCTCCACGCCGAAATCGCGATCGCCGCGGCCAAGGCGGGCAAGATGATCCTCTGCGAGAAGCCGCTCGCCCTGAACTCGAAGGAGGCGGAGAAGATGGTCAAGGCCATCGACAAAGCCGGGGTGCCGAACATGGTCTGGTACAACTACCGTCGTTGCCCCGCGGTCGTCCTGGCCAAGCAGCTCATCGATTCCGGCAAGCTCGGCAAGGTGTTCCACTACCGGGCCAACTTCCTGCAGGACTGGACCATCAATCCCGACCTGCCCCAGGGCGGTGCGGCGCTCTGGCGTCTGGACGTCAAGGCCGCCGGCTCCGGTGTCACCGGCGATCTGCTCGCCCACTGCATCGACACCGCGATCTGGCTCAATGGCGGCATCAAGGATGTCAGCGCCATGACCGAGACCTTCATCAAGGAGCGGAAGCACAACCTCACCGGCAAGGTGGAGAAGGTCGGCATCGACGACGCCTGCGCGTTCCTCTGCCACTTCAATAACGGTTCCCTCGGCCTCTTCGAGTCCACCCGCTACGCCCGCGGCCACAAGGCGCTCTACACCTTCGAGATCAACGGCGAGACCATGAGCCTGAAGTGGGACCTGCACGACCTGCACCGGCTCCAGATCTTCGATCACAAGGACGTCGGCGCCGAGCGCGGATGGAAGAGCGTGCACGTCTCGGACGGCGACCATCCCTACACGGGCAAGTGGTGGGTTCCCGGCCTCCAGCTGGGCTACGAGCACAGCTTCATCCACCAGGTGGTGGAGTTCATCTCGGGACTCGAGAGCGGCAAGGGCGCCAAGCCCGACTTCAAGGACGGCCTGGCGACCGACTACGTGGTCGACGCGGTGTTGTCCTCGGCCAAGTCCCGCAAATGGACGAAGGTCAAGCAGGTCAAGGCCTCCAAGGGCTGATCCACTTCGGCCAAGGTCGTCGACGGGCTCGGATCATTGGATCCGGGCCCGGTCGCTTTCGGAGGTCTCGCATTCGCGGGAACTTCCGTTTGGCCCCGCGGCCGCTCCCGTGGCATACCTCTGTCCAGACATGGAATACGAAGCGGTCATCGGACTGGAGACGCACGTCCAGCTCAAGACGCGGTCGAAGATGTGGTGCGGCTGCGCGAACGCGTTCGGGTCCGATCCCAACACCAATGTCTGCCCGATCTGCCTCGGCATGCCCGGAGTTCTTCCGGTCGCCAACGACGAGGCGCTGCGGCTGACGGTGCTGACCGGATACCTGCTGAACTGCGAGATCCCCCGTTTCGCGAAGTTCGACCGCAAGAACTACTTCTATCCCGACTCGGCGAAGAACTACCAGGTCACCCAGTACGATCGTCCCTCGACGGCGAACGGTTGGGTGGAATTCGAGTTCGACGGTCCCGGATCGGTGGACGGCGTCGCCCGGGTGCGCATCACGCGGGCCCACCTGGAGGAAGACGTCGGAAAGAGCAGCCACTTCGACCGTCACAGCGGCGTGGACTTCAACCGCGCGGGCGTTCCCTTGTTGGAAATCGTCTCGGAGCCCGACCTGAACGGACCCGAGATGGCCTACGCCTACCTCAAGGCCCTGACCGACATCCTGCACCGTGGCGGCATCAGCGACTGCGACCTGGAGAAGGGCATGGTCCGTTGCGACGTGAACGTCTCGGTGCGGCCCAAGGGCACCACGACGCTGGGATCCAAGATCGAGATCAAGAACATGAACTCGTTCTCCGGCGTTCGGCGGGCGCTGGAGTATGAGATCCCCCGGCAGATCGAGGCGGTGCGGCGCGGGGAGAAGCTGCGGCAGGAGACCCGCCGATGGGACGACGTCGCAGGGATCACCGAGGCGATGCGTTCGAAGGAGGACGCCCACGACTACCGGTATTTTCCGGAGCCGGACCTGATGCCCTTTGCTCCTACGGACGCGTGGCTTGAGGAGGTCCGTTCACTGGTGGTGGAACTGCCACTGCAGCGAAAGCGCCGCCTGATCCGCGACTACGGCATCCCGGCCGGCGACGCGGAGGTGCTGTGCGACCACCTGGAACTTGGACGTTTCTTCGAGTCGGCCGCCGTTGGGGTGAAGAATCCCAAGGCGATCGCGAACCTGGTGATCAACAACCTCCAGGCGCGGTTGGCCGAGTCGGGAACCGGGCTTGAGGAGCTCAAGTTCGGCCCCGCGGGCCTCAGGGAACTGGTCGAACTGGTCGAGTCGGGGCGGATCAATTCCAAGATCGCCCAGGAAGTCTTTGCGGAGATGTACGCGACGGGAGAGACGCCGTCCGCGGTGGTGGAGCGCAAGGGTTGGGTGCAGGTCAGCGACACCGGAGCGATCGAGGGGTTCTGCGAGGCCGCGATTGCGGGGAATCCGGGTTCCGTGGCCGACTACCGCGCGGGGAAGGCCAGCGCGCTCAATTTCCTGAAGGGGCAGGTGATGAAGCTGTCCAAGGGCAAGGCCAACCCGGGATTGGTCGGCGAGATCCTCGAGAGGAAGCTCAGGTCCTGACGGAACCCCGCTGCCCGGAAACCCGGGTCGGGACGAGAATCGAACGCACCGTGGAAAACATCCCAAGCCAACTCCTGAACCTGGGTCGCGAGGTGGGTCGCGAGGATCGCGGCCTGGTGGTCCTCTCCGAAGGCAGCGTTTCGGCGAAACTCGACGAGCACCGCCTCTTGGTGAAGGCGAGCGGCGCGCATCTCTCGAATCTGGATCCCTCCCAGTTGGTGGAGGTCCGGATCGCCAACCTCCAGATCCTCTTCGAGCAATCGTTTCTCGATGCGAAGCAGTTCGAGAAGGAGCTGATGGAATGCAGGCTCTATCCGGAGGCGCCGAAGCCCACCCTGGAGCTCCTTTTCCACCACTGGCTCCTGACCCTGGAGGGGATCCGATTCGTGGCCCACGCCCATCCGGTCTCGGTCAACCAGATCCTCTGCTCCCCCCAGGGCGAGACCTTCGCGCAGCAGCGGATGCTTCCGGACGAGATCATGGCCTGCGGGGCGACCTCGGTCTTCGTTCCCTATTCCGATCCCGGGGTTCCTTTGGCGCGGGAGATCCGCTCGAGGGTGACGCTGCACCAAAGGCGGAGCTTCGGCCGCGTGCCCAAGGTCGTCCTGCTGCAGAACCACGGGGTCATCGCGCTCGGCGAGACCGCGGAGGCGACGCTGAGGACCCTGCTCATGGTCGAGAAGGCCGCGCGGATCTTCGTCGGCGCCGCGCTCCTCGGCGGCCCTGTCTTCATGCAGCAGCATCAGGTGCAACGGGTCGACCGTCCCAACGACGACGGACGCCGCAGCACCTTGAGGCTCTAGGCCGACGTCCATCCCCCACGGAGGATGCCACGGTGGGATGTCGCGGGTTGCGACAGCGGTTTCAAACTCCGATCGATCGTGGCCTGGCCGTCTGGCGAGCCTGCGCGGTTGGACTGCATTGACGTCGAGGCCCCGTGCCGGCTTTCATCCGGAGCTCCCATGAATCGCCGTCGTTTTCTTTCCGGTGCCCTCGCGATCCCGGCCGTTCCGCTTCTCGTCCAAGCCCAAGGCCGCAAGTCCTACACCTTCGGACTGGTCGCCAAGTCGCAGGGGAACGCCGTCTTCCAGGTCGCCCGGGTCGGCGCCGAGGATGCCGCCCGGGAGCTGTCCGCGAAGCATGGCGTGGCCATCAAGATCGATTGGCGCACCCCGAACGAGGAGGATGCGCAGAAGCAGGCCGAGGCCATCGAACAGCTGGTTCTCGCCGGTGCGGACGGCGTGGCCATCAGCTGCAGCGACGCGAACAAGGTCACCGACGCCATCAACCGCGCCGTGACCGACGGCGTGCCGGTGGTGACCTTCGATTCTGATGCGCCGGCCTCGAAGAGGATGGTGATCTACGGCGTCGACGACGGGCAATGCGGTGAGCAGGTGATGGCGGAGCTCGCCCGCGTGATGGGAGGCAGCGGCGTCGTTGCGATCCTCGCGGGAAACCAGAACGCACCCAACCTCCAGAAGCGGTCTGCCGGGGTCCGCCTGGAGGCGAAGAAGCATCCGGGAATCGTGATCCGTGACACCTATTACCATCGGGAGACGCCGCAGGACGCCGCGGCCCGGATCGAGCAGGTGATGCAGTCGAACCCCGATGTCACGGGCTGGGCCTTGATCGGCGGTTGGCCGCTGTTCACCGAGAACGCCCTGAAGTGGCAGCCCGGAACGGTCAAGTGCGTCAGTGTCGACGCCCTTCCCATCTGCCTCAACTACCTGCGGAGCGGCCATGTCCAGGTGCTGCTCGCACAGCAATGCCACGAGTGGGGCCACCGTTCCGTGGAACATCTCTTCAACAAGGTCCACCTGGGCCAGTCTCCGGCATCGGCCCGGGATGTCAGCCCGCTCGTCCGCGTCGACCGGACCAACGTCGAGGAGTATGCCAAGAACTGGCAGAAGTGGTTGCCCAAGTGAGGCGGACCATGCCGAACTGGCTAGTGGGAGACTCGTTGAGTTCCCTAGGTTGAAAACCGGATTCTGAAGCTGACCGAAGGAAGCCAGTCTGTGCCAATTGGAATGAAACAAGACCCGAGCCCGCAGCCGCCCAAGAACATCAGGGAGGCCTATGAGCGTGTTCACCGGTGCCGGCCGGAGCATTTCCAGAGGGACCTCCTGTCCCGGTCCATTTCGCCCGGTCCCCGCCTGCTCTTCTTGTTTCTGGGATGGTTCCGTCCGCACACGTTCAACCCCGACTGGTCGGTCGTCGAGGCGGTGGGAGGAGTGAGGACGGCCGCGGAGCTGGAAGATCGCCTCACCGAGTTCGAGGACCTCAACCTGATCGATCGGAGCCGCCGCCGTGGCTGGCTGGGCGTCCGGGTCTCTCCATCACGTCTGAAGGCCATCGTCAGGCCCCTGCTCCCGAGCATCCAGGCGCCCGCCGCCCCGGTGTCGCCGCCGGCGGAGAATTCCCCGGTCAGCCGTGTCGAGTTCGCCCTGCCACGTCGGGTGACCGATTCCCAGGTCCGGCCGGAATCGGGAACCGCCGGCCGGGTCCCACGCGGACGGGTGGAGGAGTTGGAGGAGGAGATCCGTCGACTTCGACAGGAGAATGATGGCCTGCTTCGAATCATCGGCCAGAACGCCGTCGAGATCGCCAAGCTGAGATCCAGGGTGGGCTGAGGCTGTCTCCGGCGCTCCTGGCCGGAAACTCAGTCGCCCAGGGCCCCCAGGATCAGCTCCGCGGTCCGGCCGATGGATCCTTGGTTCTCCCGGACGACCTCCTTGGCCTTCAGTCCCATGGCCTGCCGTCGCGACGGATCGGCGAGCAGTTCCCCGAGCACCTTCTCCAGCCCCGCGACGTCGGCCACTTGGATGGCTCCGCCCGTGCGTACGAACGCGGGGGCGATGTCCGGGAAGTTCTGCATGTTGGGACCGAACACGACGGCCTTGCCCAGGGCTGCGGGCTCGATCGGGTTCTGGCCTCCTTCGGCGGTGAGGCTCTTTCCGACGAAGACCACGTCCGCACGCTGGTAGAAGTGGAGGAGTTCGCCGGTGGTGTTCACCACCAGGCAGTCCACCGAGCCGACCTCGAATTGGGTTCGCGGAAGGATGTCCTTTCGGAAGACGTAGCGCACGCCCAGCGCTTCCAGATCGGCCCCCACGGCGGAACCGCGCTCCTGATGTCTCGGCACGAGGACCGGGAAAAGCTTCGGGAAACGTGGCTTCAGGCGGCGGCAGACCTCCGCCAAGATCCGTTCCTCCCCGTCGTGCGTGCTGCCGGCGACCAAGACGAGGGCGTCCGCGGGCACGCCGAGCTGGGCTAGGATCGCCGAGGCGGAGACGGACTTCCTTTCGTCGATGCGCACGGAATCGAACTTGAGGCTGCCCACGACATGGACCGCTTCCGGACGGCAGCCGAGCTGGCGCAGCCGTTCCGCATCGCCCTCGTTCTGGGCGCCGACGCCGGTGAATCCCGCGAAGAGGGGGCGGAAAAGGAAGGCGAACCGCCGATAACCACGGAACGAGCGTTCCGACAGCCGGGCATTGACCAGCAGATGCGGAATTCCACGCCGCTGCAGGATCCAGAGGAAATTGGGCCAGATCTCCGCCTCGACCAGGATCACGGCGGAGGGGTGGATCAGTCCGATCGCCCGGAGCACATGCTTACGGCGGTCGATCGGATAGTAGACCTTGTGGATGTGTTGAGGCAGACGTTCCTTGAGCAGGGCCATGCCGGTCGAGGTGGTCGTGGAAACGACGATCGTATGGAGGGGCAGGTGGGGCTCCACGGCTCGGATCAGCTGTGTGCAGAGGTTCACCTCCCCGACGCTCACCGCATGGAACCAGACCACCTGGCGGTTTGTCAGGGCCTGCTTGAGTCGGGCCGAATAGAGCCCGAAACGCTCACCGAAACCATCCTTCCATCCTCCCCGGCGGTACATCTTCACGAAGTACCACGGGGCTGAAATCAGGAAGCCGATGTTGAACAGCAGGTTGTAGAGGAATCGCATCCGAATCGTTCCCGCGACCACGGGTTGCGGTCACGTTACGCGAAGTCGCCTTCAGGCGAAGAAAAAGTTACGGACGCGAACGGGAGTTGGGGCCCCTGCGTCGCCGCCGCCTGAGTCCGGTTGCGGGCGCCTCACCACCATTGGTTCGTGGGGCTCGGGGCCGCCGTCCAGAACGCGTTCGCGGCCGGGATGTTCGGGAACCGATACCCCTCGGAATGACCGTCACCGAAGGCGATCACGTTGAAGTAGGTTCCCTTGGAGTTGTGCCAGGTGCTCTGGCGATCCGTGTTCCCGCGGTTCGGGTGCCAGATCCAGTCGCCGAAGAGGATCTTGTTCGCCGAGGACAGCGCGATCTCGGACGTCTTGATGGAGGTGCCCTGCGGGGTGCCCCGCGCGGCGATGTCGCCGGTGATCTTCTTCGTCCGCGCGAAGTCGATCGCCCACTCCATGAGGTAGCTGACCCCGTATTGGACGTAGCAGTTGGTGGTGGTGTAGTCACCGATGACCTGCCGTCGGAAGATGTCGCCGCGGTCCGATGGACACCGGAAGACCTCAGGGCTGCCCTGGTACTGGTACAGGGGGCGGTTGGTCATCGCCGTGAACCGGTCGTACCGCCCGTCCTTGCCGCCCGCCGAATTCCAGTCCGTGCACAGCGGGAAGGTGTCGGCGTTGTCGTCGGCGTACATCTGGAACGCCAGTTGGATCTGCTTCGTGTTCGAGATGCACCGGACCGTGTTGGCCTTGGCCTTGGCGCGTCCCAGGGCGGGAAGCAGCATGCCGGCGAGGATGGCGATGATCGCCACGACCACCAGCAGTTCGATCAGGGTGAATGCGGCGCGGGATACCCGCGCGTTGGGGCGATGGCGGATCACGGGTCCCGATTAGGATCTTTCCTCACGGTGTGTCGAGCCGCAGGTCGCGAAGGGAGCGGAATTGAATGCCTTCCACCGCTTCTTCACCTTCGCCCCTCGCATGACCGAGTTCTACGACACCCACGCACACCTCGACTTCCCGGATTTCGAGGGGGACCTGCCGGAGGTGGTCGGTCGGGCGGAAAGCGCGGGAGTCACCCGCATCGTCACCATTGGAACCACCTTGGAGGGAAGCCGACGTGCCGTGGCGATCGCCGAGCGTTTCTCCTGCGTCTTCGCCGCGGTCGGCGTCCATCCGGGACATGTCGACGAGTCGCCCGACGAGATCCGTGACGAACTCCGGAGGCTCGCCGTCCATCCCAAGGTGGTCGCCATCGGTGAGACCGGCTTGGACTTCTTCCGGCGTCCGGGAGCGGAACCGGTTCCCGAGGAGGTCGCGACGGCCAACCGGCGGCGGCAGGAATCGTTGTTCCGCCAGCAACTCGAGGTCGCCGGCGAACTCGGTCTTCCCGTGGTGGTCCACACCCGCGATTCCTTCCGGCCCACGATGGAGCTGCTCCGCTGCGACGGAGCCGGAGTCCGGACGGTCTTCCATTGCTGGGTCGGTGGCCTCGAGGAAGCCCTGTCGGTCGTCGCGACCGGTTCCCTGGTGAGCTTCACGGGCATCGCGACCTTCAAGAACGGCGCGGCGATCCGCTCCGTGGCCGCCGCACTGCCCTCGGGAACCTTCCAGCTGGAAACGGATTGCCCCTTCCTGGCGCCGGTTCCGCATCGCGGCCGCCGCTGTGAGCCGGCGCATGTCGCCGATCTGGCACCGGTGATCGCGGAGGCCCGCGGGATGACCTTGGAAGCGCTTTCGAAGGAGACCTGCGCCACCGCCAGGGGCTTCTTTCAGCGGATGGCCTGAATCCCGTCGCCACCCGTCGCGGTTCCCAGATGCAGCGCTTCGTAGCCTGGGAACCGATTTGGGAGCTCCTCGGCAAACCGGGCTCCCAATACCAGGAGTGCGGTGGAGAGCGCATCGGTCAGCGTCGCCGACGGACCGCGGACCGCCGCTGACACCGAATCGCGGACCGGTTCGCCGCTCCTCGGATCGATGACATGGCCGAATTGTCGTCCTTCCTCGCGGAATCCCCGACCCCAGACTGCCGAGACGGAGAGGGACGTGTCCACCAAGGCCGCCGGCGCGATTGACTGGCTGCCGGGATCCTGGAGTGGATCGAGTCCGATGCGCCAAGGGCCCCCGTCGGGTGGGGATCCTCGACCGACGATGCTGCTCGTGCCGCCGTGGAGCAGGAAGTGGCCGAGCCCGGCTTCCTCGAGTACCGCGGTGGCCCGGTCGAGGGCGAACCCCTTGCCGACCGCGCCGAGGTCCAATTGGGCGCCCCGTGACTTCAACCGGATCGCAAAGGCGTTGCCGTCCGCTTCGACCTGCGTCGGTCCGGAGACCTCCAGCGCCGCCGCGAGGGCGGGCGGCTCCGGCCGGAATCCGTTTCCACCTTGGAAACCCCACGCACGGACCACCGGACCGACCGTCGGGGCAAAGGCCCCGTCCGTTTCCCGGCCGACCCGCAGGGCGAACCCGATCAGGTCGTACGTCACCGGGGAGACCCGGACCCAATTCCCATCTCCGGCCGCCGAGTTGACGCGGCCGATGTCCGACTGCGGCCGGTAGAGGCTGAGCTGGTCCTCCAGTCTCCGGATCTCCTCGAACGCCTCTTCTGCGGCGGCGCGAAACACCGGTTCCGAAACGCCATGGCCCGCCACCTCGAATCGGGTACCCATCGCCGTGAGTCCCATTCGGAAGACGTCCCGCAGTCCGGCTGGGGCGAGCAGATGCGGGTGTCGATGGATGACGGCTTCGGGCATTGTGGGCGGTTTCTGCAAACCTTCTCCTACCCGCGGGCAAAGGGAAGTCCGCCATCCAGGCGGCCGGTCGGGCAGGGTGCCGTACCAAGGCCAGCGCCGGCGGAGCCCGCCATTGCGCCGGCAAGGCCGTGCGCCGTAGGTTCCGCCGCGATGATTGGGGTTTCCCGTGCTCGCATCCGTGAGTTGCTCTCCGCGGCGGTCCGTTCCCGGATCCTGATCGTGGGCGACGTCATGCTCGACCAGTTCGTCTGGGGACGGGTGAGCCGGATCTCGCCCGAAGCGCCGGTGCCGGTGGTGGACTTCGACCGCGAAGTGTTCATGCCGGGCGGCGCGGCGAACGTCGCCCGCAACCTGACCTCGCTTGGAGGGGCCGCCGGGATCTTCGGCGTCGTGGGTCGTGACCACCACGCGGACCGTCTCAAGGAACTGCTGGCCGCGGATGGCGTGAAGACCGGTGGACTGGTCCGCGTGCCGGAACGCCCGACCATCACCAAGACCCGGATCGTCGCCGGCCAACAGCAGATCGTCCGGCTCGACCGCGAGTTCCGGGGGCCGATCACGGAGGCGCAGACCGACGCGCTCCTCCGGCGTGTCGAGGCGGCACTGCCTGCGGCGGACGCGGTGGTGATGGGGGACTACGGCAAGGGGGTCGTCTCCCAGCGGTTGCTCGATGGGATCCGAACCGCCTGCAAGAATGGGGGGCGTTGGATCAGCCTCGATCCGAAGCCGGTGCACCGGCTGGATCTCCGTGGACTTTCCCTGCTCACGCCGAACCGGAAGGAGACCTTCGAACTGGGCGGCGTCGAGGATTCAGTCCGCCATCCGGACCCGATGAAGGACGCGCCGCTGCAGGAGGCCATCCGAAGGATCCAGGAGTCCTGCCGGCCTGCGTTGCTGCTCTCCACGTTGGGTGAGTCGGGGATGTTGCTGTGCCGGAGGCACGCACCGCCGCTGCATATCCCAACGGTGGCCCGGGAGGTCTTCGATGTCTCAGGGGCCGGGGACACGGTGATCGCCTCCTTCACCCTCGCCATCGCGGCCGGGGCCTCGCCCGAGGAGTCTGCGGTCTTCTCCAACCACGCCGCGGGCGTCGTCGTCGGGAAGCGGGGCACTGCCACCGTCACGCCTGAGGAACTCGTCGCCTCCTTCCCGGAGGTCGCATGAGCGGCACCGGACTCCGCCGGGCGTTGTTCCTCGACCGGGACGGCACCCTCATTGCCGAACGCCACTACCTGCATCGGCCCGAGGAGGTGGAGTTCCTGCCGGGGGCGGTGATGGCGCTTCGGCGGCTCAGCGACGCCGGCTTCGCCTTGGTGGTCGTCACCAACCAGTCGGGTGTTGGTCGTGGCTACTTCACCATGGAGGACGTCGAGCGGGTCCACGCGCACATCGCCGCCGAGTGCGCGTCCATGGGCGTCCGGTTCGACCGGTTCTACACCGCGCCCGAGGCCCCCGACCAACCGAGCCGCGGCCGCAAGCCGTCTCCGCAGTTCCTCCTCGACGCCAGGGACTCGCTCGGGATCGACCTCGCCGGAAGCTACATGGTCGGGGACAAGATGTTGGACCTCGAGGCGGGCTGGAACGCCGGTGTGGCGCGATCGTTCCTGGTTCGGACCGGATACGGCGCGGAGGTCGAAAGGAAGGAGTCCGCCCGAATCCAAAACGCGGTGGTCGCGGACGGCCTGCCCGGTGTTGCCGACTGGATCCTTGGAAATCAGCGGTGATCGCCGCTCAGCACTTCACGCCCGGGACCTCCATGCGGAAGCGGGGAATGCGCATCATCACCCGGCGGCCGGAGTCGTCCACGCCGAGGTAGGCGCCTTCGGCCATGGCCGAGTCGGTGCCGATGATGTGCCGGCTGTTGTAGCTGAACTTGCCGCCGGGCTGGATCGTGGGCGTCTCACCGACCACGCCGTCACCTTCCACCACCAACACCGATCCGTCGTCGTGGGTGACCACCCATTTGCGTCCGCGGATGGTGACCGCGACATCGGAGTTGTTGTGGATGGAGATGAAGTAGATGAACGAATGCGGCTTCTCCGACTGGTCGGTCTTGAGCCGTTGGTAGAGAAGACGGTCCACCGTGACCTTGAGTCCCGGCAGTTCCATCAGCTCGGTGTGGCTTCCCATCCGGGCCGGAGACTAGACCGTCCGAGGAGGAAGACAAGAGGTCGCAACTGTGGCAGGACGGAAACGGACGAACTCCAGACTGGTGCATTCCGGGAGGAACCGTTCCGATCCTGAAACGTTTCCCCCCCCACCGGAGTCGAATCCGGGTCCAACCATGAAGCCCATCCCCCTGCGAGTCCTGTGCCTCGCCTCGCTCTGTCTTGCCAAGGCCACGGCGTCCGTCGTGCTGAACGAGGTCTTCTACAACGCGCCCGGGGAACGGGAGGCGCTCCAGTGGATCGAGCTTCACAACTCCGGCCCGGCGGCGGTCGACCTCGGCGGGTGGAAGCTCCGTCGTGCGGCGAAGCTGGAGTTCGGAAAGGGAACCATCCTGGCGCCGGGCGGCTTCGCGGTGGTCGCGCGGGATGTCGCCGCCTTCCAGCAGAACTATCGCTTCCGTCCGTTGGCCCAGTTCGAGGGTGCCCTCAAGCGGAAGGGTGACCGCATCGAGTTGGAAGACGCGTCGGGAAAGCTGGTGGACTCGGTGGTCTACAAGGACGATGGAGCGTGGCCCGAGATCGCGGACGGCGGTTCGTCCTCGCTCGAACGGATCTGTCCCGACGCGCCGGGACGCGATCCGGCGAACTGGGGCGCCTCGGTTCCGGATGCGGCGATGGAGGCCCCGAAGGGCACGCCGGGACGAACCAACGGGATCCATTCCCGGCTGCCGGTGCCGTCGATCCGGGGAGTCGCCCTTTCGCCGCGGCTTCCGAAACCCGGTGAAGCGATCCGGATCCGCGCCGAGGTGTCGGCCGCCACGGAGATCCGCAAGGTCGAGGCGGTGGTCCGGATCCTCACGCCGGGGCGCGAGTCGCAACCCGTCACGCACCCGATGGAGCGCGACACCGACGGAAGCTGGGTCGGGAAGCTCCCGGGCATTACCCAGGGTGTGGTGCGGGTCCAGGTGAGCGCCGTGGACGCCGCCGGTGCCGAGAGGTTGTCGCCCTCCAACAACGACCTACTGCCGGCGGTCTCGGTGGCGGTGTTGCCGCCGCTTCCGGCCTGCAGGATACCGCAGTACATCGTGTGGCAGGGGGTCCGCCGGGCGAGGTCCAACAACGGGGAGTTCACCGCGGAGGACCAGCTCCGATGGGGACTCCAGGGCCGGTTCCAGACGGAAGCCGACCTTGGCCGGCTGTGGTCGGCACTGCTGCTCGAAGGGGCGCCGACTCCCGGGAGGTTGCCGCGGCTCGGAGCCGTCTTCCGCAACCTGATGAAGCGCAGGAACCAGATGGTGCTGGAGACGGCGGCGACCGAGGATCCGGCGGGTCGGATGAACACCCTCGGCCGGGATCTCCAGGAGTTCCGGAAGGAGACGGTGGCCACGCTTCGGCCCGAACTCGACGCGGCAGGCCGCAAGGTGGCCGAGATGTGGGTCGCCGGGGTGCAGGCCGCCGGCGCAGAAGCCAATTCGGACGAGCTGCTGCGCAACTGGCTTGGCCTGGACCGCCAGTTCTTCCATTCGACGGCGATGGAGGGCCTCGACGAGGCGCGCTTCCTGAAGCTCAGGGATGGCTTCCGGGCCATCGCCTTGCGCAGGGATGCGCTGCGTGGCGAAGCGCAGAAGGTCATGGAAGGAAAGGGGAACCAGGAGAAGTTCCAGGAGTCCATGAACGCCCTTTCCGTCGAGATGCAGCAGGTGACCGCCTCCGTGCTCGACCGCGCACTGCTCGGGGCCTCGCGGGGGTTCCGTGACGAGGCCGTCATCTTCCGCCGTGCCGAGCGCAAGGAGGGTGCCGAATCGGGAGGACGCGAACGCACCGCCGTGATCCACCACGATCCGGCGACCGCGACCACGACCCTCGTGGACTTCGCCTCCCTCGTGAACCGCAGTGCCGGGTTCAAGATCCACCTGCCCAAGGGGCGGCGGATCGACGGCATGAGCTCCATCAACCTCGTGTTCGAGATGTTCGACCGGTTCGCGTTGTCCGAGCCCTTCGCGTTCGAGTTCTATCGCAGGGCCGGGATGAACGTCCCGAAGAGCGGCCACGCCCGGCTCACGCTGGACCAGCAGGACCTCGGCTACCACGTGTTCATCGAGCAACCCAACCGCAACTTCCTGCGGCGCGCCGGCCTCGCGGAAGGCGGTCACCTCTACAAGGCGACCTGGCGCGGGGAGACGCCGGTGGAGATGTACGAAAAGAAGACCCGTCTCGTGGACGGCCATGGGGATCTCCAGAAGACGGTCGACGCCCTGCACGGCTCCCGTGGGGACGCGCAGTGGGAGGTGATCCGGCGCGAGTTCGACGTCGCCCAGACCATCGACTACTTCGCGGTCAACATGCTGCTCTCCCACTGGGACGGCTACTTCAACAACCACTTCGCCTACCACGACACGGAGGGCGCGGGCCGGTGGACCTTCTATCCTTGGGACCAGGACAAGGCGGCGGGCTTCTACGACGGGGTTTCGCTCGACGAGGTGTTCGCGGAGCTGCCTTTGGACTACGGGTCGTCGAGAAACCGGGCGCCGGGATGGCGTGGGTTCCGTCAGCCAAAGACCTTCCAGGAGTACTACCATCAGCCGGGCGCCTCCGGATGGTGGCGTCAGCCGGGTTGGTTTTCGGGTCCGATGCTCGCCAATCCAACCTACCGGGCCCTGTTCGTCGCGCGGGTGAAGCACCTCCTGCAGACCGAGTTCACCGAGGAGAAGCTCGGGCCGCTGCTGGACCGGTATGCCGCGGACCTGGAGTCGGAGGTCCGGTTCAAGGCACCCCTTCGCGGCATGGACGAGGGCGGCGCCTCCGCCCGGCTCCAGCAGGACGTCCGGCTGTTGAAGACCTTCATCCGGAAACGCCGGGCGTTCCTGTTGGCGGATCCGGAGCTGAAGTCGGCGGGTCCGCAGGATTCCGCTTTGTGGAAGTAGGCCTCGCGTTCCAATCTCGGAAAACGGAACCACCATGGAGCTCGCCACCCAACTCGCCCTGTTCCTCGACAACAAGCCCGGCGCCTTGGCGCGTGTGTGCGAGGCGCTCGCCACCGCGAAGGTGAACATCCATGCGTTCACCACCAGCGACACGGTGGACCATTCCGTGGTCCGCATGGTGGTCAGCGACGCCCGGCGCGCGCTCCAGCTGTTCGAGGAGTACGGGGCGCTGGTGGTCGAGAACGAGGTGCTGCTCATCCGCGGCGACAACAAACCGGGTTCCCTCGCCGCAATCGCCCGGGCGCTCTCGGACGCCGAGGTGAACATCGAGTACGCCTACTGCGCCACCAGCCCCGGCGCCAAGAACGGCCTGCTCGTGCTTCGGACCAGCAATCCCAAGAAGGCCCTCAAGGTCCTCAACACGGCCGCGGTCAAGGGTTGAGCCACATTCCGCCGGCTCCCGTTGGACGTTGAACCGCCCCGTCCGAAATCGCATTGTCGCGCCCCGATGATCATCGCGCCTTCGTTGCTTGCCTCGGACTACGGCCGCTTCGCCCATGAGGCGGCGCGGGTGGACCGTTCCGGCGCCGAATGGCTCCATGTCGACATCATGGACGGCCATTTCGTCCCGAACATCTCGTTCGGCCCCGAGGTACTCCGGCACGTCCGTCCCCACTTCAGCCGGTTCGTCGACGTGCACCTCATGTGCACCAAGCCCGAGATCCTGCTCGAGCCCTTCGCCAAGGCCGGGGCGGACTCCATCACCATCCATGTCGAACTCGGCGACCAGGTGACCCCGCTGATCTGGAAGATCCGTTCGCTGCAGAAGAAGGTCGGCATCGCCATCAATCCGCCCACCAACATCGCCGCGGTGAAGCCGTTCCTCTCCCAGGTCGACCTGGTGCTGGTGATGACCGTGAACCCCGGGTTCGGCGGGCAGGCGTTCATCGAGGAATGCGTGCCGAAGGTCCAGCAGGTGGCCGCCTGGCGTAAGGAACTCGGACTGGATTTCCGGATCGAGGTGGACGGCGGCATCACCGACGTCACCGGCGTGGAGTGCGCCCGGGCCGGCGCCGACACGTTCGTCTCGGGGTCCTACCTCTTCAAGAAGCACAGCCTCGGACACGCGGTCCGCGCATTGCGCACGCGCCTCGTCGAAGCCTCCGCCGAACTGGTGTGATCCCGGCCTTGTTGGCGATGGTGCTCTTCGCCGGCTCGGCGGTGAGCGCCCGCAAGTCCGTCGGCCACCTCGGCCCCGCCGCCGCCAACTTCTGGCGCCAGCTGCTCTCGGTCGCGTTGCTGGGGATCCTTGCCGTCCTCCTTGCCGGACAGTCGCCGATGTTCGGTCCGGCGACGGCCTGGTTCCTCTGGAGTGGCGTGGTGGGCTACGGCGTGGGCGATACCGGCATCTTCCTCGCCCTGCCTCGCCTCGGATCCCGGCTCACCTCGCTCATGACGCAATGCCTCGCCGCACCCATCGGCGCTCTGATCGAGTGGCTGTGGCTGGGGCATGTGCCGGGTTGGAACCAGTCCCTCGCGGGCCTGGTGATCCTTGGCGGGGTCGGGCTGGCCCTTGCCCCGGCGCGAGGCGAAGCCGCGAGGTTGCCCGGCGGATGGACCGGCGTGTTCTTCGGTCTCGTCGCCGCGCTCGGCCAAGCCGGCGGGGCGGTCCTGAGCCGACACGGATTCGAGATGGCCCGCGGTTTGGGGCAGCCGGCCGATCCCATGTCCGTGTCCTTCGTCCGCGCCTTGGCCGGCACGGTCACCGCGGCGTTGTGGTACGGACTCGTGCTGAGGACCGGATCCCTGCCTCCCTTGGCGGACGGCATGCGTCGCGGCTGGATCTGGATGGTCGGCAACGCGCTGGCCGGACCGACCTTGGGCGTGGTCGCCTACCAATGGGCGCTCGCACGGCATCCGATCGCCGAAGTGTTGCCCGTGGTGGCGATGGCCCCTCTGGCCGTCGTGCCCTTGGCCTATTGGATCGAAGGCGAACGCCCCTCACGCCGGTCGGTGGCCGGCGGTGTCCTGGCGGTGCTCGG
>JAIXUV010000018.1 GCA_027483345.1 Verrucomicrobiales bacterium | reverse complement strand
TTGCGGGCGACGGCGTCGAGGAACGGGCCCCACTTCACCGAGCCGAGGACCGGGTCGACGATCCCGCCATGGGAGACCGAGGAGACCGTCCAGCCGGCGGGCGGGCGGTCTTCGATGGCCTGGACCGCGGTGTTGGTGCCGGGGGTGACGGCGATCGCGACGGTGAACGGGATACCCGGGGTGAAGGCCTCAGGCAGGGAACGCAAGGCCGACGCGCCCCGCCCGGACGTCGCGAAGACGGCGAACAGCGTGAGGAGCAGTGCGGTGAGGCGGGACATCGCGTTCCTGGATCCCGGTCATTCCACCGACACGAGGCGGAAGAACTGGACGTCGGGGCCGTCCTCGACGGGAACCACCGAGAGCCCGGAGGCCTCGACGGTCACGTTCCGGCCCTCGTCCCAGCCGCCGAGGGCGGCGGACTGTTGGAGCCGGTAGGTGCGTCCGGGTTCGCCGACCACGACGACCGACTTCCGGGGTTCGGCGGTGAGGCGGAGGTTCGGCTTGGGGAACCGGCCTTCGGGCCAGGCGGCGTAAGGGCCTTCGGCGACCAATCCGGCCCCGTCGAAGCTGGCGCGTCCGGCGAAGCGGGCGGCGTCCGGCGACGTGGAAAGCGGCACGGCGAAGTAGGTGATGGTGCGCGGCGCGTCGTCAAAGAACGGTCCCCACTTCACCTTGCGCCGGACGGCATCCCAGCGTCCGTCGTGGCTGAGGTTCTGCACGCGCCAACCGGCCGGGACGGCCTCGACCACGGCGTACGCCCGGGTGCCGCCTTCGGGTGCGACGTCGAGCGTGACGGCGACGGGCACGCCCGCGTGGTAGGTCTGCGGCAGGCGGCGACGGAATCCGCCGAGGGCCTTGGCGGACTTCGGGGTTCCGTTGGCCGCGAGCAGGCCGGGATCCGATCCCAGGGCGTTGGTGGAGGTGCGGTTCACCCACCACATCGGGGCGTTGGTCGGGGGGCTGTTGGTGAAGGAGTAGAACTCGCCGCCCTTCCACAGGGCGCCGGCGCGGGTGATGTAGTCCTCGATGTTGGGCGCATCGAGTGTGGGCTCGACCGGCCAGTTCGTCGCACCGGTCTTCCAGGCGAGGATGTAGTCGGTGACCTCGCCCAGGGTGAGGCGGTCGTCGGCCGGGTTGATGTCGGCGGGATGACGGCCGTCGGCCTCGAGGGGATTCGTGCCCTGGAGGAACTCCCGCAGGTTGGGACGACCGTCGTTGTCGCTGTCGAGCAGGGCCGAGCCCGCCGTGGAGGTGCCGAAGTGGGCGAGCTCGAAGGCGTCGCTGAGGCCGTCGCCGTCGGTGTCGGGCGAGCCGAAGTCGAGACGTTGGCGCTGGCCGCGGGCGGCCACCACGAGCGTCAGGCGGTCGCGTTCCACGGCGCCCTCGAGCACGACGAGGTGGAGGGTTCCCCCGATCACGACGCGGTTGGTGTCGGTGAGCGGCATTGCCGACTCCGCATCCACCTTGATGGAGTAGAAGTTGCCGGCGTTGGTGAGGGAACCCATCGCGTAGCTGGCGATGGGCGGTCCGTCCGCGGTGCGTCGGGCCTCGATGCGGATCCCGGTGTCGGCGGCGGTCACGGCCACGCCGTCGAGGGCGATGGTGCCGTAGAGGCGGACGCCTGGCTCGGGGATGCCGGCCTCGGCGAGGTCCAGGCGGCCGAGGCCGAGGATCGCGAAGGCGATCGCGAGCAGGCGTGCGAAACCTTTGTGGAAGGGGCTGTGGTTGGAGAACTGATGGCTCATGGCGGGTTGGGGCGTAGGAGGTTTCAGTTCCCGGAGTAGGAGTAGGTCTGGAAGGTCAGCTTGATGTCGTCCACCGAGCGGATGAACGCATCGAGGCCGGCATCGGCGTTGTTGAGGAACGTCTGGCCCGGGATGATGAGCATCCAGTCGGTGTTCCAGACGCTGCGCCCGATGAGTCGCGAGTCGCTGGTCATCTCTGCTGCGGTGAATCCGCCGCTGTCGTGGTAGGCGCGGAATCCCGAGAAGCGCCGGACCTCGGCGAAGGAGCCTCCGACGGAGTCGTTGACCGGGATCCATCCGGCGTCCGAGAGGCGGTTGGCGCCGATGGGGAAGGGCACCGGCAGCGCCTGGTCGACGACGCGCCATGAACGGGTGACGAAGTCGTTGGCGTTGGGGGAACTGAGGATGTCCGCGCCGGCCGGCACGAGGTAGATGCGTGGGGTCTGGGAGAGACCCAGTCCGTTGTATCCCGAGAACCAGACGCCGACCCCGCGGATCCTCGTGGAGAAGCGGCTCGGGTCGTAGGCGCTGTCGCCGCCGCCGAGAGGCCAGTCGAAGAAGTTCTGTCCGGCGCGGACGGTGGTCGGGAAGCGGATGACGAGTCCGGGCTGGGCGCCGGCGGACTCGGGTGCGAAGGAGCGGCAGTAGCGCCGGAACTCGGGGATGTCCCAGAGGTTGGCAACGCGCTTCGAAGTGAGGACCGAACGCCAGTCGAGGTCCGAACCGTTCCGCAGGCGGAAGAGCTCGTTTCGGAGGGAGAACCGCGACGATTCGGTCTGCGGGTTGTTGAAGCCGAGCTGGGTCTTGAGGACGTCGAAGTTGGCGCCCATCCGGCCGAAGGCGTCGGCGAGACCGGGCCTGCCGACCACAGGTTGGCCGTCGAGCATCTGGCCGATGGAACGCTGGCGGACGATCTCGGTGAGGAAGTTCCGTCCGCCGCGGGTGTCGGTCCCCAGGAGGTTGGACTCGTAGTCGTAGGCCGTGGCCGCGAGGAAGACGTAGCGCTGGGCGAGGTCGAAGGTGGCCCGGTACTTCTGCAGGGCGTCGTTCCGGAAGATCCGGAAGGTCATGTCCTGGTAGCGGTTCTCCGTCGTCCTGGCCGCGATGCGCACCCGGTAGGCGACCCGCTCCTCGATGAGACGCTGTCCCTTGGCGAGGGCGGAGAGGTAGCGGTTGGCCGACTGGTTGACGGCCTCGGCAAGGCGGATGCCTTCCATCCGCGAGCCGGCGACCTGATGCAGGAGGCGTTCGAGTTCGTCCACCTGCTTGCGGATTTCGTATTTGAACTCGGCCTTCTGGATCTTGGAGTTGACGATGCCTTCAGCAGCCGGAAGGCCGATCTTCTCGACCACCTCGGCGGCGGACTTCGCAGCGGTCGCACCCAGGCTGACGGTCTGCTTGAGTGCGATGGCGCCGAACTTGATGGCGGATCGGGCACCGGAGGTGGCGTCCGTGGCAAGACCGACGGCGGTTGGCAGAGCCTCCTGGGTTGCGTCACCAATGCTGCCGGTGACTTCGCTGGATTTGTCGAGATACCCATGCAGGGCCTTCAAACCGACGATCGCCGTGGCAAACGAAATCTTCACGTTGGCGAGGTCGGAACGGAGCTTGAGCTCCTCGGCCCTCAGGTCGTAGCGGGCGCTGAGCAGGCGGGCCCGGTCCTCGATGTCGGCGAAGAGCGCGTCGTCGGCGGCGAGCGCGGTCCGCAGACGCGCCTCCGCCTGGATCAGGTCGGAGAGCGCCATCTGGATCTCGCCCGCCGCCCGTCGCTGACCCCAACTGGCAGGGGGCGAATAGGCATAGCGTCCGGAGGTGCGGGGATAGACGACCTGCAGGATGCGCTGATTGGTGTTGATCAGGAACGGTGTGTCCGATTGCAGCCCCGCCGCGAAGTCGTCGGGGAAGTAGAACTGCTGATTCGAATCCCCGAAGGCGCCGCTCTGGCTGTTGCCGGCGTTGTCGATGCCCAGATTCATCTGGGTGAAGTAGCCGTTCGCCGGCGTGGACTCGGTGGCGCGCACGCCGTCGAAATCGGGAACAGGCACGTACATGTAGTGGTAGAGGTCCGGTCCGTCGTAGCCGCCGGGGTAGGTCTTGCCGGCCCCGATGTCGCCGGCGTGGGGGTAGCCGAAGATCTCGATCAGCCGGTTCTTGTAGTCCCGTTCCTGGTCGATGACGTTGGCGGTGAGGAGCTCGACGGAGTCCTGATTCCGACGGAGCGCCTCCGTGGACTTGTTGACCTCGTCCCACACGTTTGCGGCATTGCGGAGCGACTTGAGGGCGCGTTCCTGGACCTGCTCGAAATGGGTTTTGGCGGCGATCCCGGCAGCCCCGGAGACCAGCGACGGATCGATGTCGAAGGGAACCACCCCCTTGGCCAGACCGAGCGGATTCAAACCCGCGTCGGCCTGATTCAGTCGGCTCTGGATCTCGTCGAACAGCGCCGGGATCTCCCGCAGTTCCCGCACGGTCTGCCGGTCGATCTTGTCGATGCCGGTGTGCTCGGGGTTCGGGTCCACGCTCGGGAGGATCGTGTTGGCGGTGAGCCAGTCGAAGTAGGTGCCGGTGCCGGCTCGGCGGGCCCACTCCGTGACCCCCCATGCGCGTTCCGTGTCGGTGTCCTTGTAGCCCTGCCACTGGCCCTCGGGATCGTCGACGTAGTTGAGGCGGTAGGTGAGGTCGACGATCTCGGAGCCGGTCCGGGCCTTGGCGGCGGCCATGGAGGCGAACTTCCGTTCGTCCAGGAAGTCCACCTTGACCGCGGCGCCGGCCACGGCGACGAGCTCGCTACGCGGGATCCAGGTGAAGTAGGGATGGCGCAGGAGGTCGTAGTGCTGGCGGATCGCCTCGAGATAGTGGCCCCAGGCGTCGCCATGGCCCTGCGGGAAGAGGATGCGGGCGTCCTTCTCGTCGATGAACCCGTCCTGGTTCTGGTCGCTGATGTTGTAGTTCTGCTGGTAGGCGACCTCGCCCTCGCCGAGCGTGAAGTTCCAGAACAGGTGGTTGTAGACCGGGGCCGCCCCGACACCGGCCGCGCTGTCGTCACGTCCCCGCAGGAGCGTCAGCTCCTCCTCCAGCAGCGAATCCATCTGGTTCTGGAAGGAGAAGATGCTGGACGCGAGCGAGCCGTAGTCGCGGCTGCCGGACCCGAAGCCGATGGAGGGATCGCTCGCGTCTGCGTACGCCTCGTTGCCGAGGACGACGTAGAGGTCGGCGATCTTGGTCGCGGCGAGCAGCAGGGCGTTGTTGGCCGGGTTGAAATCCACCTGCGGCACGCCGTCGATGCTGAGGCCGCGGGCGCGGTTGAGGACCGTCGCATAGGCCTCGATGAGGCCGACCCGGTTGATGGCGTCCGCGGACGGGTTGAATGCGATGGGGCCCTCGTAGCGGGGACCCGCCTGGATGAGCATCGACGCAAAGGTGGAGGCCGGCGACGAGTGGAAGTCGCGGGTGCGGGCGTCGAACGGGTTGAGTCCGCGGATGACGCGCTTGACCCAGCCCTCGGCGAGGGCGGCGCGGGGCTGCTCGGGCGTCCCGGTCGGATCACCCACCCAGTCGGACCAGGTGTTGGTGCTGGCCCAGGCGTCCACGGTGTAGCCGCGGTAGCGACAGATGAACGCGTTGTCGGAAAGCGTGATGATGCCCGACTCGCCCCCTTCGCCGATGGTGACGTAGTTGACGCCGGCTCCGGTCGGCGGCGTCACGCCGCTGTACAGCGTCCAGCCCCGCATCTCGGACGGCATGGCGTCTTCGGGATCCGCAACGACGGGGAGGTCGGTGGGGTCGAAGTCGGCGCCGATCGGCTTGTAGAACCACTGGAAGGTGAGCGGGTCAGGATCCCCGCCGAAGTCGGCGCTGTGGCGCATGGTGACGCGCTCGTCGAAGACGTTGTCGCCGGGCAGGACCTTGATCTCGCCGCGGAACGGTCCGTCCTCGACGCGGATGACATGGAGGGCGACGGGAAGTCCGCCTAGGGATGGGTCGTTGTTCTCGGCGATGGTGATGAAGCGGGGCGGAATGCCCGTCGGGGCGTCGGACTCGACGAGCGAGACGGCGCCGGAAAGGACGCCGGGGTTGGCGCCTGCGACGGCAGTCGCGTCGCTGGCGAGGGGGCCTACGGATTCGTCGCAGCGGTAGAGCAGCGCGAGGTTGGGTTCCTCTCCGGAGCCGAGCTGCCGCTTGCCCATCTGGCCGCGGATCTCCGAAGCCGTTCGGGCGGTTCGCCAGATGCGGACCTCGTCGAGGTCGCCCCGGAAGGCGTTGGTCAGGTGGCGACCGAGCTCGAGGCGTCCGTAGCCGAGGTATCGGAGCGCGGAGTTGGTTCGGGCGGCGACGGCCGTCCCGTCCCGGAGGATCCGCTGGATGCCGGACTCGGGGTCGAACGTGCAGGCCCAGTGGTGCCAGTTGGTGTCGGTGTACCGGTCGGAGGTGACGAAGAGGGAGTCCGAGACCGGTGTGGTGCCGAGGTCGAAGGCGAAGCGGCCGGAGTCGCGGAATCCGATGCGCAGGGCTCCGAACGAGGACGGACCGCTCGGTTGGGCGACGATGTACTGCTCGTTGGCCGAGGCGTTCGCCTTGGCCCAGAACTCGATTGTGAACGGCGTGCTCCGCAGGTCGGGGAACGTGGCCGCATCACCCACGGTGACCACCCCGTCGGTGCCGGCGAACCGGAGTGCGCGTCCCGGGCGCGGGGTCGCCGGGGGCAGGCCGCCCAGACCCGTGGTCAACACCTTCGGTCCCGAGCCCAAAGCCTCGTTCACCACGCTGGAGCTGATGGAATAGGTGCTGCTGATCGGCGCCCCGCCGACGCCGCGGATGACACCCCGGGAGTACTCCCGGGCCAGGGCCGCATCATCGAGGATGGCCTGTTCCAACGTGGTCGGCACGGGCCGCCGTTCGGGGACCCAACCGGGCACGAACACCCGGTTGGTCTGATAGCGGGGCAGGATGCCGTAGATGATGTAGAGGGCCGTCTGGACCACCTCGTTGGTGGGCACGAGGGCGGCGCGCTCGACGGTCACGGCGAAGAAGTTGGTGGAGGTGACCCTCTGGAATCCCAAGCGGAGGGCCTGGTCGGGAACGCCGTTGGCCGGGTCGAGGTCGACTTGGGCCGGGTTGCGGGTGAGGTCGTAGAGGCGGTCCATCAACGCGGACCAGGCGGTGTCGCCCTGCGCATGGAGCTTCAGCCGGTCTCTCTCTCGGGAGCTGAGCACGTTGGGCAGGAGCAGCGGGTCGCCGACGCCGAAGTTCTCGTCCAGGTGGCCGGAGAAGCTCAGCCAGTTGTTCACCGGGTCATAGGAAAGCCGGATCTTCAGCGGCCACGGCAGGTCGGTGAAGTACTCCTTGCCGGCGATGTTCTGCCGCTTGAGCGAGGTTGGTATCGAGACGCCTGTAGTCAGGGTCCGCGGGCTGATGGGGTCGTAGAAGCGGGCCAGGAAGTTGGTCGAGCCGGGCACGCTGATCGGCGTCGCTGCGGTGCCCTGTGCGGCGTTGAGCTGCCGTCCCACGGAGCCCGCCGGGCTGGTCTCGGAGAAGTACGAGTCGAAGATCACCCGGGCGTTGGCCATGTCGAAGACGTTCGGGAGCCCGTTCCGTTGGCGGATCAGCGTCTGGCCGATCTGGAGGGTGGGGACCGCCTGCCAGCGGATGTCATAGGTGACGTCGATCGGCTGTCCGAGAAGCGCGGCGTCCGCGTTGGGGGCGACGAGCTGTCCTGCAGGGTGGCGGTCGAGCCAGGCGAGGCAGTCGCCCGGTTGGACCGTCTCGTCCGGGTAGTAGAAGTCCGGTTGGAGCGGGTAGAACCAGCGGAGCACGAGGTTGGTGTGGGAGCCCTCGGGACCCGCCTGGCGGGCATAGATCTTGCCCTTGTAGTCCTTCCAGGCGACTTCGGAATCGGGGGGGTCGAACTCCGATCCGGCGCAGAGGGGCAGGAGGCTGAGGGGCAGGGGCGGCTGGATTTCACGTCCGACCACGCCGGAGTAGCGGAAGAAGTAGGGATCCTGCTCGGGAACCACCTTGAACACCCGCATCCGCCACTCGGCGGTCTCCGGGTCCCGGTATTTCAGGATCGAGTACGGGTCGGAGAGATTTCGGACCTGGTTCAGGTCGCTGCGGATCGCGAAGAGGGTGTCACCCGGGAGATAGGCGTGTTCCTCGTTGGGGTTGCAGCCGGGAAGGGAACGGTCCGGCTGGTTGTAGATCCTCTTCGACGGGTAGGAGGATTCCGGAAGCAGTCCGGAACCCTGCTGGCTGGCGATGATGATCCGGTCCACGGATTCGTCGGAGGGCCATTCCAGGCCGTAGCGGACGGGCAGGCTCGCCCAGGCGACGCCGATCCGGTTGGTCTGGTACCAGACCACGATGAGGGGGTCGGGGTTGACGTCGTCGTTGCCGTAGGGCTTTTCCTGGTTGACCGGGAGGATCGGCCCGAGGCGGGAACCGCGGTCGTAGGCCTTGTTGGGTCCGGAGCCGTCGTAGGCGGCCTTCTCGAGGAGGACGTAGCCGTTCTTCGATTGGTACTCGGTGTGACGCGGGTCGGTGACCGCCGAACCGATGGTCCAGTTCGCAGAGCGCGAGTCGGCATGGGAATCGTTCCAAGCGACGGTACGGACCACGTCGAAGTGGGGCGACTGGGAAAGCGGGTCGGGGGACTGCCCCTCGTTGCGGAGGTAGTAGAGGACCGTGTAGCCCGGATTGGGGCTGGTGAAGACCTTGGCGCTGGGTTCCACCGTGGCGGAATTGGTGACGTAGATCAGCGACTGGAAGGCGTAGGACGCGGAGGTGACGGCGGGTTGTACGTCCACGGGGGCGCCGGAGATGTGGATGATGGGGTTCTTCGGCCAGACGTTCACTGTGACGCTGACGACGCGTTGGGTGTTGGCCGCGACCTGGCCGCCGATCTCGACGGTGTCGGTGAGGGAGGTGAACCAACGGATGAGCGCGGTGACCGGTCGGATGGCGTAGAGGCGCTTCTCGGATTCGCTCCAGTAGAACGAGTTCAGGATCGTGTCGTCGGACCGGTGCGTGCGCAGGAGGGTGATCTGCGGGTAGCGGCCCACGGCGCCCTCGGGCTGGAGGACGGGGCGTCCGATGACGGTGGCCGGCACGGCGAGGAAGGCGCGTTTGACTCCGCGGTGGAGACCTGTGCCGACGATGGCGCCGGAGCGGTTGATGCCGTTGGCGGTCTCAAGGTCCCAGTTGTCGAGTTGATCGATCTCGGGGAGGAGGTCGTGGAGGTTGTTGAGCCGGCCGGAGGAGAAGAAAAAGGCGCGGCGTTCGGAGCCGGAACGGGAGTAGCCGACGACCTGCCCGAAATCGTTGATCCCGAGCGCCTCGCTGGCGCCGGCGTCGGGGAGGGTTCCGAGCGACGAGAAGCGTTTCAGCGACGAGTCGAAGAGGAAGGCCCTGGAGAGTCCGTTGTCACGTCCGGCCCAGGCGATCGCGCCGCTCAACGCGAGCGGGCCGCCGCCGGCGACCCGGTTGGCGGCGACCGTCCCCCCGCCCTCGTCGAGGGGGAAGTGCGCAACCAAGCCGTTGGTCCCACCGGCGAGCCTTCCGGACATGTTCGCTGCGATCTCCTCGGGGGTTCGCACGGAGTTCCAGAAACGAAGTTCTTGGACGGCACCGGAGAAGGAGGGCGTCGGCGTGGTGGACGTCTGGCCGACGGTGATCGGGCCGGTGCCGCCGTAGGCGGCGGTGGCGACGTCCTCGGCGACCAGGACGCCGTCGCGGTAGATGCGCCGTGCGCGGTTGGTGCTGTTGAACGTGCACGCCCAGTGATGCCAGTCGGTGTCGGGGTAGGCCGGCGTGTTCAGATCGTTGGCGTAGAAGGCGAAGGTGAAGAAGTTGCTGTCCCGGAAGCCGATGTGGAGCCCCACGTTGTTGGAAGACGAACCTTGTCCGACGACATAGCGCGTGACTCCCGGACCGGAACGCCGCGCGCGGAACTCGACCGAGAACGAGCGGTTGTTGAGGGGGACCGAGGGGCCTGTGGCGAGCGCGCTGACGCCGTCGAACTCGAGGACGGAATCACCCATGGAGATGGCCGGCGCGGGAAGTCCGGTGCGGACGGTCCAACCCGGTGGCCCGGAAAGCGCGGCGGACTGGGCGCCGGAGGCGAGGCTGGCGGTGGAGGAGGCGCCCGTGGCCTCGTCGAAGGGCAGGTAGGCGACCAGGCCCGACTCGTTCCCGGCGAGACGTCGGGTGTAGTTGGCGGCGATTTCGGTGGCGGAGCGGGAGGTTCGCCAGATGCGGACCTCGTCGAGGGCGCCGACGAAGGAGGAGTCGCCGGCGCTGTTGAAGTTGAGGTTCAGGGGGATGCCCTGGAGGTCGACGCCCGCGATGGTGTTGGTGGCGACGGGGGTGCCGTTGCGGTAGACGGTCAGCGACGAATTCGCGGGGTTGTAGACCGAGGCGAAGTGGGTCCAGACGGAAGCCTGAACGCCGACGTTGACCGTGGAAACTCGGCCGTGGAACCCGAACGAGAGCTGTCCGCCGGAGGCCGGCACTGCCTGCCAGAAGAGACCCTGTCCCGTGGCGGCGTTGCCGACGAGGACCGGCCAGGAGCGGACCGTGGGGAACGAGGAGGGTCGGATCCACGCCTCGACCGTGATCGCGGCGTTGCCCGCGACCAACGAGTTGCCGTTGGTGTTGGAGAGGAGGTTCGTCATCCGCACGTTCTGGGCGATCGCCGAGAATTCGAGGGCCGAGTCGCCGGCGACGAACCGCGTGGCCGAGCCGACGACCTGGCCGAAGGAGTTGATCGAATTGGCGACGCTGTTGGTGTTGACCGGAACCCGTAGCAGCGACTGGGGCGTGCCGTTGGTCCAGATCATGGCGCGACGCCAACCACCCGAGCCGTGGACGGCGCCGACGACGTGGCCCGACGCGTTGATCGCGTTTGCGGTGGTCTCGAGGTTGAACGGCGCATCGCCGAGCCCGAGGTCGGTGAGGGAGGCGGCACCCGGCGCATAGGTGAAGGCGCGTCGGCTCCCTTGGGAATTGATTGTCGACGTGCCCGCGACGACGCCTGCGTCGTTGATGCCGCGGACCTCGGCGAAGCCGCCGCCGGGAAGGCCGCCGAGGCTGGCCACGTCGCCCTCGATCGCACGGGTCCAGGCGACGGTCGAGCCGCCGAGCCGTCCGGATCCGGCCAGGGTGTATCCGGAGTTGATGGCCCAAGCGCGGAACGGGGTCTGCAGCGGGACCGGTCCGATCTGGACGGCGGGGTTGTTCTCGACGACGCCGCCGTTCTCAAGGCCGCTGAAGTAGAACCCGACCGGGTTGCTTTCGAGGTCGGCGGTCTCGGCCATGTATCCGGTGACGGCGCCACGGTCGTTGATGGCCGTGCCGAAGCTGGCGAGCTTGCCGGGGACGACGCCGAGGTCGAAGACGCTGAAGGCGGGCCGGGGCTCGATGCGGATCTCGAACTCCGTCTGGGTCGACTTCTGGCCGGCGTCCATGACGATGATCCGGATCGTCGCGGTCCCGATCTCGCCGGGCTTCGGCACGATGGAAAGGCGGCGGAACTGGTCGCCGGCGGAGACCGTGGCGCTGGAGATCAACGAGGCGTTGGAGATCACAACCGGGGTGATCGACAGCGCGGAAGGCGGTTGGTCGTCGTCGACGGTGAAGGGAATCTCAACGACCGCCGAGTCCTCCTCCGCGGCGGTGTTCGGGATGGTGCCGATGGTCGGGGCGTCGTTCTGGGCGATCACGACACGCAGGTTGAGGGAACCCGAGGTGGTCCTCGAACCGCCGTCGACCACGGAGTAGCGGAGGACAGCGTTGCCGCTGAAGCCGGTCGGCGCGACGTACCGCCAGAGGCTGCCCGAGACCTGCGAGACGCTTCCCGTGGTCACCGAGACGTTGTTCCAGGTGAGCGCGAGGAGGCTTTCGGCATCCCAGGCGGGCAGGTTCAGGACGTTCGTCGAGCCCTCGCCGACGGTGATCGTCTGAAGCACGGCGAGATCGGGGTCGGCGGTCTGCCAGGTGAGATCGGCCAAGGGTCCGCTGTTGGTGGTGGTCGAGTCGCGCCAGGTGGGTTCGAGTTCGTCGACGCTGGTGTCGGCCACGAGGACGCCGTTGGTGGCGGTGCCGGCACCGGTCGCGTGGTTCGCGAGTAGGCTGAGGGGACGCTGGTTGAAGCGGTAGTAGGCGACGAGTCCGGGTGTGGTGTTGGAAAGCGCCGCATGCATCGAGGCGCCGATCTCCGCCCCGGTGCGGGCCACGTTCCAGACGCGGAATTCGGCCAGCTGGCCGGGGAACTGCCCGAGGTTGAGCGACCGGTCACCACGGATGAACGGCACCATTCCCGGCTTCGAGGCCTCCTCGACGCCGTTGCGGTAGATCTTCATGTGGTTGTTCGACCGACTGGCAACGAAGGCGAAGTGCTGCCAGCTCCCGAGGATGGAGACCGGCGGCGTGTAGGAGAGCCGGCCCGGGCCGGTGCCGTTGATGTCGCCGAAGTCCCAATAGACCTTGCCGTCGGTGAACGGGACGTGGGCGTTGATCCGGTTTCCGAGGTTGTCGGGGCCAACCTGGAACGCGGCTCCGGTCGTGCTGGCGGTGGCCTTCTGCCAGAACTCGATGGTGATCTCCTCGGTGGGGGCGACGGTGGCGAAGGACGGAACACGCACGAAGGCCCCCGGCGTGAAGGCCAACGAGGTGCCGGGTCCGACGTTCGGGGGATCGTTGACCGGCTGGACGACGATGTTGAACTGGTTGGTGGTGCTGATCGCCGCCCCCGACGTCTGGGTCGCGACCACGGTGATGGTGGCGGTGCCGCTCTGCCCGGGGCGTCCACGGTAGAGGAGCGTCGCGTCGCCATCGATGCCGCCGAATGCGGACACGCGCGGGTTGCGGATGAGGTTGGTGTTCGACGAGGTGGCGGACAGGACCAAGGTCTGCAGCAGCTCGGGGTCGCCGTCCGAGACCGGGAAGGTGACCGAGCCGGAAGCCCCCTCCGAGAGTGACTGGTTGCCGAGGACGCCGGAGGCGCCGAGAACCGGAGCGTCATCCACCGGGAAGCCGCGGAAATAGAGCCGCGCCGGGGTGGTGTTGACCCCGTCGCCGACCTGGAACGCCACGAATCCGCCGGTGTTCGCGTTGGTGCCTGGGGTGAGGTTGTAGTTCCCGGTTCCGGAACCGCTGGTGATCGTCCCAAGGGCCGAGGTGAACTGCCCGATGGTCAGGCTGGCGGTGGCGGTCTCGGCGTCCCAGGCGGCCAGGTGGATGGCCGTCTGGGCATCCTCGGTGTAGGGAACCGTCTGGAGGGTGGCCAAGCCGGGTTCCGGTGATGCGGGCCATGTCGGCGAACCGAACAGGGCACCGTTCTGCGCTCCGTCCACGGCCGCAAAGTCCGTCAGCACGGTGCCCGAGCCCTCCGTCATGCGGTGGTTGAGCACGAGGCCGGCGGCGTTGGTGGCTACGCCGCCGCGGTACCAGGCGATCTCGCCGCGCGTCCGGGCCACGTTCCAGATCCGGATGTCGCCGAGCCGACCGTTGAACTTCTGCGGTTGGCCCGCCGTGCCGGCGGCGCCGATCATCAGAAACGAGGCCCCGTCCTTCGGGTTGCGGCCGACGGCCCTGATGACGTCGAGCTGACCGTTCACGTAGATCCTCGCGGACTGCCCGTCCCAAACCGCAGCGAGGTGGGTCCATCCGATGGTCCGCACCGCGGTGCTGCCGGTCGTCACGTCGAGGGACGTGCTGTTGTCGGCGATCACGAATTCCGGCATTCCCGAAGCATTGATTCGCAGGCCGTAGCCGCCGGCATCGGTACCGAACTTCTCGAGGATCGTCATGGCCCCGGACGCGGCGGGCTGGACCCAGGCCTCGAGCGTGATCGGTCCGGTGACGCTGACGGCGGGGCCGTCGAGGACCTGCCCGTACTGGGTGGAGCCGTTGAGGGCGACCGACGTGGCGGGTCCGTCGAAGGGCCGCCACGCGGGAGAATTGACCAGGGTCGCGTTGTTGACCCCGCCTGCGGAGGCACCGTCCGCGGCCGTGATGCCGTCACCTTCGTTGAACCGGAGGTGGACCTGGAGGCCGGAGGTGGACGAGGGGATGGCGGGATGCATGTTCGCCGCGACTTGGGCGGCTGTCCGTGCTTGGTTCCAGATGCGGAGGTCGGCGATCGAACCGTCGGCGTACTCGCCCAGGGCGATGGAACGTCCGATCTCGATCGTGCCGGTACCCTGGTAGTCGGCAGCTGTGGTGTCGGCGGCGACCTCGACGCCGTCCCGGTAGATGATCCGCCGATTGATGGTCGCGTCGTAGGTGCAGGACCAGTGGTGCCAGAGGGTGTCCGGGAACTCGGGCGTGTTGAGGTCGTTAGCCCAGAAGGCGAAGGTGAACTGGTTGCCGCGGAACCCGACATGGAGTCCTTGGTTGGCGGTTCCAACTCCCTGGGTGACGAACGGTTCCCAGGTCCCAGGCGAGCGGCGGCGCGCCCAGAACTCGATGGTGAACGAGCTGTTGGCGAGCAGATTCGTGGTGTTGGCCAGGGTCGCGTACTGGGTGGATCCGTTGAGGTCAAGGGCGGTGCCGATGCCGACCACGGGCGGTGAGTTCACGGCCGACACGGTCAGCGGCACGGCGGCGGAGCGGGAGAGGGTGCCGTCGGAGACCGTGTAGGATAGGGTGTCGGCTCCGCTGAAGCCGAAGTTGGGCTGGTAGAGATAACGGCCGCCGCCGAACGGCGTGAGGGTGGCGTTGGGGGAGGTCACCGCCGTGTAGTTGACCGTGGCCCCACGGTCCGCGGCCGGCAGGTAGACCACGGACGGGTGGCCTTCCGGCACCGTGGTGCCGAGCTGCGACTCGAGCGCGTTGATCCTGGCCAGCGAGAAGGTCGCTCCGGCAGTGACGGTGCCGTTCTGGCTGCCCGAGCCGGTGGCGGAGTCAGCAACGGTGGTTCCCGAGGACTCGTTGAACAGGTAGTTGACCAGCAGGTTGGGCGAGTTTGCGGCGACCGGCTCGAAGCGCGACGAGGCGATCTGCTCGGCGGTGCGGGCGACCGTCCAGATCCGGAAGTCGGCCACGCGGCCGCCGGGCGCGATATCCATGGTACCGGTCAGGTTGGCAAACCGGCTGGCGGAGTTCTTGAACGCCTCACGGACGCCGTTGCGGTAGATCGCCATGAAGTTGGCGTTGGCGTCGGCGACGAAGGCGAAGTGGTTCCAGGTGCCCACCGGGGAGACCGGCGGCCGGTAGGATAGACGGCCCACCCCGGCGCCCGTGATGTCGCCGAAGTCCCAGTAGATGTTGCCATCGCTCCAAGGGACGTGGGCAATGATGCGGGAGGTCGCGGATGGAAACAGGGAGACGGAACTCTGGTCGACCTGTGCGTCGGTGTACTGCCAGAACTCGACGGTGATGGCGTTCGAGGAGAGAAGGGTCCCCAGGTTGGGTATCTGGACGAGTTGGCTGTTTGTGCGGTTGAGCTGGAGGAAGCGGCCGACGACGGCGTTGGTGCCAAGGAACGCCGGGTGGTTCATCGCGAACGCGGTCTGGGCGCCGCCCTGGTCGGGATTGCTTGTGGAAGCGGCAAGGTCGGCGACGGGAGCGGCGCCCTGCTCGTCGTTCGAGTAGCTGAAGGACAGTCCGGGGATGTTGCCCGGGAGGTTGCGGTAACGGTTCTCTGCCACTTCCTGGGCCGTCCGGGCCGTGGACCAGAACCTCACGGCGCTGATCGAACCGTCGAAGTCAAGGGTGAGGTTGGGGGTGCCGCCGAGGGTGATCGGGCCCGTGCCCTGGTAGTTCACGGGGGCGACGTCGGTGACGACCTGGACCCCATCCCGATAGATGACGCGTCGACGTGTCGTGGCGTCGTAGGTGGCGGCCCAATGGTGCCAGTCGGTGTCGGTGAAGGAGGGCGTGTTGAGGTCGTTGTTGTAGAAGGCGAAGGTGAAGTCGTTGCCGTTCCGGAAACCGACGTGGAGCATCTGGTTGTCGCTGGGGCGCCCCTGGACGATGACGAAGTCGTGGTTGTTGGGTGCGTTGCGCTTCGCCCAGAACTCGATGGAGAAGGAGTTGTTGGCGAGGGGGAGGTTCGGGAGGACCCTGTATTGGTTGGCGCCGCTCATCACCACCGGGTTGGCCACCGGGGCGTGGGTCGGCACGGTGCCGAAGCCCTCGTTGAAGCGGTAGTTGGCCACCAGCCCCGGCGTCTGCGGGGGAAGCAGGCCGTGCCGCGAGCCGGCCACCTCGGCAGCGGTCCTCCCGACGTTCCAGATCCTCAGGTCGGCGATGGCGCCGTCCACGAAGGAGTCCTGGTCCCAGTTGCTTCGGCCGATGTAGTTCCGGGTTCGGACGACGTTCCTGGGTGCGGCGACCTGGCCTGTGCCGACGGAGGACCCGTTCAGGTAGATCCTCGCCGTGCCCGCGGCGTCGCGCACGAAGGCGACGTGTGTCCAGGTGTTCAGGGGAATGGCCTGTGTGGAGCGGATTTCACCCAACACGCTGGTGCCGTTGGTCCCGCCATAGATGTCCATGCGCGGTTGCCCGTTGGTGCCCTCGGAGAGGGCACCCAGGACGTTGTCGACGCCGGCGGCGTTGGCGAAGTCGAAGAGCCGGCCCCAATTGGCATGCGAGCGGAGGTTGACCCATGCCTCGACGGTGAAGGCGTTGGTGAACCAGGTCCCGGCGGGCAACTGCAGGTACTGACGGTTCCCGTTGAGGTCGATGGCCGTGGCCAGGCCGGGGACCGGGGACGAGGGTGCCGCGTTCACCGTGTACACGAAGCTCCGGGTGAAACGGGTCCCGTCGATGCGGGTGACCGTCACGGCGATGTTCGCTGTCCCCGTCGCACCCGGATTGGGCCGGAGCTGCACGGTTCCCGTCGCGGCGGAGGTGGTGTAGCTGACCAGGGGCGACGGGACGAGTGCCGGGTTGTCCGAGACCGCGGTGACGAAGGTCGACTGGATGATGTCGCCGTTGAGGCCCGGGCCGACTCCGGAGAAGGGGACGTCCAGCGGGGTGTCGATCTGGCCGCTGACGCTCGGGATGGAGTCGAGCGTTGGCGTCGGGCCGCCGCCCACGACCTGGGAAGAGCTCAGGTTGAAGTTGTAGTTCCCGCTGTTCTGCGCAAACACCCAGACGGAACCGAAGACGATTCCGCCGCTCTGGAGCGGAAGCCCACTGTGTTCGGGAGTGAGCTGGTAGCTATTGTAGTTGTTGACCGAGAGAACGTACAACCCGTTGCCATCGGATGCCCGGCAGGCCCAGTTCTGCAGGCAGACTGTCGCGTTCCGAAGCGGGTAGCCATTGTAGGTGATGGTGCCGAAGAAGTCGCCGGCAACGGCTGCGAGGTGGACCGAGAGGATGCCCAGCATCCAGAGGGCGATCCGTCCAACGATCCGTGTCGGGCGGATCCGGGTTTCCACCGTGGGTTCGGCGAGGGTTTTCATGGGAGATTGGGGAAGCTGGGGCGACTTACTGGTTGAGGACCGCGGTGGTGGAGACGCGTGTCAGCCGGAAGGGGCCGGAGGCGACGATGTTGGTCTTGTGGAGGCCGGTGACGGTCTCGCGGTAGGTGCCGACGAGGAGGCTCTCGCCATATCCGGGCGGCGAATTGGTCGAGGCGGGATCGACCTGCAGTTGGAGCACCCTGCGGATCGTGAGGCCGCGCCTGTGCGCCGGGTGGTAGCGATGCTTGAAGGGATTCCTTGCGAAGGTCTCGGAGAGCGTGTTGGTCGTCGAAACCGTCCCGCCCGGAGCCAGGCTGCCGGCCATCGGCAGCTCATTCTCTGCGAAGTCGAAGCCGGCGGTGCTGTGGCGGCGACCGACGGGTGTTCCATCCCGGGACAGGACCCCGGTCAGGCCGGTGATCTTGGTCTCGTCGGTGACGAGCACCTCGCGACCCGGAACGACGACGACGGTGGTTCCGTCCGGCGTGTTGGTGGTGGTTCCGTCGCGCCACATCTCGATGACCTCCTTGAGCAGGCGGACCGTGCCGGTGGCGTCGACATGGAGGATGACCGGGAGGTTGAACTCGGAGGCGGTCGGCGTCGGGGCCATGGACGGCGCGGTGCGGACGACGGAGTTCGGGACGCGGTTCGTGACGACGATGCCCGTGGTGGCATTGGTCTCCAGTTCCAACGTGAATCCCGTTGAGACATTGGTGGCGAGCGGACCGGAGTGGGCCTCGCTGACGGCGTTGATCGAGGCGAGACCAAGCCAGAGACCGGAGGCGATCCGGGAACCGATGGACTTGGCGAGACCGCCGGAGGAAGACCCCGTACTGGAGAGTTCGCGGTCTGCGACCAACGGGATGAGCAGCCGGACACCTTGGCCGTCGACCACTTCAAGAACCGTTTCGTAGGTGTCCGCCGCCATGTCCTGACGCCGGATCGCGATCCGTTCGCGGCTGGAGGTCCGCCCCGGCAAGGTGCGGGTCCAGAGCGCGGGAAGCGGGATCCAGGCTGGGCCGCCGGTCTCCGTCACTACGGCGATCGAAAGCGCGTTGGTGCCGGGGTTGCGCAGGTCGCGGATCTCCAGGGTCCGGGTCGACGAGTCGAGGTTGGCCAGCTCGAACTCCAGTTCGGTCCCGATCGTGCCGAACTCGAGGGAGTCCGAGGCGAACGGCTTGGCGGCGACGGGTGCGAGGTAGTCCGAACCACCCCGGCAATGGATCCAATAGGCCTTGCCCGATTCGACGAGGTCGGAGGGTTGGACACCTGCCCAGACGCCGTTGGTGCCGAGCCGGTAGATGGGCACGAGGCCTTGGCCAGGAGAGAAGTGGGCGGCGGAGGCGCGGAAGAAGGAGAGGAAGGTCGGAGGCAGGCCGGGATCGACGGGAAGCCCTCGGAGATTGAGGGTGTCCGGCGTCCAGCTGCGGGAACGCGACGAGGGGCGGCCGGTGATCCGGAGGACCTGGTTGGTCGCGGCGTTGAGCCTGATCAGGTAGGCCCGGTTGGCCTGGAGACGGAGGAGGTCGTTCTGGAAGGCCTCCACGCGATTGGTCGACACCCACGAGAACCATCCCGCCCGCTGAAGTCCCTCCTCGGTCACATCCTGGACGAACTCCGGCGACCCGGTGGTGTCCGAGTAGGTCCAGATGCTGTCCACGTCGAGGCCTACGACAAGCGCCTCGATGGCCGGGACCTCGGGCTGGACGTCGACATGAACCGCGTTCCATCCCGGCACGAGGGTCAGTTCCTGGACCACCGTGGGGTCTGCCTGAAGCATCTGCAGCGAGGCGGCCAACAGCAGGAGGGCGGCGAACATCCGGCGCCAGGCTCCGGTTTCGTATAGGGACAGCTTCATGGTGATGGGTTCCGGGGCGGAGAAAGGTTCGACGGGTGGGTGGCGTGCCGGGAGGTGAGTCCGGCGAGCGCGGCGGAGTTGGTTCGAATCGGGACGGATCCGAGGATGCGGCGGAGGTGCTCGCGGTCCTGTTCCTCGGACTTGCCGAGCAGGATCCGGTGTCGGAGACCGTCGGCGATCTCCTGCAACGGCCGGCGTGTCCGTGGGCGGGTGGCGTAGAGACGGACGAAGTGGAACGCGTTGGTGGTCTCGATGACCGGGGAGATCGCCCCGTTGGTCCGCAGCGAACGGAGGGCTTCGGCGACGGCGAAGGGCAGGGATCCGTCGTCGGTGGCGGTGATCCAGCCGGTGTCGCCGCGGTTGTAGCGGGTGGCGGTGTCGTCGGAGCTCTCGCGGACGAGGGCGTGGTAGCCCGGTTCGTCAAGGGACTCAGCACGGCTCCGCAATTCGGCCGCGAGCTCGGCCTTCCGCCTGCGGGAGGACTCGTCCGCCTTGGTGCTCACGCCGATCCGGAGCACTCCGCCCCGTGCGGCGGCGGGAAGGGTGTGGCGGTCGATCTCGGACTCGTAAAGGTCGGTCACCTCGGCATCGGTCACGGATGGCTGCCCGGCGGCGCGTTGCCGCTCCTCGAGGCGCGAGACCAGCATCCGCTCAATGGCCCGCTGGGTCTCCGGTTCGGCGTCGATCCCGGTTCGCCGTGCCTCGGCTAGCTGGGCCTCGAAGCGGATCATCTCCTGAAGCACGGCCTCCGTCCTTGCCGTCGCCCCACGCGCGGCCAGTTCCCTTTCCACGTCGGCGACGCGGATCTTCCGCGTGCCGACCATGGCCACGACTTCGGGATCCAGCACGATGTCCGGTGCCGCCTTCCGCTCGCAGCTGCACAGGAAGAGGGCGGCCACGGCGAGCGCGACGGTCGTTCCCCTGCATCCCACGTGGTCTAGGAGGAGTTGGCTCATGGTGTGGCCCTCCGTCTTCCCAGGAGTCGGTGGAGGTCGAGGAGGCGGTCCTTGGTCACGAACGCGACGGCGCCCGCGTCTTCCGCGGAGCCCTTGAGTTGCGGTTCGTCGTTCTCTGTGACGATCACCACTTGGGCGGCGGGATCCATCTTGAGGATCCGCCGTGTCGCCTCGAGGCCGCCTACCCCGGGCATTTGGAGATCCATGATCGTCCAGTCTGGACGAAACGCCCCGAAGGCATCCACCGCCTGGTCGCCGTCCTCCGCTTCAAGGACCTCGTCGGCATGATCCGCCAGGATGGAACGGATGGTCCGTCGCATCTGGGCGTGGTCGTCGACGATGAGAAGGCGCATGGCAGGATTTCGAACGCGGATCCTGCATGGCGAACCCTTCCCTGTGCATCCGCGCGAACACCGATTCGGCGGTACGTGGGGGCACCTACGTGTTCCCACGTAGTGATCCCGATTCAGCCGTCGAAACCGTTCCGGCGCAGCATGGCGCGGATCGCGTCGGGGTCGGATTCGAGGGCGTCTGCGGCCTGGAGGAGGTCCGCGGCCGAAACCGGATACCAGCCGCGCTTGGAGCGGTCGCAGAGCCCGGCGACGTTGAACGGACGGACGGCGTTGGCGACCAGGGCGGCGAGGTCCGCCGAGGGGGCCCTGCCAGCGGCCAGCAGGCATTCGCGGATGTCCGGACCGAACCGCGGATGGGACCGCAGGAGGAATCCCGGCGCCAACCCGGGCTTCCCCAGGCGCCGCGCACATTCCGAGTAGCTGACCGCGGCGAAGTAGAGCATGGAGAGCGCCTCGAACGATTCCGGGTCGCCCAGGGTGCGATAGGCGGCTCCCACCAGATCCGCGGTGGCGTCGAGGTCGGCCAGGGTCTCCACCCCGTATCGGTCGAGCTTTTCCTGAGGTTCGCCGACCTCCATCCAGTCGCAGAGACGTTCGATGCCTAGCAGGGACAGGACGAAGCCGGTCGAAAAGAGGGGATCGATGAACCCGGCCGCCATCGGCAGTTGGATCCACCCGGGGCCGGTGGCCGAGCGGCTGCGGAAGGGAAGGGGCGAGCGACGTTGGAAGGGTTGGATCCGGGCGGCGGAGCGGAACGCCTCCGAGACCGACGGCAGGCGTTCCATCAGGCCGTTCCACATGGCTTCGGGATCCCCGTTCCAGCGCGCTGCGGCCGCTTCCGGGGTGAGGGCGAACCCGGCGCTGGTCACGTCGTTGTTGAATCGCAGCACCCACATCCATCCGCCGTCGAACAGGTGGTGGAGCGCCGCGTCGTCGGGCGGGAAGGGCGCCGCCTGGAATTCGGGAAACCGGGTCTCCCAACGGTGAACCCCGGTGAAATGGCTCCAGATACCTGTGGTCGCGGGAAGTCCCTGGAAGTGGCCGGCTTCGAGTCCGAGCTGGCGGTGGAGGAATCCGTCCGGGCCGGAGGCATCGAGGATCCAGCGGGCACGGCAACGGAAGGGGCCGCCGGAGGCCTCGCCCGAAAGTTCCCAGGCGCCGCCGTCCCGTTCGACATGGTCCAGGCGCGTCTCATCCTGGTACTCGCATCCCGCCTCGACCGCCTTCCGCTGGAGGAACAGGTCGAAGTCGGGACGATGCCAGTGGGTGTCGGCCACGGCGTCGTTCGGACTCGCGGCCACCAGCAGCTGCCGGGAACGGTCCGCGTCGTCGGACCAGGCCTCGCCATCGCGGTGGTGGAAGAAGCTGAACCCGCGCTTCAGGCCACAGGCGACCTCGGGATGGATAGCCTGCCAGGTGCCCCACTTCGAGAACGCCCGCAGCCACGGCAGGTCGAAGCGGTCTGCAAGGTCCTCCAGCAGCAGGTTCGAGAGCGGGGTCGAGGATTCTCCGATGGCGAAGCGCGGATGCCTTCCCCGTTCGATCAGCACCACCGAGCGGCCCAGGCGGCGGGCGAGGATGGCCATGAGCGAACCGGCGAAACCCGAACCCACGATCGCGACGTCGAAGTCGGCGGACATGGCGGAGAGTGTGCTTCCGCGATACCCCGGGGCCAAGCCCGGGCACCTCGGGGGGAGGCGGGGCGGCCCGGAGCGCGCGGGCACTGTCTTCTCGACGTCCGCAGGCCCTCGGCTACGGTCCACGCGTCATGTCTACCGTCGCGCCGGGCAATCCGGTGGTGCCCCCACAGCCCAAGAAGAAGATCAACCTCCGCCGTCCCGACGTCATGGAGGCGGTGGCCGCACAGGTCGTCAGCCACTACCGCTCCGAGCTGGTGGAACGCCTGCGGGCGTCCGGCGGACGTTTCAGCCACGGCGGGTTGACCATAAAGTTGGCCAAGGAATTCGGCTTCTGCTACGGCGTCGAGCGGGCCATCGACCTCGCCTATGCGGCCCGCAATGTGTTCCCGTCGCCGGTGCGCATCTTCCTGCTCGGGGAGATCATCCACAACCCCGAGGTCAACGACCAGATCCGCGGCCTCGGCATCGTGAGCATCGCCCCCAAGCCGACCGACGCCGAACTGGAGGCCCTCCACCTCACGCCCGAGGACGTGGTGATCATCCCGGCCTTCGGCACCGAGGTCGGCACACGCAAGCGCATCGAGGCCTTCGGCTGCCAGACCGTCGACACCACCTGCGGCGACGTGATGAGCGTCTGGAAGCGGGTCCAGCAGTACAGCCGCGAGTCGGTCACCAGCATCATCCATGGCAAGGCGAAGCACGAGGAGACCAAGGCCACCACGTCGCAGGCCACGGCCTACGGCACGGGACACTACCTCGTGGTGTTCGACCTCGCGGAGACGGACTACGTCTGCGACTACATCCTGCGCGGCGGCAACCGGGAGGAATTCCTCGCCCGTTTCAAGGGCGCCTACTCGCCCGGCTTCGATCCCGACCTGCACCTGGTGACGGTGGGTGTCGCCAACCAGACGACGATGCTCCGCGGCGAGACCGAGGAGGTCCAACGCCGCTTCCGCAAGGCCATGGAAGTGCGCTACGGGACCGAGAGCCTTCCGTCCCACTTCCGGTTCTTCGACACCATCTGCGGCGCGACCCAGGACCGTCAGGATGCCTTGGAGAAGATGCTGCGCGAACCGATGGACCTGCTGATCGTCGTGGGCGGCTACAACTCGTCCAACACGTCGCACCTCGCCGAGATGGGGGAGAAGGTCCTTCCGACCTACTTCATCAAGAACGCCGCGATGATGGAATCGACGGTGCTCATCCGGCACTGGAACCAGCACATCCCCGCGGAGGTGGTGACCGAGAACTGGTACCGGACCACCGGCGAGATGACCGTCGGCATCACCGCCGGCGCGAGCTGCCCGAACAACCTCATCGAGGAGACAATCAAGCGCCTGTTCAAGCTGCGCGGCGTCGACATCACCGAGGCGCTGCGTCCCTGAGCGGGCGGGCCTCGGGCATCTGGCGTCGGTTGCCAGGCTTTCTTGTCCCATCTCTGCGGGAGAAACCTTGCGAGCGATCCGTTTTCCCGCAGAGACGCGGGGCTCGCGGGGTTGAAATGCTCGCGGGGTTGAAATCCAACGGGCTGCGATCAGCACCCCGAGCGGAAAGCCCACGGTTCACCCTTCGCGGTATGGCGCCTTCGCGTGAGGCCCACTCCGGCCCTGGGGAATTGCGCGGCCGGGGATTCGGGCGATCCTCTCCGGGCATGATCGTCATCGTTTCCGGCACCAACCGTCCGGGCAGCAACACCCGCCGCATCGCCGACCTCGTGTTGGCGGCCTACACCGAGCTGGGCGTCCCGGCACGGATCGTCGACCTCCGTGAGGTCCCGCTTTCGCTGTTTTCCCCTGACGCCTACGCCGCCAAGCCCCCGGAGTTCGAGCCCTTCTCGAAGGCGGTCCTCGACGCCCATGGCCTGGTGGTCGTCACCCCGGAATACAACGGCTCGTTCCCCGGCGTGTTGAAGGTTTTCATCGACCACCTGAAGTTCCCCGAGAGCTTCGAGTCGAAGCCGGTCTGCTTCGTCGGACTCGCAGCCGGCATCTGGGGGGCGCTGCGGAGCGTGGAGCAGCTCCAGCAGATCTTCGGATACCGCAACGCCCACATCTTCCCGTCGCGTGTCTTCATGCCGGGCATCGGCGGGTTGCTCGACGACGCCGGCGCGCTCAAGGACCCGGAGCTGCAGGGCCGCCTGCGTCGGCAGGCCGAGGGATTCGCCGGCTTCGTCGGCCGCGTCCGCGGAGGCACGGTGTGAACATCCGTGCGTGCGTCCGTGCGCTGACGGTCCTGCTCGGGACGCTCGCCGGCATGATGGCCGGCTGTTCCCGCTCCGATTCGGGGACGGTCGCGGTCGCCGTTCCGGCGGCTCCGGCCTTCCCGGCCGGGACCAACGCCTGGAACGGCTCCGACAAGGTGGTCCTGTCCGAGGAGGAGTGGAAGGGGAGGCTGTCGGCGGAACGGTTCCGCGTGCTCCGGAAGCATGGCACCGAGGCGGCGTTCTCCGGTGACCTGTGGAACCAGCATGCGTCCGGGACCTACCGTTGCGCCGGTTGCGGCCTCGACCTGTTCCATTCCGACACCAAGTTCGAATCCGGCACCGGTTGGCCCAGCTTCTGGAAGCCGCTCGAGGCGCGGAACGTCGGCACCACCTCCGACCGCAGCTTCTTCATGAACCGCACCGAGGTGCATTGCGCCCGCTGCGAGGGGCATCTCGGACACGTGTTCGAAGACGGCCCGCCTCCGACCGGCCTGCGCTATTGCCTCAACTCGGCCGCGCTGGTTTTCGATGCGAAGCGGCCGTGAGCCGTGGGTCCGGGGAGTCTTCCGCCACGGGGAGTGGACTCCTCCCGTCCGGCGGATAGCCTGAGCGGCGATGACCCCACCGATGCCGAAAAGGAATCCGTGGCCGCGACGGCTGGCGACCCTGGCCGCGTTGGTGGTGGCCCTCGCCAGCGTGGTCTGGTCCACGGGCACGATCCGTCGCCATCTGCGGGAGTCCCGGAGGGAGGCGATGTGGGAGGGGGCGCGTCGGCCGCAGCAGGGGGATCCGGCCTGGGTCGAGCCGGTCCGCAAGCCTCCAGTCCTGGCGCTCGCCGCCTTGGGCTCACGGCGTGACACCACGTCGCTGGACGATGCCGCTCTCTACGGGACGACCAACGTCTGGACCGTGCACCTGCGCATTCCACAGGAGCAGGCCGAGGCCCTCGAACCCCGTTACGTCGAGCCCTTGGACCGTTCCTGGATGGGCGGCGGGCGGTTCGAGCTCCGCAACCCCGCCGCGAGCCGGAACGGACTCTCGGGCGTCCGGGGAATCGAGTTCGACTGGGTGCGTGCGACGGTGGAGTTCGAGGACCGCACCTACTCCGACGCCGCGGTGCGTCACAAGGGGAACGGCACCTTCCTGAGGTCCGAGGGAACCACAAAGCGTCCGTACAAGGTCGACCTCGACAAGTTCACCCAGGGACGGGAGCTGGCGGGCCGGAACACGTTGAACTTCGCCAACCTCGTCGTGGACGACTCCTGCATGCACGACGCCTTGGGATATGAGTTCTTCCGGAACGCAGGCGTTCCCGCGCCGCGGACCGCGTATGCCCGGCTCTTCCGGAGCACGGGCACCTCGGGGCCGGAGTACCTGGGCCTCTATGCGCTGGTCGAGAACCTGGATTCGGACTTCGCCGCGAGGCGGTTCGGCACGCGCAAGGGCGTCGTGTTCAAGCCGGTGACCACCGAGCTTTTCTCCGACCTCGGCGACGACTGGTCGGCCTACGAAGGCATCTACGACCCGAAGAGCCGGCCGAGCGAAGCACAGAAGCAGCGGGTGATCGGACTGGCCCGGCTCGTGACCTCTGCGGACGACGCCACCTTCGCGGCGCGGATCGGGGAGTTCGTCGAGATGGACGAGTTCGCGCGGTTCCTCGCCGGCATGGTGCTGCTTTCGAGCTACGACGGATTCCTGAACAACGGACAGAACTTCTGCCTGTGGCTGCATCCGCAGACCGGGCGATTCCAGTTCCTTCCCTGGGACCTCGACAATGCCTGGGGGAAGTTCGGCTGGGTGGGTTCGGCCTCGGACCGGGCCCGGGCCAGCATCCGCAGGCCCTGGATGGGCCGGCACCGATTCCTGGAACGCATGTGGCAGGTGCCCGGATTCGAGGAGCGTTACCGTCAGGCGCTCCGGGAGATGCTCGACACGGTGTTCGTGCCGGAGAGGTTGCACCGGCGGGTGGACGAGATGGCGGCGCTGCTGCGTCCGGTGGTCGCCGAGGAAACACCGGTCAAGGCCGCCCGCTTCGAACAGGCCGTCACCGTCCTGCGGCCCGCCGATCCGTCCACGGACGGACCCCGATCCGGCTGGAACCGTCCTCCGCATCCGCTGAAGTGGTTCATCACGGAGCGCAGCCGCTCGGTCCGCGCCCAGCTCGCCGGCGAGGAGGAGGGCGTCCAGCCGGTCCGGCGACGCTGAGATTCGGCGGTTTGCCTGCTGCGTGACCGTCCGGGCGGCGGGAGTTCCGCCACCCGGACGAATCTGGCTGTTTGTGCGGCCTAAGATTCGGAGTGGGCGGCTGGAATCACTGCCGGGGATGTGAAGCGGCGGCGGTAGGTCCAGCAGGCAAGGACGCCAGCAAAGCCGATCGCCGCGTAGGTGCTCGGCTCGGGAATCGGCGGCGCAACGAGGTCGAATCCGAAGGCGTCGATGACCATGTCCGTACCGTTGACCTGCGGGCTGAACTGCACGGTGAGCGAGGTCATGTCGTCGAACGGCGTGCCCACCGTGGTCAGGCTCGCGAGGCTGATGTGAACCAAGCCGGCCAAGACGGGAAGCGTCCCGGTCGCGGTGGCCGATCCGTCGGCGCTGAGGATGGTCAGGGTGTAGTCCGTGTCCTTGCCCAATTCCGTGTTCTGGAGCAGGTAGCTGAACGAGGTCGCACCGGACAGGCTGAGGTTGTAGGCGGGCAGGGTGTACTGGAAGGTCAGTATCGACCTCATGAGCGCGCCGTTGTCGTAGACCAGCACGTCGAGATTGTTGCCGCTGGAGGCGCTTCCGGTTCCGGCGGCGACTCCGATGGACACCTGGCGGTTGACGCCCAGGATGCCTGAGTCGCCTAGGATCGGAGTGGGGCCTGCCGCGAGCGGCCCTCCGGTGTTCACGCTGAAGATGGAACTGTTGAAGTTGTCGAGGACCGTGGTTGCGGCGGAAGCGACGGGCACGAGTAGCAGCGATCCGGCAAGCAGGGTCGCGGCCGACGTGAGTGATGTTCTGCGGATGTTCATATTCATGGGGCTTGGGCTCTGGAGCTTCAGCTGGGAGGTTTCGCCGAAGACGGGAGCCTCGACGCCCGGATCCTCCGCCCTGGGACGCCTCCATGGCATGGGGTGTTTCCCTCCCGACCCGGATCGTTCGACCGGTGAACGTGGGAATCGCGTCCCGGACCTGGACTGGAGCCTCTGCCATCAGACCCCAGCCGTCAGGGCAGGGGCGATTGCCCGGGGTGACATGTGGCGGGGCTTGATGCAATTTCGAGAATATGTGTGGACGCTATTCCCTCGCACGCGGCGAAGCGCCGTGGTCCTTCGCGGAGGTGCGTTTGGAGTGGAACGGCCAGGCGCGTTACAACGTGTGTCCGATGCAGAAGGCCCCGGTGATCCGCCGTCGGGGAGCACGCGCCGAGATCGACGAACTGACCTGGGGCCTGATTCCTTCCTGGAGCCGCGACACTGGCATCGCCGCCCGGTGCATCAACGCCCGCAGCGAGACCGTGGCTTCCCAGCCTGCGTTCCGCTCCGCGTTCGTCCACCGGCGGTGCCTGGTGCCGGCGGACTCGTTCTACGAATGGCAGGCCGAGGGCCGGATGAAGCTGCCGTGGAGGTTCGTCGCGAAGGACGCGGTGCCGTTCCTCTTCGCCGGACTGTGGGAATCCTGGAGTCCTCCGACGGAGCCGGAACGTCTGATCGAGACGTTCACTGTCCTCACCACACAGCCAAGCGGGGACATCTTGCCAGTGCATGACCGAATGCCGGTGGTGCTTTCCGGTTCCGCGGCTGCCGACTGGCTGGATCCTGAGATGGGTGCCGAGGATCTGCTGCAGCTCTGTCGTCCGCTGCCTGAGGGAACCCTGCGCCGGTATCGGGTGACGCCGCGGATGAACTCGGTGGCCTTCGACACACCGGAGTGTCTTCTTCCCGTGGAGAGCCAGGCGGAACTCTTCTGAGCCGCCTTGGCAGTGCCTGGCGGAACGATGCGGAAGGAAGCCGCAGGTTCCACAGGGAAGAAGCAGACACCCATCAATGGTTGGAATCACGGCCCCGGATCTTGGATTGGGGAATGGGGAGGAGTCCGCGGCCTGGTGGCTGCGGCTACCTGAGGGGAACTGGGAATCGCGAATGCCTGTCCCCCTTCTCGGAATGCATTTCGCCACTTTCCTTCTCTGGCCCAGGTGACAGGACGGAGTTCCGGGCTAAGAAACCATCATCCGAGGCGGGGCCGATTTCCCTCCGTGGAGCGGCTCCGGAAAGGGTTCGGTTTTCGTCCGCAAAGGGTTGGCAAAGGGGTCTTGCTGGCGGCGGGGTGCGGACATTCTGCTGCGGTTTGTCCCGCCGCACATCTGAGCGCCCGGGTGAGGACGTCGTTGACCCCATCACCAGGAGGGGTGACCGCAAGGTCGCCCCTCTTCTTTTTTTTGGCTCCAGGTCAGCAGGCCACAGGAACGGCCTCCGGCGCGGCAAGCACCGCCTTCAACACATCCTCGGCCGAATAGTGGTCCGCGCCGTCCGCCAGGAAGCGTCCCAGCAGGCAGAGGTCGTCGCCGGCGGTCAGCAAGGCCGGCTCGACGTAGCCCGTCGACTGGGTCTGACCGAGTCCGATGGTGGCCAGCAGTCCGTTGCAGACGCACTTGCGACCGGCCGTGTCCTCACGTTCCCCGCCCTTCATGACATAGATGTCTTCCGGCTCGCCGGGGCAGCGGTATCCGAGGCTTCCGTCCTCCTTGCGAAAGGCGCGGCGCAGGTAGCCGAGGTCGCAGAGGCGTCGGCGGTCTGCGAAGATCCCCGGGTCCGACAGGGTCCCTTCGAGTTGGGCCACCTTGAACGGAAAGCCGGTGGGCGAGGCGAGCGGGTCGGTGAAGACCTCCACGGAGGCATCGCGAACGCCGGCGAGCACGCGGGCCTTGATCGAAGGCTCGATGCCGGACTCGTCACAGAAGGCGAAGGCGGTGCCGATCTGGACCCCGGCGGCCCCCTCGGCCAGCGCTTCGGCCAGGCGTTCCGGAGTCGCGTAGGAACCGGCCAACCAGAACGGGAGACCCAGATCGCGGAACTTCGCGAGGTCCGGGACGTCCCGCGGACCGTAGACCGGTTCGCCCCGTTCGTTGAGGTTGAGCACACCGCGGGGCGGGGCGTTGTGGCCGCCGGCTGTCGGCCCTTCCACGACGAAGCCGTCCACGTGTCCGCTGGCCTTCCGGGCCAGGGTGAGGGCGAGGACGTTGGACGAGACGATCGGCAGGAACTTCGGGCGAGGAATCGTGGGAGGCGTTCCTTCCAGGAGGTCGGCCGGCGAGAAGGTGCAGTCGATCTCGTCGCCCGGACCCGAGGCCTCGACGTCGAGGCGCATCTGGACCGTCTCGCCCCGGGCAAGCTGGTCGAGGATGCCTGGGATCGCCATCGGGATGCCGGCTCCCATCAGGACGTAGTCGACGCCGGCGAGCATCGCGCCGAACAGGGACGGCAGCGTGGGAAGCTGGATTTTCTGGAGGAAGTTGATGCCGACGACTCCGGAGTGCCCTTCCTTGGCGAGGAAGACCTCGACGAAGTTGGCCGCGACCAGGAGTTCGAGCTGGGCTCGGGTGGGACGGTGTGTGAGCAGGGCAAGACCCTTGTACGGCTGGCCTGGGGCCCGGCCGCCGGGGCGGAAATGGTTCTGGATCACACGTTCCGCGATGTCGCGATGCGGGAACTGGGCCAGCGCGTGCCGCATCAGGCCGTCGGCGTCGCCGTCCTGCAGACGCCGCGACAAGATGACATCCAGCGCGGTGCCGGAGACGACACCCATCTGGCCGAGTCGGGAGACCGCGCGGGCGAGCCGCCAGTTGGAGACGCCGGCACCCATGCCGCCTTGGATGATCTTTGGATTGGACATTTCATGGGTCCGGCCACGCGGGATGGG
>JAIXUV010000229.1 GCA_027483345.1 Verrucomicrobiales bacterium | reverse complement strand
GGACCTGGGTTGGCGAGGGACATGGCAAAAGACTCCGTGTCGTCGCCGGCAGGGGACAGGAAAAAGACGGCAGCCGCGGACCGGCGACCGCTTCGGGGTGCGACAATTCGCCGCACCGCTACCTCCGGTTGTGGCGTGGCATGACGGGTTGCGGCTCGTGCAGGCTCGGTTCCGATGGGTCGGGATGGGTGCGTGCTTCCATGGTGGCGTCGAGCCGTCGGATCCCCGGGCTTCGCCCTCCATGGGTTCCGGGCTACGTTGTCGCCATCTGGCTCCGCCACCGACGCCGTTGCCTTTGCCGCCGCGGAAGCCCCAGGCCACCGATGATCTTCCGGAACAACCAACCGAAAACAGTCCCCGAGTCCGCGATCTCGGACGCGCGCCTCTTCCTGATCGTGGTCGGCGCCTGCCTCCTGGCGGTCGTCGGCTTCAGCGGCCTGCTTCGGCTTCGGAAGTCTGGGCCGGCCCAGGTTCCGGACCGGCCGAGGGTCTTCGGAGACTTCCTGCTGACCGACAGCCGTGGACGCTCCGTGGCCCGGGGTGAGCTGAACGGGAAGTACTGCGTCGTGAGCTTCGTCTTCACCAGCTGCGGCGCGACCTGCCGTCTGGTGAGCGGGCAGATGGCGGCGTTCCAGCGGTTGGTGAAGGACCAGCCGGACGTGCGCCTGGTCTCGCTCACGGTGGATCCCGTCACCGACACCCCGGAGGTCCTGGCGAAGTTTTCCCGCGACCTCGGGGTGGTGCCGGAGGTCTGGACCTTCCTGACCGGGCCCAAGTCCGAGATCGCGCCGCTGATCGAGAGCAGCTTCCTGCCGAAGGATCCGGCCGCCGAGGCGACGAACACCCCGGTGGAATTCCTCTACATCGAACGCATCGCCCTGGTGGACCCGCAGGGAAATGTCCGGGCGTACTTCAACGGGCTGAGCCCGCTGACGCCCCGGGCCATCGTGGATGAAATCGACCGTCTCCGTGACGACGCCCGTCGCCAACGCTGATCCGGCCCCGGTCCGGACCCTGCACTGGATCCGTCGTCTGCGCTGGACCGCGGTGGCGGGGCAGGCGGGGACGGTGGCCTACGTCCACTGGGGACTCGGGGTCGCCTTGCCGCTGGTCCCCGTGTTCGGCGTGATCGGCCTCACCGCGCTCACCAATGTCGTGCTTCACCGCTTCCCGGAAGGCCGTGGTGAATCGCCGGCGTCCATCGCCGCGGTGCTGTCGGCGGACGTGGTGCTCCTGACGGCGCTCCTGCATTTCTGCGGCGGGCCGCACAATCCGTTCAGCTCGTTCTACCTCGTGCATGTCTCGTTGGCCGCGGTGGCGCTGCCTTCGTTGTGGACCCAGTGGATCGCGGCCCTGTGCAGCATCGGCTTCGCCCTGCTCTTCGTGGGGCAGCGGCTGCTTCCGGTGCCGGGAGACGCCGTATGTGGCGTGGGACCCAGCCTGCCCCTGGACCTGCATCTGAAGGGCATGCTGGCCTCGTTCATCCTGACCACCGCCGGCGTGGTCCATTTCGCGGGACGGCTGCAACAGCGGCTTCGGAAGCGGGAAGCCGAGTTGGCGGAGGCGCGGACGAGGGCCGCGCAGGGCGAGCGCTTCGCCGCGTTGGCCACGCTCGCCGCCGGGGCGGCACACGAGCTGGGAACACCCCTCGGGACCATCTCCATCGCGGCCGGGGAACTGGCGCGGGAGGCGAAGGCGCTGCCGTCCCATCCGGAGATCCTGGAGGACGCCGAACTGATCCGGGAGGAGGCGACCCGCTGCCGGGGGATCCTGGACCGCCTCGAGCAGCAGGCGGGCGACACGGTGCGGCCGTTGGCGATGGCCGCTGTGTTGACGGAGCTTCGACAACGCTTCGCCGGGCTGCCGCTCGAGATCGACGCCGCGTCGGCGCCGGAGACGGTTCCGGCGCCTCCGGAAGCGCTGGCCCAGGCCCTGGCCTCGCTCGTCCGGAACGCCTTGGACGCCTCGGTGGACGCCGGACCGACACGGGTCCCGGTTTCGTTGTCGGTCCGCCGATCGGGTCCCTGGGTCGAGTTCGAGGTGGTCGACCGCGGTTCCGGCCTCACCCCCGAGGCGCGGGTCCATGCCGGGGAGCCGTTCTTCACCACCAAGCCGACCGGCCAGGGAATGGGCCTGGGCCTCTTCCTCGTGAAGCTGCTCGCGGGCCGGCTCAACGGGCAGTTCGAGCTGCTCCCCGGCGTTGGCGGCGGCACCCGGGCCTTGCTCCGGCTTCCGGCGCACGGCGACTGATCCATGAACCCGAGAACCCGCCTCCTCCTGGTCGACGACGACACGAACTTCCGCGAGCGGCTCCAGCGGGCGCTGGTGGCGCGCGGGGCCGAGGTCGTCGCCGTCGCCTCCGCGCGCGAGGCCGGCGGGGTGGCCCGGACGGGTGGATTCGACGGGGCGATTGTCGACCTGAGGCTGCCCGGGGAGTCCGGACTGGACCTGGTTGCCGAACTCCACGGCTTGAAGCCCGGGCTTCCGATCGTGGTGCTCACGGGATTCGGGAGCATCGCGACCGCGTTGGAGGCGGTCCGTCTCGGTGCGCGGGATTATCTCACCAAGCCTGCCGACCCGGACCGGATCCTGTCGGCGCTCCGGGGCGAGGTGGCCTTCGCCGCGTCCCCCGCCGAGGCGCCACCGGAGATCCCCTCGCTCGACCGGGTGGAATGGGAGCACATCCAACGCGTCCTGACGGAGGCCGGTGGCAACATCTCGCAGGCCGCACGGCTTCTCGGAATCGACCGGCGGTCCCTCCAACGGAAGCTGGCCAAGCATCCGCCGCCGCGCTGACCGGCCGGATCCTGTCCTGGCCGCGACAATTTGCCGCAGCCGGTCCACTTGCCGGAGGAGGCCCCGGGTTCCCAATGTTCCCGGTGATGAAACCTTCGTTCTCGCAGCGTCTTTCCGCCATGGCCGCCGCCCTGTGCGTCGTTGTCGCCCGGGCGGCCACCCCCACCGAGGTACTGGCCAAGATCGACCCGGCCACCGGCAAGGCCTCGGACACCGCCACGGAGTTCTCGGTCACCGGGGTCGTCAGCACCCGCACGGTGCTTCCGGGCGGCCAGGTCGTCGCCTGGGTCCATGCCGTCGGCGAGGCCGGTCTGCCGGTGGTCGCTCCCGTGGCGGACGCCACGCTGTTGGCCCCACGCAACGAGGTGACCCTCGTCGGAAAGCTCGGCGACGGTCCCCTGGGCCGCGCCGCGCTGGTGCTGAAGAAGGACTCGGTCAAGGTGGGCATGACCAACAAGTCGGTCGGCGCCGCCGAGGTCCGTCCGCCCGCCTTCTTCGCCGACGCCGCGGCGCTTGCCGGCCGGTGGGTCCAGGTGACGAACGTGACCTTCGCGCCGGGCAAGTTCGGCAAGGACGGCAAGGCCTCGGTGAAGGGTGACGGCGGCGAGATGAAGCTGCTGGTTTCGACGGGCGTGGCCGACTTGGACGTCCCGCCGGGTCCGGTGAACGTTTTTGGCATTCCGGTGAAGACCGCGGACGGCTGGGCGTTGGCGGCCTCGCGGTTCCTGCCGTCGAATGCCAAGGCCCTGCAGGCCCTGGCCACCAAGCACACCTGCTTCACCTGCCACAATCCGGACATGAAGATGGTGGGACCGGCCTATCGGGACGTCGCGGCGCGCTACCGCAAGGATCCCGAGGCGTTGGCCAAGCTGGTTTCCCAGATCGAGAAGGGTGGCACTGGAAAGTGGGGTCCCGCCCCCATGCCCGCCTTGGGGACGAAGGTTCCATTGGAGGACCGGAAGACCCTGTCCGAGTGGGTGCTGCACTACCGCTGGGATTGGCTGTTGGCGGAGTGAGCGAGGCGAAAGCCGCTTCCTCCGGTTCCGGGAGGTTTTGCCAGACCGTCACCGTCCCGTTGAGCGACGGTGAACAACGGTCGGCAAGCTCGGCGGGTGTTGGGTCAACTGCAGAGGGGTCCGTCGACAAGACAGGCCTTCACGTTGGTGGAGTTGCTGGTGGTCATCGCGATCATCGCGATCCTGGCCAGCATGCTCCTGCCCGCCCTGGGCACCGCCCGGGCGCGGGGCGTCTCGGCGGCGTGCCTGAACAACCAGCGGCAGCTGGGGATCTCGGTCCATCTCTATTCGGCCGACAACCTCGACTGGTTGCCGCCCATCCAGGCTCAGATCACCGGGGGCGAGTCGAGTTGGCGTTCCTACCTCTTCCGCTACGTGGGCCAGGCGGCCCGGGTGTACGACTGCCCCTCGGAGAAGGTCGAGTCCTACGCCTCGGCGAAGTCGCGTCCCAGTTCGCGTCCCAGTCCGTGGGTCCTGGGGCAGTTCGTCGATGGCGAGATCGACATCCCGAGCGGCATCGGGGCGGTGAACGTGCACTGGCAGTCGGGCGGGGCTCCGCCTCCGTTCGGGCGTCCGGCGGGTTATGAGAACAACCTCTGCCGCTGGGGTCAGATCGAGACGGCCTCGCAGCTGATCCTCTTCGGCGACGGACACAGCGACGTCTACGGGGCCTATCCGCGGGACCGCTGGTGGATCTGGAAGGAGTTGGGCAATGCGAACGCGCCGGGCTTCAACCGGCTCGCCCAAGGGGATCCCGGGGCGGTGCGCCATCTGCGCAAGGCGAACTACGCGTTCGCCGACGGAAGCGCCCGCCTGCTCGCCGGGGAACGTATCCCCTGCAACACCAACGAGTGCTGGTGGTCCGCCAAGGCGGATCCGCATTGAGCCATGGCCAAGGGTTCCCCCATCCGTCTCGTCCTTGCGACCCTCGCGGTGTTGGGCGCCTCCGCGGTCCTCTATCGCAGCCTCAGCTCCGATCCCGGACGCGCCGGCGCCTACTTTTTCGATCCCTCCGCCTCGCGGCTCTTCGTCGCTCCCATGGGCTCGATCCCGCCGATCCGGGGTGTCGACGGGCCCGAGGAGGACGCCGTGCGTGCCGTGGTGGTGTCCATCAGCGGGAACCCCTCCGACCGCGGTTCGCATCGGATCGCCTATCTCGAGAGGTATTCCCCCGAACTGAAGCGCCAGCTGGAGGCGTCACGCGCCGGCACCGGCCCCGCGCCGATGGGACGCTCCGAGGCGGCCCAGCAGCGCTGGGTGCGCCGGACCAACGACACCGATTGGTTCCCCCTCTCCTCCGAGGCGGGCGAACGCATCGTGTCGGACTGGGCGACGCCCGGGCCGGACGGCGCCACTCCGACCGTCTGTATTCCCTGAACCTTACGCCGGATCTCGCGGTACCGAACCCACAATGAAAATATGAAACCTGGAATCATGAACATCGCGGCCCTCGCGGCCTGTCGTTGGAGTCTGGCCGTTCTGCTGACATTGCTCAGCGGCGTTGGACTCAAGGCGCAACAGCTGGTGAGCAACCTGGGGAACTACTTCCCGGGCGAGCCGATCCAGATTGGATTCTCCGGAGGTCCCGGAAACACCAAGGACTGGATCGGGATCTACCCGGAAGGCGTCACTCCCGGATCGGTGGGCTCGACCCTCTGGTTCTACGTGGACGGCACCCGCTCCGGCAACGCCGGCCTCCGCACGGGATCCGTCACCTTCGGCACCGGCCTCAACCTCGCCGGCACCTGGAACGCGTTCTTCCTGCTCAATGACGGCTACGAGGTCCTGACCAACCTCAGCTTCACCATCCTGGATCCCTCCGCGGCGGCCGTGCGGCCCTCCCAGCGCACCTTCGCCCCCGGCCAGGCGATCACCGTCGGATTCACCAACGGCCCTGCCAATCCCAAGGACTGGATCGGCGTCTATCGCGCGGACCAGACCCCAGGAAGCGTCGGTTCCACGATCTGGTTCTACGTCGACGGCACCCGCTCCGGCGCCACCGGCCTCGCCAGCGGATCGGTCACCTTCGCCACCGGGCTCGGCCAGGAAGGCGAGTACCAGGTCTACCTGCTGGAGAACGACGGCTACACGATCCTCGCCGGTGAGCGCTTCACGGTGGCGACGCCGGTCTTCTCCGGTCCGAGCCTGCTGACCTCGACCCCGGCCAACGGCTCCACGAACGCCTTCCCCGACGCCGCGTTCGCCGCCTCCATCACCAACGGCACCGGCACCGCGGTCGCGCCTGCCACGGTCCGCCTCACGCTGGACGGCACCCAGGTCGCCGCCTCGGTCGTCTCCAACGGCGGTCTCGTCACGGTGGCCTACACCAACGCCGCCCTGTTGCCCCAGGGTTCCGCCCACACCTACGTGCTGAGCTTCTCCGACACCTCGGTGCCGCCGGTCGTCCAGCGCGTCACGAACGCGTTCTCGATCCGCGCCTACCGCAACATCGAGCTGCCGACCCCGATCGTGTTCGAGAACTTCAACGCCGTCGCCGAGGGATCCGTCCCCGCCGGCTGGACCCTCAAGTCGTACGTCCCGTCCGACAACCCCGACATCGACTTCGGCAACCTGGACTCCGCCGCCTTCGCGAACTGGACCGTGGTGGACGCCGCCCGCTTCAACGGCCGATTCATCACCTACAGCAACCCGGAGACCTCCGATGGCGAGGCCCTCGACTACCTCCGCGTGAACCGCCCCAATCCGGCGAACGTCGTCGGCGGACGCGTCCTCCGCGAGCCCCTGGCCTCGGGTCGCTTCCTCTTCAGCACCTCCGGCTACCGCCGCGGTGGCAGCCAGGTCTTCTACGCCTTCACCCCCGACTTCAACATGACCGGCCGGACCAACGTCCACGTCGGCTTCAAGAGCCTCTACGAGCAGAACCAGGACAGCATGGGCGCCCTGGAGTACTCCGTGGACGGCGGCACCAACTGGATGCCGGTGGCCTACCTCATCGACGGTCCGGACATCGTCCGCACCGAGTCCGGCGCGGTGGACGCGGTGGCGACCCTCACCGCCGAGCGCGGCGACACGGCGACCTACACCGATGAGAACGGCGTCACGGTCGGCGGCACCTACGGCGCCTTCATCGCCGCCCCGATCTCCGAGTCGCTCGCCCCGTTCATCGAGGGCCGCGTGAACGACGACTTCGTCGAATCCAAGCGCCAGGAGCTCTACCGCCTGCCGATGGCGGACAACCAGGCGCGGGTCCGTCTGCGCTTCGCGTACGCCGGCACCGACAGCTGGTACTGGGGCGTCGACGACCTGGGCCTCTACGCCCTCGGTTCGACCAACACCCCGCCCACCACCAACGCCCCGACGGCGTTCGCGTTCCTCAACCTGAACAACCCGGTCACCGGTTCCTTTTCCACCAACACCGACGGTTCCCTCACGGTGACCGCGGGTGGCGGCGACACCTACGACCGTGCCGACTCGTTCAGCTACCTCTACGAGCCCCGCATGGGCGACTTCGACGTGCAGGTGCGCGTCCTGGGTGTCGACGCCGACGACGCCGCCGGCGCCCAGCGTTCCGCCAAGGCCTCGCTCCACGTTCGCGCCAACCTCACCCCGGGCAGCCCCAACATCCAGGTGAGTGCCACCCCGATGACCGGTGCCAACTACGTCGAGACGATCTCCCGTCCGGTGCAGGACGGGAACACCGATGATCCTCCCTCCGGTTCCCCGCGCTTCGGCGACGGCCCGTGGGAAGGCACCTATCGCCCCGTCGAAGGGGACCTCCTGCCCGTCTGGCTGCGTGTCCGCCGTGAGCGCGACCTGTTCCAGACCTACTACTCCACGGACGGCGTCCGCTGGAACGTCCTCGCCGAGTACCAGCTGGACGGCTTCCCGACCAACGCCTTCGTCGGCCTGGCCACGGTGGCGCACATCGGCGGCAGCGAGGACACGAACAACCGCGTCCGTTCGACCTACGCCGGCTACCGCAACACCCCGTTCCCGCCGCTCGCCCTGGTGGGAGACCAGCCGGCCGGCACCAACGGACCGGGCCAGTTCCCGAACCGCACGGTGACCGCCGTCAACTGGAAGGTCAGCCTGCCCGCCGACGGCATCGGCTTCACCCCGGACCTCTCGTCCTCGGGTCCGATCCTCTGGAACACCGGCGGCTTCGGTTCCATCTCGCGGGACATCCTGGTGAGCGTCGACGGCGAGCAGGGCCCGGTCGGGTTCAGCATGTCGCGTTACGCCGCGGGCGCCCTCGACTTCGGCATCGGGCCCCGTGACACCAACCGCGCCCAGGAGAACCTCGGACCCTACTCCAACCCCCTGCGCCGCCGCATTGGCACGCCCGAGGCGACCGAGGTGTCCGCCCAGTCCTGGTTCCCGTCGCCGCGCCACGGCGTCCTGGTTCCCACCACGCGCCGGATCGGCACCGTTCAGTGGAACGACGGCGCCGCCCCGTTCCATCCGCACACCTTCATGGCGGTCGATGGATCCAGCACCCGCCATTACAACATGGACAACGGCATCTTCGGCGGCGGCGACTTCTACCTCCGCATGGCCAAGCTCGGTGACACGGCCACGCATCCGGATCCCGGTGCCAACAGCGCCGGCGGCTTCCAGCGCGCCGCGTTCGACAACTCGGTGGCCTGGTTCCCGTACTCGCAGGGCTGGAAGGGCGGCTACTTCGCCGACGCCTCCTCCGGCGCCCGTGGACGCTGGAGCCGTCCCGTCTCCCACAGCGCCGCCGCCAGCGAAGGCACCTTCGCCGTCGACCGCGTCACCGCCGCGGCGCTCCTCCGCTGGACCGATCTCGGCGGCGAGACCTTCGGCGGTCTCGGAACCCTCAGCCTGCCCGGCGTCGATTCCCGCGCCGACGGCATGGTGTTCCTCACCGGCAACGACGACACCACCGCCCGCGGTCCTCAGGTGAACTGCGCGGTCGACACCAACGGCGGCTGGACCATCGCGGTGCGCTCCGTCGAGGAGAACCGCAACGACCCCGCCACCTACGCGGCGGCCGACAAGAGCGAGTTCTCGTTCGTCTACGTGCCGTACTCGGCCGGCAACCTCGTCGGTGGCCAGATCAACGGCACCACCGGTGCCGCGTCGCGCCGCGCCGGCAATTTCACGGTCAGCCGCCTCTCTGCGGGCCGCTACTCCATCACCATCCCCGGCAAGACCGGCGCCAACGGCATGCTGGTCCTCCAGCCCGTCGGCACCCTCCCGGGCACCCCGTCCGTGGTGGACAACGTCACGCTCGCCTACCAGGCGTCCGGTGACGGCTTCATCGTGGAAGCCCGCGCGCTCAGCGCCACGGCCTCCTCCAGCCCGTCGGTGGTCACGCTCCGCGACGCCGGCTTCTACTTCGCCTGGGTCGACTTCGCCCAGCCGCTCACGCCGGCCACGGCCCCTTCCGTCCAGACCTCGCCCATCCTGACGGCGTCCATCGCCAACGGCGAGGTCACGGTCAGCTGGACCGGCGGCGTCGGACCGTTCCTCCTCCAGGCCACCGGCGACCTGAACGACGCGTGGGTCAACATCCTGACCACGACCAACCGCTCGGCCACGCTCCCGCTGCTCGGATCCGAGCTGTTCTTCCGCGTGACCGGCGGGGCCACCAACACGGTCCGCCTTTTCAAGGCAACCCTGACGGGCGCCGCCGAACGGCCGACCCCCGTGGTTACCCCGGGCTCCGGCGTCGGCATCGCCGCCTTCGAGGGATCCCGCGTGTTCTACTACGTCGAGTACCGGAACCTCCGCGCCAACACCACCGCCGCCCACTTCCATGGACCGGCCGGTGTCGAGGCCTCGGCAGGCGTCCTGCTCGGTCTCGTCCATGACGGCACCCCGGGCCGCACCGGAGTCTACTCTGGCACCGCGAACGCCCCGGCCGGCCTGCTCGACGCGGCCGCCGCCGGCAACGTCTACTACAACGTCCATTCCGCCGCGCCGGACGGCGTGCCGGGTGGCGAGGTCCGCGGTCAGCTGGTGCCCGTTCCCTGAACCGGCCAAGACCTGATCCGGATTGAGTTCGAACATCGAGGCGCCGGTGGAATCCCACCGGCGCCTTTTTTGCATTCCCCCCCTCTGAGTCCGGGTCTTCGGATTCCAACGCGTCCCCCGGGCCCGGCTCGGTTGCCGGAGCGGGTTCCGACAACCGTGAATGTCAGGACCACGTGGCTCCGCAGGCCCTGGGACGGTCTTCGCCAGGGTCCTGCTGAGTGCCCGCCGGATCCCGGTCAGTGTCGCACCCAGAGCCCGGGCTCTCCCGAAGCCTTGGGCGGCCCGTATCGCTTTCCGTGGCCCGGAGCGGACGGGCAGGCCTTGCCGCGTGGGCGAAGCCGCCGTTTCAGAGGCGCAGGAAGAGGTTCCGCCGGTACAGGGCGCGGGCGAAGAGGAACATCACGAGCAGGCTTCCCGCGGCGAGGGCGACCTCGCCCCAGGCACCCATCGAGGTCCGGAGATTCGGGGACAGGAAGCGGCCGGCGATGCGGGAGTAGCCCATGACGCTGGCGAGCAGGTAGATGGTGATCGCGTTGGTGCCGATCCAGAGGAACGGCCGGCACCAGGTGCGCCAGCCGCG
>JAIXUV010000075.1 GCA_027483345.1 Verrucomicrobiales bacterium | reverse complement strand
TGCGCCATCGCCGGCGGGTTCTGGAGGAAACACACGTTGACCAGCTTGGCGAACATCGTCGCGCCCTCGTGGGGATCGCGGAGGATCATGTTCACCATCTCGTAGTCCCCGGCGTAGCCCAGCGGCTTCTGGTAGGTCCGGTACACGAACGGCGAGCACAGCACCAATGGATGGAGCTGCCGGCGTGCGTAGGCCCGGTGGGCGGGCCTCGAGTCCTCCTCGACCCTGTCCGCCACCTGGTCGAAATGGGTCATCCAACCCTCGATCTCGGGCAACATGCGGGATTCCAGCTCGAGCAGGACCTCCCTCTCCATGTCCACCCGGCTGCCCGAGGCCTCGGAGCGGACGCCCAGCTCGACTTGGTCCAACCATCGCCGCAGGTCCAGGAGCAGCGTCTGGAAGTCCGCGACCGCCACCTTGAAATCCGGGAGGACCGCCCGGATCTTCGCCCACTCGGCCATGAATTCCGAGAAGTCCGACCGAAGCCGGTCCGGCTGCGAAATGGGCGAGAACAGGTCGATCTCCAGCCACGCCTCCTCGAGTGTGGCCTCGCAGACGATCATGATCCCGGCATTGACGATGTTCGAGACCACCGCCCGGCCGTTGTAGGCCAGGCGTTCGCCGATGCTGATGCGGAACTCGCTCAGGACCTCGGACAGCTGGAGGATGCTGAACGGGTTGTAGACCTCGAAGACGACGGTGTAGCGGGTCAGTCGGACGGGTGTGGCCCGGATCTCGGCACCCTGGCTGTTGCGACAGGAGATCAGCGTCTCCCTCTCGCCAAAGCTGCTCAACAATCCGGGGGGCGTCATGGGGTTCTGGGGTTCCGACTCAATGGTTCAAGTCTTGTCCCATCCTGACCGATTCGCGACTTGGCACCTTCGCAACCCAACTGGAGGGGTGACAAAGGCACTCGGCAGCTCTATTCACGTGCCGAGCTTAACTCCTGCAATTCACCTGCATGCAAGACCCATCGTGCAATTGCAGGATTTAACCTAAAGTCTCCGGCCCGGATACCGATCCCACTGGGCAGCCTTCCCGCCATGGACTCCAGACTTCTCTCGAAAACGTCCTTCGCAACCGCCATCGCGTTCGCGCTCGGGAATCCTGCCAATGCCGAAGGCTTCCGGAGTCCGACCCTAGGTGCCCAGGGCCTGGCTCTCACCGGCGGCCGCCGTGCCTTCATCGAGGATGCCTCCGCTTCCTGGCATCAGCCTGCCAATCTCACTGCTTTGCAACGCTGGGAGGCTTCGGCGGAGGTCACCCTTGTCCACCATCAGGTCGACTTCCAATCGGGCGTGGGACTCGGCTCGGCTTCAACGGTGGATCCCTGGAAGTTCCTGCCATCGGTCTTCGCTGGCGGTCCCGTGGCGGACCGGGTGGCCCTCGGGCTCGCGGTGACGGCACCCTACGGTCTTGGGATCAATTGGGACCGGAACGGCGCCTTCCGTTACACCGCTCCCTACGAGACCGCCCTCCAGACTCTCAACGTCGGTCCGTCGATCGCCTACAAGGTCTCCGACCAGCTCTCGATCTCCGCGGGTTTGGACGTGCTTTGGGGCGAACTGAAGTTCCGGCAATCCGTGCCTTGGGGACTGCTGTCCGGTGGACTGCCGCTGCCCGACGGCGAGGTTGCCGCTGCTGGCGACGGGATTGCGTTCGGAGGCAATGTGTCCGCCACCTGGGAATTCCGACCCGGCACCCGGGTCGCCGTGGGAGTCAAGATCCCTACGGAGCTGAACATGGATGGCCGTTTGGACGCCTCCCAAGTTCCGCTCGCCGGGGACATCGGCTTCAACTTCGGCACCGCCTTGGCGACCCCGACCATCGTCACGTTCGGGATCGGACACCGTTGTTCCGAGAGGTTCCGCGTCCAGGCGGACCTTGAATGGATCCAGTTCTCCCGCTTCGAGACCCTGCCGATCCGCGTCGACGCCCCGCCCGGCGTCTCGTTGCCGGGACTCGGCGACATCCGTCAGGACTGGCGGGACACCGTAACCGCGGGAATCTCCGGCGAATGGAGGTTCTCGGATCAGTGGAGCCTGCGCGGTGGCTACCAGTACTTCATGACACCCGTTCCGGAGGCGACGCTCTCGCCCCTGATCCCGGATGCGAACCAGAATGTGGTCTCGGCGGGCATTTCTTGGCGGAACGGCAACCACCGGGTGGACGCCTCCTACGCCCGCGTCTTCTACGAGGACCGCACCAGCATCGCGAACCAGAACGCCGCCTACATCGGTAGCTACTCGATGGACGTGCATCTGGTCTCCGCAGCCTACGGTTACTCCTTCTGACGGAGGCCTGGCGCGGCCGCCGGCCCCGATTCCTCGTCCCGCAACGGAATAACCGTTGATCCGCTCTCGGCGGCGCGGGTAACTCTTTGGGCATGTCCCCAAAGTGGTTGCTCGGCGTCCTCCTGCTTGCCGGTCTAGCCGTCTCCGGATGCCAGTCCGGTCCGCGCAAGGCCTCCGGCGGCTTCACGGTCGAGGAGAAGGACGGCCGCATCCGGATCGAACACGCCGGCCAGCTCGTCTCTGAGTACCACTTCCGCGACGTCTCCCGGCCGTTCCTGTATCCCATCCTCGGGCCGGACGACGTCCACCTGACGCGCCGTTGGCCCCAGGAGGAATTCCCGGGCGAAGAGAAGGACCATCCGCACCACCACGCCCTCTGGTGGGCCCACGGCGAGGCGAATGGCCAGGACTTCTGGAGCGAGTCCGCGAAGGCGGGCAAGACGGTCCACCAGTACTTCACGCGTCGCAGCGGCGGCCGCGAGGCGGTGGTCGCCGCCCGGAACCGCTGGGTGGCCAAGTCCGGCGAGGTGGTCGCCGAGGACGAGCGGAAGATGACCTTCCACGCGCCGGGCAAGGACCTCCGGATCCTCGACTTCGAGATCACCGTGTTCGCCGGTGAGAAGGGGCTCGAACTCGGCGACACCAAGGAAGGGACGATGGCGATCCGCGTGGCCGAATCGATGCGCCTGGTGAAGCCCGACAAGAGCCGGGGTGCCGGCCGCATCCTGAACTCCGCCGGCGACGCCGACGGCGCCACCTGGGGCAAGCGGGCCGCCTGGTGCGACTACGTGGGCCCCGTGGGCGACGGCACCTACGGCGTCGCCATGTTCGATCACCCGTCGAATCTGCGTTTCCCGACCTGGTGGCATGTGCGCGACTACGGCCTCTTCGCCGCCAATCATTTCGGCCTGCACGACTTCGAGAAGAAGCCCGTCGGCGCGGGCAACCACCACTTGGCTCCGGGCGCCACCGTAACCTTCCGCTACCGCTTCGTCCTCCACCGCGGCCCCCTGGAACCGGCGCGTCTGAACGCCCTCCACGAGGCCTATTCCCAAGGGAAGCTCCTGCCGTGACCCAACGGAATCCCATTGCCGACCTTGCCGTCCTCGTCTGCACGGCCGTCCTTCTCACCGGTTGCGCCGGTTCCCGCATCGACAGCCTGTTGGGACGCGGGCCGATCGCGTCCGGTGCGCTTTACCGTCAGGCGGAGACCGTCGTCCTCGCCCGCGATCGCGAGGCGTTTCCAGGCTGCAACGAGCGACGGGTCGTGGAGACCGCATTGCTGGAGGCGCCGGAGGTCGTGGCCGGGCCCCAGGAGGGCCGCGAATCGGTTTCGTTCAGCGGAGCTGGGACCCCGAACAGCTACGTCGTCCCGCCCGAGAGCCGCTACTCCCTGTTCGTCGAGCGCTGGACCGTCCTGCGCTGCGGAACCAACGCCTCCTACCGCGTCACCTTCCGGCCGACCCGTGACCAGATGCGCGTCGACGCCGTTCCCGAGTCCGATTCCCCAACCGTCACCAACCCCACGACAGCACCATGAACCGCCGCGAATTCCTCACCGCCACATCGCTCGCCGCCGGCGCCTTCGCCGCGGGTTGTTCCACCACCGCCACCACCTCGGCGGCCCCGCGCTTCCGTCCCCAGTCGCGGGTCATCGGGGCCAACGACGACATCCGCGTCGCCGTGGTCGGCTTCAATTCCCGGGGCAAGGACCACATCTCCGGATTCAAGAAGATCAAGGGCGTCCGGCTCGTAGCCCTGTGCGACGTCGACTCCGAGGTCCTCGCCAAGGGACGCGCCGAACTGCAGAAGGACGGCATCCAGGTGGAGACCTTCACCGACGTGCGGAAGCTGCTGGAACGGGGTGACATCGACGCCATCTCCACGGCGACGCCGAACCACTGGCATTCGCTGCTGGCGATCTGGAGCTGCCAGGCCGGCAAGGACGTCTACGTGGAGAAGCCGGTCTCGCACAACGTCTGGGAAGGCGCCCAGATCGTGAAGGCCGCGAGGAGGTATGGGCGCATCGTCCAGACCGGCACCCAGAGCCGTTCGAACCCCGGACTGCGTGAGGCCATCGCGTGGCTGCACGCCGGCAACCTCGGCAAGGTCCTGGTCGCCCGCGGCCTCTGCTACAAGCCGCGCCAGAGCATCGGCAAGGTGTCCGGCCCCACCGCGGTCCCCGGCACGATCGACTACGACCTCTGGTGCGGTCCGGCGCCGATGGCTCCGCTGATGCGCGAGAAGCTGCACTACGACTGGCACTGGCAGTTCGTCACCGGCAACGGTGACCTCGGCAACCAGGGCATCCACCAGATGGACATCGCCCGCTGGGCCCTGCGGGAGAAGACGCTCAGCCCGTTCGTGTTCAGCGTGGGCGGTCGGTTCGGCTACAAGGACGACGGCGACACCCCCAACAGCCAGTTCGTCTACCACGGCTACGAGAAGGCTCCGTTGATCTTCGAGGTTCGCGGATTGCCGAAGTCGAAGGAATTCCAGGACAACCGCTGGGCGAAGAACATGCCCGACTACCACGGCGCCCAGGTCGGAGTGGTGATCGAGTGCGAAGGCGGGCGCATGGTCATCCCCAGCTACGACAGCGCGAAGGCGTTCGACAAGTCGGGCAAGGAGATCAAGTCCTGGCGCGAGGGGGCCGACCACTACGCCAACTTCATCGGGGCCATGCGCAGCCGCCGCAACGCCGACCTCAACGCGGAGATCCTCGAGGGGCACCTGTCCAGCGCCCTCTGCCACACCGGCAACATCAGCTACCAGCTGGGCAGCCGACTGGTGCCGGACGCGGTGCGCGAGCGCCTGAAGGGCGAGCCGATGGCCCAGGAGACCTTCGGACGCCTCGCCGAGCACCTCGGGGCCAACGGCGTCGACATCGCCTCCCAGCCGGTGGTCCTGGGAGAGCGGCTGCGGATGGACGTCTCGAAGGAGCGGTTCCGCGGCAACGCGGCCGCCAACCAGCGTCTCACCCGCGAGTACCGCAAGGGATTCGAAGTGCCCGAACGCGTCTGAGGACGCGATCACGGTCCGTTTGGGGCCACACGCCCGGCATCGTCGTCCACAGAGAATTGGACGACGATGTCTGGAGGCATGGAGTCCGGGGAAGGGGAGTCCTCGGTGAAACGACGGGAAGCCTGAGTTTCCAACGGTCACTCCGCGAAGTTTCCCGAGGGTAGTCCCTCCGGCTTCAAGCCAAGGTTGTCCATAGGCGACACCGAAGACCGCTGAAGATCGCGGCCGGTTCGCCACAGCGCTGGGTGTCATGGCCGCGGCTGGGTTGTTCGCCCGCACTGGGTGGATCGTATCCGAAAGTCGGTGCGACCTGCGGACTCATTTGCCTCCTCGGCCTCATTGTCATCTGGTGGGAACCCGACACCACCGACAACAATCTTGACGCATGAACCGATCCCCGAAGGTTGCCAACTCGAAGCCGAAACGCCTACGCGTCGCGGCCGTCCAGATGATCTTCGCCGATTCCATCGCCGGTAATCTGGAGAAGATCGAGCGCGCCGCCATCAAGGCTGTGGCGGACGGGGCCGACGCCGTGCTTTTTCCTGAATGCGCCACAACCGGCTACGCGTGCGACTTCGGTGCGCTGAAGCCCGCTGTGCTTCGTCAGTCCCTCCACTCAGTCGCGGCCGTTGCCGCCAGGCTCCGGGTCAACCTTCTGGTCGGCAGCCCGATCTTCGCCGGACGAAAACTCTACAATGCGCTGGTCGTCTTCGACCGCTGCGGCCGGCTCGTCCACGCCTACGCCAAATGTCAGCTCGTGGATGCGGATCGCCAATGGTTCACGCCCGGCAACAGCCTCTCGCTCTTCTCGCTCGATGGCGTTCCGGCGACGGCCATCATCTGCCACGAGCGACGCTATCCCGAACTCGTGCGGCTGCCCGTCATGGCCGGTGCGCAGATCGTGTTTCATCCGAATGCCGGCATGGATGCCCTGCCTGTGTCACGAGCCAAACGCCATGGCCGGGACGGCATCCCCGTGCGAGCGTTCGAGAATGCCGTTTACTACGTGTTCGCGAACTCGGTTGGCCCACAGGGCGACGGCAAGTGGTCCGCCGGGGATTCGAAGATCGTCGCGCCGGACGGGTCATTTCTGCAACTGGCCGACAACCGCCGCGAAGGCGTGCTCGTGGAGAGCTTGGATCTGTCGAGGGCCACGCGGAAGTATGCGTTGGACGGATTGAAGAGCCCCCGCTTCCTCGCGAGCCACTGGCGACGAATGATCCCGGAACTGCGGCGGCGTGTCCGCGAGACCGATCTGATCTTTCAGCACCGGTTCAATTCCACACGCAGCGCTTCCGTGCCCTGATCCCAGATGCTGCCATGAAATCTTGACGTGGACTCGCCAAGCGGAGCCAGGACCCCTCTGGATTTGGCGTCGGTGCTCAAGGTGGCAGCAGGCTGGCGTCAGGGTCGCGCAGGAAGGAAATCAGATCTGCCAGATCCTGCCGGCTCATTCCGGTTTCCAGGCCGTCCGGCATGAGGGATTTGCCGGTGGTTTCGATGGAACGTATCTGGTGCCTGGGAATGTTCGCGTCCTGCGCGCCTGGGCGGCGCACCGTGATGCGTGTCTCCGTTTCGCTCGCAAAAAGTCCGGTCACGGTCTCGCCATCGGTCAGGGCGATTTCATAGGCCGTGTATTCCGGAGCCACCTGCCGGCTCGGATCCAGAATGGCCACCAGCAGGTCTTCGGGTGGCCGCGCCGAGATTCCGGACAAGTCCGGGCCGACGCGCACGCCCCGGCCCTGAAAGTAATGACACGCCAGGCAACTGTTCCCGAACGCCACCGCTCCCGTTGAACGATTCCCGGACAGTTTGAGCGCGGGGGCAAATCGCTCCACCACCCGCTGGCGATCCGGATCCGCCGTCGTCGGCTTCGGGGCAGGCTTTAGGGTTGACGTCGGGCCGGGCAGCCATCGCGCCGCCTGCTCCTGCGTCACCGCCGCCATACTGCTGATGGCCGCAAGCCGGACCCATCGATCCCGTTTCGGGTCCAATAGTTTTGCAAGGGCTGATTCGCGAAGTGAGTTGTCCGGAACCGCTCGCAACGCCAGCGCGGCCCAGAGGCGGACCGGCGCGCCCGGATCATCCGCCGCCGCGGCGATGGCCGAGGCGATCTCGGGCGGCATTCCGGCCAACCCCGGCCAGGTCCGGTTCATGGCCAGCTCCAGAGCTTTCGCGCGAACCGCGGGATGCGCGTCCTTCAACGCTCCCGCCAGGGTGGATGGGTCGAGCGCCGATTGGGCGGCCAGTGCCTGACCGGCAAGGAAACGCGCGATCGGAAGTCGCGCGCTTCGCGTCATGGCCCGCAATGGCTCGATCGACGGAGCGGACCGACGTTCGATCAACAACCGCTGCGCCGTCTCCCGCTGCCAACTGTTCGTGGTCTCGAGAAGCCCCACCAAGGCCGCGTCGTTCAACGCGGCCAGATTCGGAGCGCGACCGGACCGGATCGGCCTGGCGTCTCTTCTGACGACCCGCCAGATGCGGCCATGATCGCGACCCGTCTGCCACGACACCTGGTCGCGCATCTCTTGCGGCACCCAATCCGGGTGCTCGACGAACTCGCGATAAAAATCGACGACATACAACGCGCCATCGGGTCCGGTGGCGAAGTTCACGGGGTGAAACCACGGATCACCGCCACGCAAGAACTCGGTGCCTTCCTCCGCGCGCCGCGCCTCGAAGCTCGCCCCCGCCGGCACCAGCACGCGGCGATGCACCAGGTTGGCCAGGGACTCGCCCACGAAGGCATTCCCGCGATAGTCAGCACCGAGGGCTTCGCCGCGGAACAGGGTCAGACCCGACAGCGCGTTGAAGTGGCTGGAGGATTCGTTGTTGAAGATTCGCGGGGCGGACGTCAGCGGAAAAACCTCGCCGCCGTCGCCGGGAGGCAGCAGGTCCGCCAACACCTCCGCGCCCGCCACCAGGGCGTGGTGGGCGAGGTAACGATCCGGCATCACCTCGTGCCGGACGGGAATGGTATTCCACGAGAGGAACCGCCGGCCCCATTCATCCATCGCCAGGCCGAACTGGCTCCGTCCCGCCAGCGTTTCAAATTCGCCGCTGTCCGGTCGGAACCGGAAATCCCGCCCGCGCAGGGACACTGCGTTGGTCGATCCGGGACGGCGCACCTGGCCGTCGCTGCGGCCGTTGGCGCCGTAAACCCAGCCGTCGAATCCCCAGGTCAGGCCGTTCGCGCGCAGCTGCTGGTTGCCCGTGCCGAAGCCCGTCAAAAGCACGCGCCGTTCGTCCGCGCGACCGTCGCCATCGGTGTCCTTGAGGAACAACAGATCCGGCGCGGCGGTCACGAGCACGCCTCCGTTCCACGGCAGAACCGAGTTCGGAAAACTCAGCCGGTCGGCGAAAAGCTTGGCCGATTCATGGCGGCCATCCCCGTCACGATCTTCGAGGAGGCGGAGGGAACCGCCGTGGTTGGCGTTCGGGTAATCGCGCATCTCGGCCACGAACATTCGCCCGGCGGCGTCCCACCCCAAGGCCACCGGACTGATGACGTCCGGCTCGGCGGCAACCAGTTCGGCCATGAGATTGGTGTCGGCGAACTGAAACGAACGCAACTCCTCCACCGGCGGGCGCGGGGCTGACGGTAATGGCGCGGCGACCGCGGCGAGGATCGCGAACGGCAGCAGCAGGGCGTTTCTCATCAGTCGGTCGCGGCGGAATTCCACGGTGAATCGCGGCTTTCGTGTCGTGGGGTCCGCGGGGATCGGTGTCGCGATCCCCGGAAGTCCCTCAGACTGGGGCGGCGGCGGCGGGCTCCGCTTCCACCCACTTGCCGTGCTCGCGGATGAGGTCCACGAGGCGGTCCACGGCTTCCTCCTCCGGGATGTTGAACTTCACGGGCTTCTTGCCGACGTAGAGGTTGATCTTGTTCGGGGCGCCGCCGACGTAGCCGAAGTCCGCGTCTGCCATCTCGCCGGGGCCGTTCACGATGCAGCCCATGATGGCGATCTTCACGCCTTTCAGGTGGCCGGTGCGGGCCTTGATCCGGGCGGTGACCGTCTGGAGGTTGAACAGGGTGCGGCCGCAGCTCGGGCAGGCCACGTAATCGGTCTTGAAGGACCGGCATCCAGCCGCCTGGAGGATGTTGAATGCCAGGCGTAGCGACTGCCCGGAGCCCGGTTCGCCACGCACCAGGATCGCGTCGCCGATGCCTTCCGCCAGGAGCGAGCCGATGTTCACCGAGGCTCGCAGGAGGGCCTCCTGGGGCGATTCCGTGGATGCGGCGTCGGTCAGGGTGTCCTTGAGCAGGATCGGGTTTCGGCGTCCGAGTCGGGCGAGCTGAACGGCCAGCAGGCGGAACGCGGTGATCACCGGGATCGACAATCCATCGCGGACGGTCACCAGCTGGGTGTCGCAGGGGATCGCCTCGATGGAGATCGGGGAGGTCGGATCGAGTTCGAGAAGGTTGAGGTCCTCGAGGACGGCTTCGGGCCGGACGTCGGCCTTGGCCGCGATGCGCGGGGCGACGGCGTCGAAGACGGCGCGGGTGACGACGACGCGGACCGTCTCGTTGCCGCCGCAGCTGACGTCGCCGAGGTCTGCGACGTCGGATTCCCGGCGCTTGAAGACGAACGGGTCCCAAGGGGGCGCGGACGTGGTCAGGCCCGGGGCGACCGGGGCGGAGGAGACCAGCGTCGGGACCTGGGCGAGCAACTCGTTGCAGACGGCGATCTCGCGGGGGCTGTCTTCGGTCAGCGAGACGCGGATGGTGTCGCCGATGCCGTCGCAGAGCAGGGATCCGATGCCGATGGCGGACTTGATCCGTCCGTCCTCGCCTTCGCCGGCCTCGGTGACTCCGAGGTGGAGGGGGTAGTTCCAGTCCGGACCTTCCTGTTCGAGCCGCGCCGACAGGAGGCGGTAACACTCGATCATCACCTTCGGATTCGACGACTTCATGGAGAACACGAAGTTGTGGAATCCGTTCTTCCGGCAGATGCGGGCGAACTCGAGGGCGCTTTCGACCATCCCGAGCGGCGTGTCGCCGTAGCGGTTCATGATGCGGTCGCTGAGCGAACCGTGGTTGGTCCCGATGCGGAGCGCGCGTCCGAGCCGGAGGCATTCGAGCACCAGCGGGGTGAACCGTTCCTCGATGCGGGCCAGCTCCGAGGCGTAGGCGTCGTCGGAGTACTCCCGGGTCGCGAACTTCTTGGAGTCGGCGTAGTTGCCCGGGTTGATGCGGATCTTCTCGACCCACTTCACGGCCTCCATCGCGGCCTCGGGCTTGAAGTGGATGTCGGCCACGATGGGCACGAGGCAACCGCGGGCGCGCAGCGCGGCGACCACGTTCTCGAGGTTGGCGGCGTCCTTCACCGTGGGGGCGGTGATGCGGACGATCTGACATCCGACGTCGACCAGTTCGAGGGTCTGCGTGACGCAGGCCTCGGTGTCCATGGTGTCGCAGGTGAGCATGGACTGCTTCACCACCGGGTGGTCGCCGCCGATGACCACGCCGCCGTTCTGGGGATCGCCAACGACCACTTCACGGGTGGGACGGCGGGAGAAGCTCCACAATGAGGCGCAATACTTCATGAATGCTGGGGGGACTAGACGGGAAGGGGAGGGTCGGCGTCAACCGGATGGGCCTGGCCGCGGGAAGGGCGTCGGCTCAGGGGGCGGGTTCCGGGGCCTTCTCGACAACCGACTCCTGGCGGAAGAGCGCCTGGAACAGCGGCCCACGCTTCACGACGTCGAAGAAGGAGACGTACAGCATGAAGCTGAGCAGGAGGACGGCGAAGGCGGCGGTGACCGTCTCCTGGAACCGGACGCTGACGCGGCGGCGGGTGACGATCTCGTAGAGCGCCATCGTGATGTGGCCGCCGTCGAGCACCGGGATCGGGAGGAGGTTCAGGATCGCGAGGTTGATGTTCACCATGACGATGAAGCCGAGCGCGAGCCGGATGTCGACCCGTGCGTCGGCCGCGAGCTTGCCGAAGATGCCGACGGGGCCGCTCATGTCCTTCGGGGTGATGCCGGTTTCCTTGGAATGGAGGAGGGCGTTGACGACGTCCCACATCTGCTCGAGCACGCCGCCGACCTGTTCCATCGGCGTGGGGCCGGGGCGCTGCACCTGGAAGACCACGACCCGGCTTGGTGCCAGGGAGACGCCGATGCGGCCGACCTTTGCCTTGGGATCGAGTCGGGGAGTGACCTGGATCTTGATGCGTTTGCCGTCCCGCAGCAGTTCGGCTTCCGAAGGCTTGTCGGCGCGGGAACCGATCAGTTCGACGAGCTGGGACTGTCCGACGACCGGGACGCCGGAAAAGGAGACGAACTGGTCGCCGACCTTGAAACCGGACTGTTCCGCGGCCCCGCCGGCGACGAGTTCCTGGACCACGGGATGGTCCCTAGGATCGAGGTTCAGCAGCTTGAATCCGAAGGCCGGGTTGACCTCGGCCTTGAGCGTCACGGTGCGGCGTTCCTCACCGCGCTGGAATTCGACCGCGAGCCGGTTGGTGCGGGCGAGCACCGTGAAGCGCTGCACATCCTGCCAGCTCCGGACCGCGCGGTCGTCCACCTTGAGGATCCGGTCCCCTTCGCGCACGCCTTGGGCCTGTTCGTCGGAGCCCGGTTCCACGTAGCCGACGATCGGGGGATTGACCGGCACCGGCAGTCCGATTTGCCAGACAAGCGACGCCACGAGGAAGGCGAAGACGACGTTCATGAACGGCCCGGCGAGGGCGACGAGGATCTTGGAGACCGGCGAGACCGGCGGAACGCGCGTGCCGGAGTCGCCTTCGATCGCGGCCGAGGTGATCATCTGGGGCAGCTTCACGAAGCCGCCGGCCGGGATCCATCGGAGCGCCCATTCCACGCCCTGTCGATCGGTCCACGCCATGATCTTCGGGCCGAAGCCGATGGAGAAACCGAGCACCAGCAGGCCGCGGATCCGGGCCATCAGGTAGTGGCCGTACTCGTGCACGAAGATGGAGGCCCCGAAGAGGGACAGGACCACCGCGGCGACATACAGCTTCTCGAAAATCTCTCCAATCATCCTTGGCACCAAGCTAGGCCGGACCGCGCCGGGAGGCAATGCGCCGGCGCTGCATCACGATCTTCGGCTTCTTTTCAAACACCTGTTTGACATCGCGGGGGGGCGCGGTTAAACGGTTGTTTGAAACGTGCGTTCAAAACCTCCAAGTGAATCGGCCGGCACCCGGCCCGAACTGATGCGGGTCGCCGCGGAGGTGTTCGCGGACCAAGGGTACCGTTCGGCGACGATCCGGGACATCTGCCGTCGGGCGGGGACCAACGTCGCGTCGGTGAACTACCATTTCGGCGGGAAGGCGGGTCTCTACCGCGCCGTCGTCCAGTCCGGCGGGACGTTCACCTCGGAGATGGCCGGACGACTCGCGGCGTCGGGTGGGGCGGCCGAGGACCGGCTCCGGGCGTACGTGGAGGTCTTCCTCACCCGCGTCCTGGCCGAGGGGCCGTGTGCCGTTCACGGCCGGATCATGGCGCGCGAGATGATCGAGCCCACGGAGGCCTTGGACCAGTTGGTGGACGGTTTCATCCGGCCCGAGGCCGAGATGCTGTCGCTTGCGGTGGGGGAGATCGTGGGGAAGGACTTCACCCGGGAGGAGATCCGCCTCCTTTGCATGAGCGTCGCCGCCCAAGTCGTCTTCTACAAACACTGCCGTCCGGTGGTGGAACGCCTCTTTCCGGACTTCCGGCTCGATTCGGCCGCCGTATCCGTCCTTGCGGAGAGCATCACCGGCTTCTCCGTCGCCGGTCTCCGTGGCCTGAGGGCCGGGCGCTCGGCAGCCCGAGCGGCCAAGGGGAAGGGGACTCCGGGAACGGCGGCGGTCATCAGGCCCGCGGCACGCCGGATCGCGAAGGGAAGGAACTGAACAATGTACCTGCTCGCCCTCAAGATGCTGCTCGGAGACCGCGCCAAGTACATCATGCTTGTCGGCGGCCTGACATTCTCGTCGCTGCTGATGACGCAGCAGAACGGCGTGTTCCAGGGCCTGCTTTCCTGGACCACCAGCCACATGCGCAACATGCGGGCCTCGATCTGGGTCGTGGAATCCCGGGTCGAACAGGTGAACGAGACCAAGGCGTTGCGGGACACCGACGTCAACCGGGTGCGCTCGGTGGACGGCGTCGACTTCGCTGTGCCGTTGTTCCAGGGGGTGATGAAGGCGCGCGCCGCCGACGGATCGGACAAGCAGGTGCAGCTGATCGGCCTGCATGGCGGAACGCTGTATGGACGGCCTGCCGTCATGGTGGACGGCGACATCTCGCAGCTCCGGGTGCCGAACACCGTGGTGGTCGATGAACTCGCGGCACAGCCGACGCGGCTGGGCGCAGGACTAGGGCGCAGCCTCAAGGTTGGCGACACCTTCGAGATCAACGACCGGGAGGCGCGGGTCGTCGGCGTCTGCAAGACCGAACGGCACTTCTTCGGCTATCCCTACGTCTTCACCAGCTACGATCAGGCTCTCCAGTACGCGCCCCGCCAGCGCAAGATGCTGTCCATGATCCTCGCCGAACCGAAGCCGGGCATCCCGGCCGAGGAGGTGGCCCGGCGGATCGCGGCGGAGACCGGCATGAAGGCCTACACGGTGCCCGAGTTCGAGCGTTCCACGGTCGCCTGGATCTGGCGCAACACCGGTATCCCGGCGTCCTTCATGACCACCATCATCCTGGGGTTCATCGTCGGCGTGGCCGTCTCAGGGCAGACTTTCTACTCCTTCGTCCTGGAGAACCTGAAGAACCTCGGCGCCCTCAAGGCGATGGGCGCCGGCAACGGGCTGCTCGCAGGAATGCTGCTCTTCCAGGCCATCACCGTCGGGGTCATCGGCTACGGCCTCGGACTCGGACTGACGGCGGTGTTCGGATTGGCGGTCGCCCAGTCCGGCCAACCGCCGTTCAAGCTCGTGCCGCTCTACCTCGTCCAGACCTTCGGCGCCGTCCTCGTGATCTGTGTGCTCGCCGCGCTCTTCGGCATCCGCAAGGTCGCCCGTCTCGAACCCGCCATTGTCTTCCGCGGATGACCCCGACCGCTTCCCCCCATGCCGACGGCGCGGTCCGTGTCCGCGGCGTCATCAAGACCTTCGGCGTCTGCGACGCCCGGACCGTCGCGCTCAAGGGCATCGACTTCTCGGCCGCCGAGGGCGAGCTGCATCTCGTGGTCGGCCCGTCGGGTTGCGGCAAGACCACGCTGCTCAGCGTGGTGGCCGGCACGCTCGACTGGGACGAAGGCGACGTCTCGGTGTTCGGCACCCGCCTCGACGGCATGAGCAAAGGCGCGGTGACCCGGTTCCGGCGCTCGAACATCGGGTTCATCTTCCAGCAGTTCAACCTGATCCCGACCCTGACCCTGGTGGAGAACGTGTCGGTGCCACTGCTGCTCAACGGAGCCGGCCGCCGGACGGCCGAGGAGAAGGCGGCCCAGCTCCTGAAACAGGTCGGACTCGAGGGCCGCGAGAACAAGCGTCCCACCCAGCTTTCCGGCGGTCAGCAACAGCGGGTGGCCATCGCCCGCGCACTGGTCCACGAACCGCGCCTGCTGATCTGCGACGAGCCGACCAGCGCCCTCGACTCCGCGACGGGGCACCAGATCATGGACATCCTCTCCGGCGTCGCCCGTGCGCCCGGTCGTTGCGTGATCATCGTGACCCACGATCCGCGGACCTACCGTTACGCCGACCGCATCACCGAGATGGAGGACGGCCGTGTCACCCGGGTGCTCGATGGCGCCGCCTTGGGCGAGTTCGTTTCCATGACCCACTGAACCTTTTCGACGATGATCCTCTTCAAGCGTGTTTCCTTCTGGTTGGCGGTGCTCGGCGTGGTCGCCGCGGTGCGACTGGTGCGGCTCCAGGGCCAGCGTCCGCCCGATCCGGGACCGGTGTCGGCCCCGGCCCGGTCTCCGTATCCGTCGACCGTGGCGGCGACCGGCCTGATCGAGGCCGCCCGTGAGAACGTGCGCGTCGCCAGTCCGCGGTCCGGTCTGGTGATCGCGGTGAAGGTCCGCGCCGGTGACGCGGTGAAGAAGGGCGACCCGCTGTTCGAGCTGGATTCCCGCGAGGTCGTCGCGCGGATCGCGGCCCAGGAGGCGCAGGTGGCCTCCATCCGGGCGCAGGCGGCGGTGGATGAGGCGTTGGTGGAGGACTGGACGGACCAGTTGGCGCGGTTCACGCGGCTGGAGAAGGACCGTGTGGCGACGGAGGACGAGGTGAAGCGCCGCGGATTCCAGTTGGCCGCAGCCAAGGCCCGGGTGGCTGCCCAACACGCCGCGGAGGCCGTGGCTGCGGCGCAGCTCCATCAGGCGAAGACCGAACTCGGGCTGCTGACCGTCCGCGCCCCCCGTGACGGCCGGATGCTGCAGGTGAACATCCGCGAGGGCGAGTTCGCCACCGCGGGCGCCTCGGGCGAGACCCTGATGCTCCTCGGCGACACCGACACGCTCCAGGTCCGGGCGGAGGTGGACGAACAGAACGCGGTGCTTGTGGAACCGAACCGTCCGGCGGTGGCCTCGCTCAAGGGCCATCCGGAACTCCGCATGGACCTGCGCTTCGTGCGCTTCGAACCGTATGTCGTGCCGAAGCGCAGCCTGACCGGTGACAGCCTTGAGCGGGTCGACACCCGCGTCCTTCAGATCGTGTACGAGTTCGACCGCCCGAAGTTCCCCGTGTATGTCGGCCAGCAGGTTGACGTGTTCGTCGAGCGTGTCGCCCGGTCCGCCGCCAATCCCTGAACTTCCCAACCGTGATTCCCATGAAACCGAGAACCCGTCTGCTTCTCCCGGCGCTGCTGGTCGCCGTCCATTCCGCCGCGGCGCCCATGTGGCCCACCAACGCCCTGGGGCTGGGCGACGCCCTGTCGCTGGCCCTGAAGGGCAACGCAGCCCTTCTCAAGGGACGCCAGGAGATCCAGGAGGCGCATGGCTTGGCGATCCAGCAGTCGGCCGTCTCGCGTCCGCAGCTCGCCGCCACGGGGGCCTACCAGCAGATCGACGAGAACCGGATCGAGAAGGTGGCGTTTGCGCCCGGTGCTCCGGCGGTTTCGTTCCAGAACAACCAGAGCTGGAACGCGAACCTGGTGGTCACCCAGCCGATCCTCGCCGGCGGACGCCTGAGCTCCAGCCGTCGTTCGTCCGCGATCACTCGCGAAGCCGCCCTCGCTTCCTACAAGGCCCTGGTGGCGAACACGCTTCTCGACGTCCGGATCGCCTACCAAGACATCCTGCTCGCCGCGGAACAGATCCGCGTGCAGGAGGCTTCGATCCAGTTGCTCGACCGTGAACTGGCCGACACCCGGCGCCGCTTCGAGGCGGGAACCGTTCCCCGTTTCAACGTGCTGCGGGCCGAGGTCGAGTTGGCGAATGCGCGTCCGCCGCTGATACGAGCCCGGAACCAGCTCCGGAACTCCCGCAACAACCTTGCGAACCTCCTCGGCTTCGACGTTCCCAAGGAAGTTGGCGAGGACATCCCGCTCTCGGTGTCCGGGCGCCTGCAGGACGAACCGCTCGAGGTGGGTGTGAGCGCCGCCATCGTGCGTGCACTGACGAACCGTCCGGAGATCGCGGCCGCCCGGGCCGGGGAAAAGCTCCGCCATGAGGAGGTCATCCAGGCCAAGTCCGACTATTATCCGACCCTGGCTGGGACGGCCGGATACGGCTGGCAGAGCCGCAACTTCGTCCGGGACCTCACCCAGGACCTCAACGGTTGGACGGTGGGTGGGCAGATGACGTGGAACATCTTCGACTTCGGGGCGACGAAAGGGCGGGTCCAGGCCGCGAAGAGCCGCGAGGAGAAGTCCCGCATCGAGATTGAGGACACCCAGCGTCGCATCGAGCTGGAGGTCCGTACGGCGCATTCAGGATGGTCCGAGGCGCGTGAGGTCCTGCTCTCGCAGGCGAAGGTCATCGAGCAGGCCGAGGAGGCGCTTCGTCTCGCGACGGCCCGTTCCGAGGCGGGCAGCGGAACGCAGTTGGATGTGCTCTCCGCGCAGACCGCACTGACCCAGGCGCGCACCGTGTACAGCCAGGCATTGCGGGATGGCGCCGTGGCCCGTGCACGGCTGGAGAAGGCCATGGGTGAGAGCGTCGTTCTCGACGGGAAGCCGTAGTCGGCCGCAAGAGGAGTCCGTCGTCGGGGTGTCGCCGGTTCAGTTGAACGCGCGATGCAGGATGCGGTTGAGGCCGGCATCCGAATCGCGCGTGGAGACGAGGGCGAGCGAGAGGTTGCCGGGTTGCAGGAACTCGGCGGCGACGGCGCGGATCTCGGCGGCGGTGACTGCGGCGACCTTCTCGCGGGACTGCTCGGGCGGTGTGACGCGTCCATGTCCGAGGACCTGTTCCCCCAGCCACATCATCACCTGTTCCGAGCCTTCCAGGGCGAGATCGGCCTGGCCCGTGGCGTAGTCCTTCGCCCGCAGCAGCTCCGCCTTGCCCACGGCCCGCGATGCCAATCGCCGGACTTCGCCCAGCGCCAGGCGCAGGGCCCGTTCCAGCTGTCGGTCGTCGAGTCCGGCCGAAACCACCAGGTCGCCGCAGTCGCTCCAGGCGCTGACCGTGCTTTGGATGTTGTATGCGAGGCCGTTGTCCTCGCGGACGACCTGGAAGAGGCGCGAACTCATGTTCTCGCCGAGGACGACATTGAGCAACCGCAGCGCGAACCGGCGCGGATCGGTCCGCGGGAGCGTCCGGAATCCGATGGCGAGGTGCGTTTGCTCGGTCTCGCGTGTGCGAAGGCGGACGACCGGGAACCCGCGCGGCGCGGGCGCCGGCGCCGGCGTTCGAATCGGCGCGCGGCGGAACATCGGGTCGATGCGGGTCAACCGCGCGACTAGGTCGTCGTGGTCCACGTTGCCGGCGGCCGAAACGACGGTGCGTCCGGCGACATACTGGTCTCCGAGGAAGGCCAGCAGCTCCTTCCGGCCCAGCGAACGGACGGACCGCGGGGTGCCGATGACGGGGCGGCCGAGGGGATGCCTTGGGAACTGCGTGGCGTTGAGGACGTCGTGGACCAGCTCCGCCGGTTGGTCGAGGTACATCGACTGTTCCTCGAGGATGACCTCGCGTTCCTTCTCGACCTCGGCGGGGGAGAAGCGGGACTCGAGGAACATGTCGAGCAGCACGTCGAGCAGGTCCGGCATCCTCGCGGCCACGGCCCGGCTGTAGAAGCAGGTCAGCTCCTCGTCGGTGAAAGCGTTGAGGTAGCCGCCAACGCCCTCGACGTCCTGGGAGATCCGGGCTGCCGAACGCCGGCGGGTGCCCTTGAACAGCATGTGCTCGATGAAATGGGCGGCGCCGTTGTTGTCGGCGGCCTCATAGCGTCCGCCGGTGCCGACCCAGATCCCCAGCGAGACGCTGGCGAGGTGGGGCATCCGGGCGGAGACGACACGCAGTCCCGAGGGCAGTTCCGAATATCTGTACATCAGGGTCGATGGTTGGGCGCCGGCCGGCTCAGGGACCGACCTTCAGCCAGCGGAGCCCGAGCTGGATCCAGAAGGGGATGGTGAGGATGCCGATCAGCGAGGTGCCGATGACGATGCGGACCGCGGTGGCGGGGTGGCCACCGTACATGCGGGCGAGGATGATCGGGAAGACGCCGGCGGGCATCGCGGCCTGGACGACGAGGACACGGCGCAGCTCCTCGGAGGTCGGCACCACCATCGCGACGGCGAGCATCGCCAGCGGGATCAGGCCGAGGCGGAAGAGCGAGGCCCAGGCGACGGTCCGCACCGTGTCGGACGAGCGCAGTTCGCGGGTCTGGTCGGCCATCGTGGCCCCGGTGAGGACGATCCCAAGGGGGAAGGCGCAGGCGCCCAGCATCGCGGCCGTCGTCAGCACCGCCTTCGGTAGGAACCGCTGGGCGCCGACCACGTTGAGCAGGATCGAAATGAGGATCGCGACGATCGGCGGGTTGAGCAGACGCCGCCACTCACGCCAACCGCTGGCGTGGCCCAGGGTCATGAGACCGAGGGTCCACATGGCGATGTCGACGCCGAGGTTGTGGACGAAGAGCACGCCCGGCGTGTCCGGGTGGCTGGCGAACAGGGTCAGGATGAGCGGGAAGGGGACGTAACCGTAGTTCTGGAGTCCGGCGACGAGGGAGAAAGTCCGTTGGGCCGCGTCGGAACCGAGTCCAAGTCTCCTGCGGAAGATCCAGCACAGCCCGATGCCGATGACGATTCCGCCGAATCCGAACAGGGGCGGGACGAGCAGGTTGCTCGGACGGCGGAGCGCCTCGTTGCCGAGGACCTTGTCGAGGATGAGGCAGGGGGTCAGGACGTTGACCAC
>JAIXUV010000236.1 GCA_027483345.1 Verrucomicrobiales bacterium | reverse complement strand
ATTTCGTAGGTCACGCGCCGTCCCGAGTTGATCGAGCCTCCATCGCCATTGAAGAGGATCGGCGTGGGCCAGTCCGAGCAGACCAGCGCCGCCGAGGCGGGATCCTGCTTGAAGTTCCACTCGGCTTCCCGTGCATCGGATGGCGGATAGTTTCCGCCCATCACATCCAGCTGTCGTACCTTCTTCGCGACCAGTGCTCGGCCGTCCATTGGGCTGAGGTCATCGGGCGGCGATTTGAGGAGGTTCGCCAGGTTTCGCAGCGGGCCGACCGCCAGCACCAGCACACTGCCGTCGGGCTGTTCCGCCAGCAAACGACGGTAGAGCTTCACCGCATCGGGGTAGTCCCTGCCAGAGGCGAACTTCCGTGGGTAGCGCCGGAGGATCTCATTGCCGAATCCCTGGTGGTCGAGGAATCCCGCGTCCTTGAGCGTCCCGACCGGGATCTCCGGTCGGCCAAACCAAGTGTTGATGGCATCGAGGCATGGCGCGATCGCGTCCGAAGACGTGCACCCGATAGTCCCCAAGAGACGTGCCTCCCCCCGCTCGACCGCGCCGTGCAGGACGAAGAGCGCACCGATGTCGTCGCAGTCTTGGTCCACATCGGTGTCGAAGATGATGCTGACCGGCGGCCGGGCGGCCTGAACCAGCAAGCCGTCCAAAACCAATGCGAGCACCATCGCCAAGGTCCGAGTCCGCGAAGTGAACGAGATGATGTGGATCCAAGCCATTGTTGTCCGAAGGCCGGCCAGCCGCCGCATCGATGACGCGATTTCCAGAATGGAGCGCCCACGGCTTCTGGGCAACAAGCCGGCCGCCTCGCTGCGGAATGGGCATTTCAAAGGCGCCATAACTTCGACGTCCGTGAACCCGACCTGGAATGCAATCAAGGTGCCCTCGTTCCCGAAACCAATTGAACCAAAGTGAAGCTCCTCCAGAACGACGCCTTCGTCGCCTACGTCGAATCGTGCCGGAACTGGAAGTAGTCGGATCCCAATCCTCTCTTGAAGCGGCCCCGTTATGGGAGTGAGTCCCTGTTCCAATCAGCCGCCTGCCGCCGGTTCCGCGGGCGGCATTTCCGGAAACCGGACCCGGACCCGGGTGTAGACGCCGTAGTCCGAGAGGAACTCGATGGAGCCATGGTGCGATTCGACGATCCACTTCGCGATGCTCAATCCAAGGCCGGATCCTTCGGCCTCCATGTTGCACTCCTGATTCGCGCGGAAAAACCGGTCGAAGACGCGGGGAACCAGTTCCGGCGGAACCCCCTTGCCCGTGTTGCCGATCTCCAGCAGGACGTCTCCACGATCCGCGATCAGCCGGTATTCGACCCGCCCTCCGGGGTGGTTGTACTTCACTGCGTTGTCGGTGAGGGCGAGGAGGAGCTGCCGAATCCGATGACGGTCCCCTAGGATGGTGGTGGCCTCGCATCGGTCCAACGAGACGGACACCTCTCTCGCCTGGGCCAGGATCTGCGCGTCGCCGAAGCTTTCCCGCACCAGTTCATCCAGGCTGACCGGCACCGGTGCCAAGGACACGCGGCCGGCATCGACCTTCGCCAGCAGGGACAGGTCGGAGACGATCCGTGTCAGGCGTTGGATCTCGTCCAGTTGGCCGGCGAACATCTCCCGATGCTCCGGGGACAGGCCCGGCGAGTTGAGGGCCGTCTCGATCTCGCCGTGGATCACGGCCAACGGGGTTCGGAGTTCGTGCGAGGCGCCGATGGTGAATTCCCGGACCCGGCGGAAGGAATCCTCGAGGCGCGCATGGCTCAGGTTCAGGGCCTCGGTCAGGCGGTCGACCTCGTCCCGGTTCCCGGTCCGGGGCAACTGCCGGCTCAGGTTGTCGGCGCGCAACTGCTCCACGTCCTGGACGAGCCGTTCCAAGGGCCTGAGGCTCCTCTGCAGCAGCCACCAACCGCCGCAGACCGCGACCAGTGTCAAAGGGAGCAGGCAGTAGGCGACGACCTCGGCGATCTCCTGCGTGACCGGGACGTGGGGTTGTCCCTCGGCCTCGCGCCAACCGCGTTCCACGATCAGCTCGAAGTACATCATCGCCGCCGTGAGGACCACGACGAGCAACAGCACGCCGCCATACCAGAGAGTCAGGCGCTGGCGGATGGTCATTGGGGAACCCTCAGCGAATAGCCAACCCCGCGGACCGTGTTGAACAGGCGGACGGAACCCTCCTGGTCGATCTTGTCGCGAAGCCGCTTGATGTACACGTCGACCAGGTTGGATCCCGGATCGAAGTCGTAGTCCCAGACGGCCTCGACGATGGCCATGCGGCTGCAGACCCGACCGGAGGAGCGCATCAGGTACTCGAGGAGACGGTACTCCCTCTGTGTCAGTTCGATGGTCCTTCCGCCGCGCTTCACCTCCCGGCTGACGGTGTCGACCGAGAGGTCCGCGATCCGGAGCTCGACGGGACGCGCCTCGACGGACCGCCGACCCAACGCGCGCACCCGGGCGACCAGCTCCGCCAGCACGAAGGGTTTCGGTAGATAGTCGTCGGCGCCGGCGTTGAGGCCCCGGACGCGGTCTTCCACCTCGCCGCGTGCGGTCAGCAGGATGACCGGGGTCCCCACCCCCGACTTCCGGAGATCCTGGAGCGTCTGCAGGCCGTCGCGGCCCGGAAGCATGATGTCCAGGACGATGACGTCGTAGCGCTGGGCCTTGAGGGCGAGGAGGAGGTCTTCCCCGCTTTGGAACCAATCGACCGAGAAGCCCTCCGCCTGCAGGGCCTTGCGGATGAAGTCGGCCATCTTCCGTTGATCCTCGACGAGAACGACGTGCACTGGGGAGACCACTCCGGCGACGGCGGATGGATGTCAAACCATCTCCCGGTGCGCCTTTGAACTCCCGAATTGAAACCGCGGTTCCCACCGACTCGGCATTTGTGAAGGGCACGGGGTGTGGACGGGGCAAGTGGCGTGTCGGGCCTTCCGTCGGGGTCTCGGTCCCGTCGGGGATTCGATGAACAAGAATTCATCTGGGGTTCATGGTCCGTTCACATGAGGACGCGACGGTGGCGGGGAAGGGAATGACGACGCGCCCGTCCAACCATGCCGAGCCCCGTGCCGACGGCCTACCGTCCGGCAAGACGATCCGATCGCTGTCCGTGGCGTTCGTCGGGACGTTCCTCTTCGGATGCACGACGGCTCCGTCGCCGTCGGACCTGACGGGACGGGTGCTCGCGGATACCCGGGGTGTTCCCCAGACCGAAGCGACCCAGAAGCCTCAGGGAATCGAGGGGCGGGACCGGCTGTCGGAGGACGAGGCCGTGGCGGTGGCGCTCTGGAACAACGCCGCCTTCCAGGAATCACTGGCGACCCTGGGATTCCAGAGGGCGGACCTCCTGCTGGCGGGCCAGTTGGGGAATCCGTCCTTCGTGACGCTGTTTCCGGCGGGACCGAAGCAGTTCCAGTTCACGGCACT
>JAIXUV010000304.1 GCA_027483345.1 Verrucomicrobiales bacterium | reverse complement strand
GAAAGAGATCCGAGGGTGGTGAGGCGTCGTGTCGCCGTGAAACGATCCGAGACCCCGCAACCGTAGACCGGGAGCGGCGACGGCCGGCGTCCGGCGACGGCGGCGGCGATGAGGTCGGAATCTTGCCAGGCGTCGGGGGCGCCGGGGCGTGGTCCGTGGCCCCCCGCGTAGCCGGGCGTACCGTCCGGGCCGAAGACGAAGAGGAAGGGCCCGCCCTCGACCCCCAGTTCCCTGGCTGCCTCGTCCGGGTTGGCCACACGGACAGTCCAGCCGGACTTGGTGAGGGAGGACTCCACGGCGGGATCCGGTTCGACGATCAGGACCGACTCGTGGACCGAGTCCGAGGGGCCCCTGCGGGCGAGGTGCTTGGCGAGGCGCCGCGAGCAGCCGCACTCCGCGACCAGGACGTGGACCGCGGTCCATCCGGAGCCCGTGGCGCGCTGGACGCCCGTCCTTTGTCCCGGTTGGGGCAGTGGACTCCAGTGCTTCGCCGCGAGCATCGTCATCGGAACGCCGATCGCCAGGAACCAGCCGAAAAACCAGGCTTTGGCGACGGTCCCGCGGAAGGACGTCCGTTCGGATCCTCGGGTCGGGGTCGAGTTGGTCGTGCGTTTGGGCATGGGCCGACACCTGACCCATCGGCGGATTCCGGCCGGAATTGAGTCCGCGATCGGCAACAATGCACGGGTGGACCTCCGGGGGCCTTGACAGCGGATGCGGTTGGGCGACTAGAAATGCCGTTCCGCTCCGGTCAGGGCCCATTGGCCGCCGGGGCGGCAACGAATCCGAAACCGCGATCCGAACCGTCGAAACATGAGCCAGCCGGAACAGCATTCCTTCCAAGCCGAGATCCAACAGCTTCTCAGCATCGTCATCCACTCGCTCTACACCGACCGCGAGGTGTTTGTCCGGGAACTCGTCTCCAACGCGGCCGACGCGTGCGAGAAGATCCGTTTCCTCCGCACCAGCGGCGAGGTCGCGGGGGAAGAGGCCTCCCCTTCGATCACCGTCACGACCGACGAGTCCGCGGGCACGTTGACCATCGCCGACACGGGAATCGGCATGACCCGGGACGAGTTGGTGAAGAACCTGGGCACCATCGCGCATTCCGGGACCAAGGCCTTCCTCAAGGCCTTGGCCGAGCAGCAGAAGCCGGACACGCGCCTCATCGGCCAGTTCGGCGTGGGTTTCTATTCTGCCTTCATGGCGGCGCAGCGGGTGGACGTGTACAGCCGATCCCAGCGCGAGGCCGGCGAGGGCTGGCGTTGGACCAGCGAAGGGGGCGGTGGCTTCACCCTGGAACCGGCGCCCGAGGCCACTCCCGGCACGCGGATCGTCCTCACCCTCAAGGAGGACGCGAAGGACTTCGCCAAGGGCCCCACGCTCGAGCGGATCATCAGGCGGTATTCGAACTTCGTCGCCTTCCCCCTCGAGCTCAACGGCACGCGGGTCAACACCGTCCAGGCCATCTGGGCCCGCTCCAAGAACGAGGTGAAGGAGGAGGAGTACACCGAGTTCTACGAGTACCTCGCCCACGACTCCGAGGCGCCGCTCTACCGCCTGCACTTCACCGCCGACGCCCCGATCGCGATCCAGGCGCTGCTGTATGTGCCGTCGCGCAGCCTGGAGATGCCGGGCATGGTGCGACAGGAGTCCGACGTCCACCTCTACTGCCGCAAGGTGCTCATCGATTCCAAGCCCCGCGGACTGCTCCCCGAATGGCTTCGTTTCGTCCGCGGCGTGGTCGACAGCGAGGACCTGCCGCTGAACGTGTCCCGTGAGCGGATGCAGGATTCCGACCTCATGCGGAAGCTGAGCAAGGCCCTCACCAACCGCTTCCTGAAGCACCTGTCGGAGGAGGCGGAGAAGAACGCCGAGGCCTACGGGAAGTTCCATGCGGAGTACCATCGCTTCCTCAAGGAAGGCGTCCTCAGCGACTGGGAGAACCAGGCCGCCCTCGGCAAGCTCCTGCGCTACGAGTCCTCCGCGACGGAGGCCGGGAAGAAGACCTCGCTCGCCGACTACGTGAAGCGCATGCCCGAGGGGCAGAAGGAGATCTACTACCTCCTCGCCAAGGACCGCGCGTCGGCGGAGGCGAGCCCGTATTTCGAGGTGTTCCGCGAGCGCAAGTTCGAGGTGCTGTTCGTGGACGATCCGATCGACGAGTTCGTGATGGACCGCCTGCGCGAGTTCGAGGGCAAGGAAATCACGGCGGCCGAGAAGGCGGAACTGGACTTGGAGAACGCCAACAAGGACGGCGCCTTGAGCGACGACGACGCCAACGTTCTGTCGGGCTGGCTGAAGGCGACGCTGGGCGAAGGGGTGAACGCCGTGCGGTCGTCGAAGCGGCTGGTGGACAGCCCGGTGGTGGCGGTCGAGAGCGACAAGTTCATGACCGGCACCATGCGCCGGACGTTGAAGATGATGGGGAAGGATCCGTCGGCGGCGGGCATGGATTCCGCCCCGGATCTCGAGATCAACCCGCGTCACCCGGTGGTGGTGAAGCTGAACCAGCTGCGCCAGACCGACGCCATGCTGGCCGGCCTCGTTGCGGAACAACTGTTCGACCAGGCCCGCCTCGCCTCCGGCCGCCTGGAGGATCCGCGCGCCATGCTCCAGCGCATGAACACGCTCCTGTCGAAGGTCGTGGGGGCCTGAGCCATTCCGGATGGGGCGCTCGGTTGGGGGTGCCCAGAAGCGAGACGGGCGGCCGCGGAGGAAATCCGGGCCGCCCGTCGTGGTCGTCTTGGACCGCGTTCCGACTCAGACGTTGAACTTGAAAAGGAGGACGTCGCCGTCGGCCACGACGTATTCCTTGCCTTCCATGCGGTACAAACCCTTCTCGCGGGCGATGGCCACGGAACCGCACGAGACCAGGTCCGCATAGGCCACGGTCTCGGCCTTGATGAAGCCGCGCTCGAAGTCGCTGTGGATGACCCCGGCCGCCTTCGGGGCGGTGTCGCCCTTGTGGATGGTCCAGGCGCGGACCTCCTTCTCGCCCGCCGTGAAATAGGTCCGCAGGCCGAGCAGGTGGTAGGTGGCGCGGATCAGGGAACCGACTCCGGATTCCTTCACGCCCATCTCGGCGAGGAACGCCTTGGCCTCCTCGTCGCTGAGATCCACCAGGTCGCTCTCGATCTGGGCGCTGATGATGGCCGTCTCGCAGCCGAGATGGGCCTTGGCGTATTCGCGGACGGCGACCACGTACGGATTGGAATCGGCGGTGGCCAGGTCCCCCTCCTTCACGTTGCAGGCGAAGATCGTCGGCTTGTCGGTCAGCAGCCAGAAGGTGCGGGACAAGACGAGGTCCTCCTTGGAGAGCTCGCAGGTCAGCGCGGGTTTGCCGTCGTCGAGGTGCGGCTTGAGCTTCAGCAACACCGCCTGCTCCGCCTGGGCGTCCTTGTCACCCCGCTTGGCGTCCTTGGCAACCTTGTCCAGGCGCTTGTTCACCGACTCGAGGTCGGCGAGGACGAGTTCGGTGTTGATGGTCTCGATGTCGCGCACCGGATCCACGGTGCCCGCCACGTGGTGGATGTCGGCGTCCTCGAAGCAGCGGACGACCTGGACGATGGCGTCGACCTCGCGGATGTGGCTGAGGAACTTGTTCCCGAGCCCTTCGCCCGCCGAGGCGCCCTTCACGAGGCCGGCGATGTCGACGAACTCGATCGCCGCCGGGATGACCACGGAGGTCTTCGCGATCTTCTGGAGCACCTGGAGGCGGTCGTCCGGGACGGTGACGATGCCGACGTTCGGGTCGATGGTGCAGAACGGGTAGTTCGCCGCCTGCGCCTTCCGGGTTCGGGTGACGGCGTTGAACAGGGTGGATTTCCCGACGTTGGGCAAACCGACGATACCGGCCTTGAGCATAATGAGGGGCGGAGGAAAGCCGGGAGTGGCTCCGCGGGAAAGGGGATTCGTGGGATCCCCGCGTTG
>JAIXUV010000004.1 GCA_027483345.1 Verrucomicrobiales bacterium | reverse complement strand
TCGCGCCCGGGCAGCGCCCGATCCTCTTGGCGCCGCCGAAATACCCGATGTAGGCGGTCGCCCAGTAGGCCGCCGGATTCGTCGGGGAAAGGATTTCCTGCGAGGCCGGCGACAGCGTCCATTGGCCGTCGTTCGGGGCCGAACCGAACCGATTGTGGAAGAAGTCGTTGTTGTCGTGCAGATACATCGTCGTGCCGATCGAGATCTGCCGGAGGTTGTTCATGCAGGCCGCCTGGGCGCCCTTGGCCTTGGCCGTGGCCAGCGCGGGAAGGAGCATCCCGGCCAGGATGGCGATGATCGCGATGACGACGAGCAACTCGATCAGGGTGAAGCCTCCTGAGCGGGTCCGGACGGTGATGATTCGGTTGCCTTTTTGAAACGGCATCATTGGGGTGTATCCGGCGCCTCACGACCCGGCTAGGAAAATCCCTGACCGTTCCATGGCTTGGAATCGCAATCCCTGCGGCGCGGGTGGGACCGCGTTGGGATGGACTTGATGCGAGTATCGTTAACGAAAATTCATTGAGGGTCGGCAGCCGTGAGAAGTGCCGCACCTGCAACGGATACGCGATGTCGAAGAAACCGGGAGTTCGATGAAGAGGAATACTGCGACCGATTGAGGTCGGACTCCGACAGAGGTCAGTGTCCGACGCCGCCGGTGCGGCCCCGCGCACGACCGTGTTCCCGGATTCCAGACGGCCTGCTCGTCCCGGTCACTTGCCCGAGGAGTAGGTCTCCAAGGCCTCGCGGGATCGTGCGTCGCCCTGGGCGGCGGCGGCGGCGAGTTTCGCCTTGGCCGCCATCATGGCCGCGGCCGCGGCTTCGCGCTGCTGCGGGGTCAGGTCGGGACGTCCGGAGAGATCCACCAGCGTGAAGAAGGCGCCCGGGGCGTCGCCGCCTCCGAGTGCGGAACCGGCGGCATCCGCTTGGCCGCGGACCTCGTCCGACGCCCCCTTGAAGGCGTCCTTGAGAGTGGATGGGGCTTGTTCCGCGGTGACGGTAGCCGGGCGCGCATCGCCATCGGCTCCGCATCCCGCAGCGGCCAGGATTGCCAGGGTCGCGATTCCGATCGTGAGGCGACGGATGGCTTCCATGGGATTCTTCATGGCGCGGCCTGCAGGGGGGCTTCACCGGTGTACCAGCGGTAGTCGTAGCCGGTTTTCGAGTAGGGAATCGTGCTCGAGTGGCCATCCATCCAGATGATCATCGAGCGGCGGCTGTGGCGGAACCACTCGAACTCCCACTTGAATCCGGGATAGAGCCCGGCGAGGGAGTACTTCCATTGGGTGAGGCATTCCGTGCGGCCGGGGAACAGGCCGGTCGAATCGTCGGCGCCTTCCATCTTCTGTTCGCCGGAGTCCTGCGCGAACAGGGTCGACGACGGATTCTCGAAGGAGCTGATCCGGCGTCGGACCGAGGAATCGACTTCGGCGGGATTGCCGCGGGCCGGCGGATTCAGGACGTACTGGCTGATCCCGATCGAGGAATTGAGCCACCATGCGGAAGGGTAGGTCAGGCCGTCCTCGCGCCACTCATCCACGCGCTTGGCGGAAGGGCAGCGGAACATCTGACGTGGGCCCTTGAGATAGTTGAAGTAGGCGATCCCCCAGTAGGCCTCGGAGTGGTCGGAGGGCAGAAGGACCTCGGACTGTGGGCTGCTGGTCCACTTGCCGTGATTCGGCAGGGAGTAGTTCCCCGCGCTGCCGCGGTGGTGGTAGTACTCGACGTTGTCCTGCGCGTAGAGGGTGGTGGCCAACCCGATCTGGCGGGTGTTTCCGAGGCACTGGGTCTGGAGCGCCTTCGACTTGGCCTTGCCCAGGGCGGGCAGGAGCATTCCTGCCAGAATCGCGATGATCGCGATCACGACGAGCAGCTCAATGAGGGTGAATCCCCGGCGTCCGGGGTGCCCCGACGCGATGGCCGGGGACTTCGACTTCGACATGATCCTCAGCTAAGCAAATCCGTCGGCGGTCGCGAGCGACGTTCCGATGGCGGAGTTCACGGATCCTGTCGGAATTGTGACAAACCTGTCTCCGGACCGGGCCCGAGGACTTTGGAAGTCAGGTCAGTCCGGCTTGGCGCCGGTGTGGCTGCGGGACCGTTCACGGCCCAGCCACCACCAGGAAACCGCCAGGAAGACCGGAACCAGCACCGCCAGTCCCAGGCCGCAGTCCAGGGTGAGGCGCGTCCACGCGGGCTTGGTCTTCGAGAAGGTCCGTTGGAGATAGAGCGACGCCGAGGCGAGGTAGCCCAGGGAGTCGGCGATCTGGATCAGGAACGACGCGGTGGCCACCTTGCGGGTGGCGGCGAGGAAGCGGTCGAAAAGGATGCTGTTGAACGGGACGTACCCGAGGTAGCCGCCGAGGCCGGTGAGGATCATCCAGGCGGACGGGCCGATCATCCCCTTGGAGAAGGCCAGCGTGGAGCCTCCCACCAGGATGGAGCCGAGAGCGATGAGCACGTGATAGACTCCGAGCGCCTTCCAGTGGTCCCTGATGAACCAGAGTCCCGCCAAGGCTGCCAGGACGCCGATTCCCACCCAGGTCTCGACCCGGGCGAAGAACGCCGGGTCCGGCGGGTGGCCGAGCTCCTTGAGCACGTCGGCCATGAACGTGTCACGCAGGTCTCGGAAAACCGTGAGCAAAACGTAGGGGACGATGAGGAACACCAGGATCAGGAAGTTCTCCCGGAGGAAGCGGCGGCGGGCCTCGGCGGACATGGGATCCCGGCGACTGCGGGTGGCGACGTCCTCGGCATTGGGCGGTGGCAGCAGGGCGAGTCCGGCAAGGCAGGCTGCGAGCAGCGGGACGAACACCAGGCCGGTGGCGGCGGGCATCCAGTTCTCGGCGACGCCGCCCTTCTGCATCAGGAAGACGCCGACGGACTTCGTCCAACCGGAGGCGAAGATGAAGCTCACGCTCATCCCGAGGCCGAGGAACTCGGTCACACGCCGTCCCTCGAGGAAGCCGAAGACGAGTCCCCAGATCATTCCGAGAGGGAGTCCGTTGATGAAGAGGCAGAGCACCCGGGCCCAGGTCGGGACGACCGGAAGGAGGGCCAGCGGCGCGAAGGCTAGGGCGATGAGGCCGCCGATGAGCGCGATGCGGCGACCGGCGCCGGCTTCGCTGACCACTTTGATCCCGAGGAATTTCGAGAGCGTGTACCCGAGGATCTGGGCGACCACGAGCAGGCCCTTCAGGTCGTAGCCCCCCACCGACTGGCCGGAGAAGGTCGCGGCGGAGAAAGGCTTCCGGAAGGCGTACATCGCGGTGTACGCCCCGAACGCGGAGGCCACGGCGACCGCCGTGAACAGTGCCGGATGACGGTCCAGGAGGGCCGTGAAGCGGGAGCGGGCGCCGTCCGGTGCAGGGTTCATGAGGGTGGTCCGGGGATCAGGCCGGGACGATTTCCTCTGCGACGCCGAACGAGAGCGTCATGCCGGCGCCGCTCAGGGCGTTGACGATGGTGACACCGGGTTCCGGTTCGTGGACGAACTCGGTCTTCCCGGGGAGCTTGGCGTAGACGCCCATCCAGCGCTCGGCGACCCGGGCGTCGGGAAGCACCGCGAACGTGTCGAGGTACTTCGCGACCAAGGCGTCGAGGCGTTCGTGCAGGAACGGATCCTGGGTGAGGCCGTAGTGGTGGGTGTCCCCGAGGATCACCTCGTTGGAGCCGTTCTGGGAGACCAGCACATGGATGCCATTGGCGATGTACTCCGGATGGGAGGCCTCGAACGCCTTGCGCAGGGCCGGGAGGGACGGGCAGGGGTTGAACGCGGCGTAGTGGAGCAGCGTGAGTCCGGCGCAGAGAGAGGGGCCGAGGCGCCAGGAACCGGCCTGGGGAGGCGTGCGCCACATCTGCAGCTTGCAGTTGGTGATTCCCGAGTCGCGGAAGACCGACGGGTAGAGGATCCGCAGTTCCGAGCCGGTGCAGACGTAGATGCGCTTCGCCTGAAAGCGTCCGGCGGCGGACCAGACACCGTGGTCCTCGACGCGGGAAACGGCGGCGTCGAAGCGGACGTCCACGCCGCGTTCCCTTGCGAGCCAGGCGAGCATCTTGGGCAGCGCCTCGCGTCCGTCGACGGTCGCTTCGTGCGGGCTCCAGACACCACCGACCAGGCCTTCGCGGCGGACCGCGGCGCAGCGGACCGGCACCTCGTTGGCCTCCAGCCATTGGCCTTGGAAATCCGCAGGGGCCAGCCCGAGGAACTCGGTCAGGACCGCCTTCTCCAGCTCGTTGTGCGCGAGGTGGAGCGAGCCGTTGGCCGCGGCGTGGAAGCCCGCCTTGGGGGCGAGGTCGAGCCAGCGTTTCCGCGAACGCTGTGCGCGGTCCCACATCGGCCCCGCCTGCTGTCCCATGGGCCAGACCAATCCGAAGTTCCGGGTGGACGCGCCGATAGGACGTTCCTCGCGTTCGAGCACGGTCACGCGGCGTCCGCGTTCGGACTCGAGGGTGGCGATGGCGATGCCGACGATGCCGGCGCCGATGACGACGACATCGGTGTTCTGGACGGAACTCATGCTTTGTTGGCGGCTTGGGTACTTCCCGGAGGCCGGAATGTCATCCGTCCTGCGGTGGGGCGGCCGAAAAATCCGCCGATCCTTTCCGGATCGTAACGGCGGGACCCTCCCGACGGGAAGCCGCGACACCTTCGGAATCGCCCCGGCCACGGTTCCGATGCAGCATCCCCGGAAGTGGACCGCATCCTGGTCATCTCGCTCTCTGGAATCGGCGACACGCTCATGGCGACGCCGCTCTTCCACGAGCTGCGGCGCCAATATCCCCGGGCGCGCATCGAGGCCCTCGTCCTGTGGAAGGGGGCACGCCAGGTACTCCTGGGCAACCCCCACGTCGACGAGGTGCATCAGCATGACTTCCTCGGCGGTTCCCGGACCGGTTCCATCGCCTTCTGCCTGCGCCTTCGAAAACGCCGCTACGACCTGTCGATCAACACCCACACCCAAGGCCGGCGCGGATATCGGTTTATCGCCCGGTTGATCGGAGCCCGGGAACGCCTGAGCCACGAGTACGAGAACCAAGGTTGGCCTGACCGGTTGTTGGTCACCCGTTCCTGCCCCCAGGACTACGGGCTCCACGCGATGGAGAACAACCTGCGCCTGCTGGAGCGGATCGGCCTGCGCCCGACGGATCCTGATCCCCGTTACGAGGTCTTCCTCGATCCTTCCGAGCGGGAATGGGCGGCTCGGTGGTGTGCGGAAAACGTCGGTGGGGAAGGGCACATGCTCGGCATCCATCTGGGATCCGGCGGCACCAAGAACCTGGCCCTGCGGCGTTGGCCGCTCGAGAACTGGGCCGGGCTGCTTCGCGCGCTTCCGTCCGTCCTTCCGGGGATCCGGCCAGTGCTGTTCGGTGGACCGGAGGAAGCGGCGTTGCACGCCGAACTCCGCCGTACTGGCGTCGCCTTCCAGGAAGCCAAGACCTCGACGCTGCGGGAAGCCATGGCCCTCGTTGCCCGATGCGCGGGGTTCATCAGCGTGGACACGGTCTTCATGCACGTGGCCGCTGCCATGGAAGTCCCGCGTCAATGGGTCATCGAGACGCCGACCCTGAATCCTCCGGTTCACCCACGCCGTCGGGACTGGATCCGCATCCCGAACCCGGGCGTCGGGGGACGTCCCCTGGACTTCTACCGCTACGACGGGCGGGACATCGCCGGGAGCCCGGACGAGCTGCGGCGGATCATGCGAAGCGTCACGGTTGACGACGTCCGGGAGTCCCTGCGGCGAGGATTCTGAAATCCCAAAGGGTGCGTTCGGAGCCGCTGGGTACGGTGACGGAGGGCATCGTCTCCCAACCGGAAATCGACGCGGAGTTGAGCGGCAGCCTGTCTCGATTTCGTCGGCTCAGTCCCTCGGCGCCATTGGGGGCGGCCCGAGGAGCCGGTCGATGCCCACCGCGATCCACGCTCCGATGCACGGGGCAGCCAGGTAGACCCAGAGGTGGGCGAGTTGTCCGGAGACCAGGGCGGGACCCGTGGATCGGGCCGGATTCATGGAGGCACCGCAGAACGGCCCCGCGAACATCGCCTCGAGTCCGATCATGGCTCCGACGGCGATGCCCGCCGTGATTCCCTTTTCGCGGGCGCCGGTGGAGACCCGCAGGATCACCAGCATCAGGAACAGGGTGAGCAGGATCTCCATCGCCAGCGCGGATGTCGGGGTTCCGGCGGGTACCGTCGATCCGAGGCCCTTGTGGGTTGGAAAGAGAAGGCGAAGCACGGCCGAAGCCCCGAGCGCCCCGAGGAATTGTGCGGTGGCATAGCCGGGGACTTCCTTCCAGCGGAAGCGTCCTGCAATCGCGAATCCCAAGGTGACCGCGGGATTGAAATGGGCGCCCGATAGCTCGCCGAAGGCGTAGATCAACGTCAGCACCGCGAGCCCGAAGACCAGCGCGATGCCCATGCTGCCGAACGGATGGCCGTGGAGATCGTCCACGACCACCGCACCGGTTCCCGCGAAAACCAGGAAGAACGTCCCGAGGAACTCGGCGAGCAGGCGGTTCATGGTCGCGGATCAGGGCTTCACGGCGGAGATGGCCGCGGAGAGGAGGAAGTCCTCGACCCGGGAGCCAGGGAGCCATTCACGGATGAAGCTCCGGGAGGAATCCTTCGGCTCGATCCGGACCGAGACGAAGCCGGCGTCCTGGAGCATCCGTTCGAGATCGGCAATGAGCGAGGCGCCGGCCATGCAGCCGGTGTAGGCGCCCCAATCCGCCCGGACATCGGCCGGGAGCACGGCGGTCGCCACGACGTCGGACACGGCGAGACGGCCGCCGGAGCGGAGGACGCGGAACGCTTCGCGGAAGACCCGGGGCTTGTCCGGGCTGAGGTTGATCACGCAGTTGGACAGGATGACGTCGACCGAGTTGTCGGCGACGGGGAGCGCTTCGATCTCGCCCAGGCGGAATTCGACGTTGGCGTGGCCGGCCTTGCGGGCGTTGGCGCGGGCCTTGGCCAACATCTCGTGGGTCATGTCCACGCCGATGACAGAGCCAGTGGGACCGACCTCGCGGACCGCGAGGAAGCAGTCGAAGCCGGCGCCGGATCCGAGGTCGAGCACGGTCTGGCCGGGCCGGAGGGAGGCGATCGCGTGCGGGTTGCCGCACCCGAGCCCGAGGTTGGCGCCTGCAGGGGCTGCGTCGGCCTGTTCCTTCGAGTAGCCGAGGCTCTCGGCGTCGGTCGAAAGCTCTCCCCCGCAGCACCGTTCCTGCGGTGTACAGCAGCCGGAGTCGGCGGCAACCGCGTCCAAGGCGATTCTTCCGTAGCGTTGGCGGACCTGGTCGCGGATGGCGTCGGCGGGAAGCGTGTTGAGATCGATCGGGGTGCTCATCTTCGAAATGGAAGGCTGTTTGGGTTTCGTCGATTGGGTTTGGCGGATCAGCCGCGCGCGGCGGCCTCGTCCTGGCGTCCGCGGGCATAGGCGATGAAGACCGCCCGGATCTCGTCGCGCACACGCTGGAACACCGCGAGCTTCTCCTCCTCGGTTCCGACGGCATGGGCCGGGTCCTCGAACGGCCAATGGTGCCGGTTGAGCTGGCCCGGATAGACCGGACAGACCTGGTCGGCATTGCCACACACCGTGATCACCGTCTCGATCCGGTCCGCCAGGAACAGCTCCATGTGCTTGGACTGGTGCGCGGAGATGTCGATGCCGATCTCCCCCATGACCCGGATGGCGAGCGGATGGACGTATCCGGACGGTTTGGATCCGGCGCTGACCACCTCGAAACGGCCCCGGGATTCCGCCCGGAGTATGCCTTCGGCGAGATGGCTGCGACAGGAGTTGCCGGTGCAGAGGATGAGGATCTTCGGAAGCATGACGTCGCTCATGGATTCGGTTTCGTTCGGAAGTGGATCGCCGAGGGTTCCCGCGTTCCGGCAGGCGGCCCCGATGGACAGCAGTCCTGTAGGCGGGCGGCGAGTCGGCGCTGGTCCTCGCAGAAGAGGGGGATCTCCCGGGTGCAGTCCTGGAGGCAGGCGAGGTGACGCCGCAACTCCGGCGGGGCGGGATCGACCAGACGGTAGATCCGCCATTTGCCTTCACGCGTGGCGGTGACCAAGCCATGACGACGGAGATAGCCGAGGTGCTTCGACACGGCCACCTGGCCCATGTCGAGGACCTCCTGAAGGTGACAAACGCACAGGGGACCCGTCTGCAACAGGTTCAACAGCCTCAATCGCGTCTCGTCACAAAGGCACTGGTAGATCTCCACCAACCTCATATTCCATTAACGGAATATGAGCGGCCGCGATGGAGTGTCCAAGGAAAACTGGCGGCGTGAGTGGTCCGCGAAGGGAGGCTGGGGGGAACTCAGGCGGAATGGGCCGGCACTCGAAGCCGCAAAACCGCGGGTAAAGGGCAGGAAACCTCGGGTTTTGTCCGATCGAGTCCGGGCGATGGCCCTTTTGGGCCGCGTTCGGAGCCGTTTCCAGCTCCCCGGTTGGCGTCTTTGCGATTCTGCGTGAGGTCCGGTCCCTCCCAGCCCTGACGAATCAGGAACGGGCGGCGATCTCCACGAAGTTGCCGAGGAGGCGCAGGCCGTTCTCCTGGCTTTTCTCCGGATGGAACTGGGTGGCGAACACGTTGTCGCGCCAGACGGAAGAGGCGAAGGGCATCCCGTAGGTGGTGCGCGTTGCGATGACCGAGGAATCCTCCGGACGCGGGTGGAAGGAGTGGACGAAGTAGAACCAGCTGCCGTCGGGGATCCCGCGGTACAGCGGGCAGTCGGGGCGGGTGAGTTCGATCTGGTTCCATCCGATCTGCGGGATCTTCAGGCGGGGTTCCTCGGCGGTCGGCTGGAAGCGGACCACGGGTCCACGAAGGATGCCGAGACCGAGCGCGCAGGAGTTGAATTCCTCGCTGCGATCGAAGAGCGCCTGGTATCCGACGCAGATGCCGAGGAAGGGGCGCCCTTCGGCGATCCAGTTGCGGACGCCCTCGAGCAGTTCCTGGCGCTGGAGTGCGTGGATGCAGTCGTCGAAGGCGCCGACGCCGGGCAGGACCACGCCCTGGGCTCCGCGCATCCCCTCAGCCGTGCGGGTGCGATGCACCTCGGCGCCGACCCTTCGAAGGGCCTTCTCGACGCTGCGGATGTTGCCGGAATCGTAATCGAGGAGTGCGATCACCGCGGGGACCCTAGCGACCGGCGGGGCTTGGGTCCATGCGGCAGGCGCCGGGAGTTCCGGCGCCTGCCGTTGGAGTTGGAACCCGGTTCAGGCCGAAGCCGGCGTCACGCCGGGACGCAGGTGCCGGTTGCGCCCGAAGACGAAGTAGAGGATCGAGCCGATCACCGGCACGAACCAGACCACGGCGGTCCACAGGACACGACCGGTGGGGCTGTTCCGGTTGTTTCGGATGCTGTCGATGAGCATCCAGATCCAGAACGCGAAGGTGGCGACGGCCAGCGGGATGCAGACCAGCGCCAGAAGCACCAGCAAGAGGCCGAAGGCGACATCAATCAGGGCGAACATGGGTTTCCTTTCTCTTTGTTCCGACGCCGGAAACACCCGTGAAACAGGGTAAGGTTTCAGCCAATCGGAGCGTCCGCCGGGCCGGCCGAGGCGAGTTCCCGTTCGGTCCTCAGGCGAAGCTGACCGCAGGCGGCGTCGATGTCATGGCCCTTCTCCAGACGGAGCGTGGTGACGATGCCCTCCTTCTGGACCACTTCCGCGAAGGCGGTGCAACGGCGTTCGTCCGGGCGTTTCCAGGGCAGTCCCTCGACCGTGTTGTAAGGGATGAGGTTGACCTTGGCGTGGAGGCGTCGGGCGAGGGCGGCCAGGACCGGGGCCTCGGAGAGCGCGTCATTGACGCCCTCGATGAGGATGTACTCAAGGGTGATCATCTTGCCCTTCTTCGCGACGTAGTGCTGGCAGGCGGCGGTCAGGTCGGCAAGCGGGTGCTTCCGGTTGACCGGCATGATCTGGCTGCGGACGGCGTCGGTGGCGCCGTGGAGGGAGATGGCGAGACGGAACTGCTCGGGTTCCTCGGCGAGTTGACGGATCTTCGGCACCACGCCGCTGGTGGAGATGGTGATTTTCCGTGCGCCGATGTTGCCGCCCCACGGGGCGTTGAGCAGGCGAAGGGCGGCGAGGAGGTTGTCGTAGTTGGCCAGGGGTTCGCCCATCCCCATGATGACCAAGTTGTTGATCAGGCGGTCTCCTGTGGTGGCGGCTCGGGCCTCGTCGGGCTGTTCGGTGTGCCAGCGTTCGATCCCGAGGATCTGGCCGACGATCTCCCAGGGTTCGAGGTTCCGCTTCCATCCTTCCAGTCCGCTGGCGCAGAAGCGGCAGCCGTAGGCACAGCCGACCTGGGTGGAGACGCACAGCGTGTGGCGGTCCGCCGCCTCGCCGTAAAGGGCCGGGTTGGCGGGGATGAGCACGCTTTCGACGAAAGAGCCGTCGCGAAGACGCCAGAGGAACTTCTGCGTGGTGTCCTTCGAACCCTGTTTGCGCACCAGATCCAGGCGGCCGAGGGACCAGCGTTCTGCCAGCCGGTCCCGGAGTCCGCGCGGGAGGTTGGTCATCGAATCCCAGCTGGTGGCCCGCCGCGGGTAGAGCCAGCCGAGGAGCTGTTCCATCCGATAGGCGGGCTGCTGCCATTCGGCGAACGCGGCGGCGAGGATCGCGTGGGGCTGGTTGCGGATGTCGGGAAGGACCTGGGCCTGGGAGGCTTCGGAAGGGAGCTGGGAAGTCATCGGATGCGGGCCCGGCGGATCAATCCTGGAGGAAATAGCTGAGGTTCTCGAGCTCGATGGCGAGGTTCACGTTGCTGAGGGCGACGTGTTCCGGGACCGCGGGAACGATGGGCGCGAAGTTGAGAATGCCGAGGATGCCGGCACCGACGAGGGCGTTCGCGACCTCCTGGGCTGCGGCGGCGGGCACGGCGAGGATGGCCATGCGGACACCGAGGCGGGAGGTGATCTCGGGCAGCCGGCTCATCGGATACAGCGGGACCCGCAGTTCGCCTCCGCGTTGGCGGTCCGGATCCTGGTCGAACGCCGCGACGATCTCGAATCCTTCGGGCCCGAAGCCCTGATACTGGACGAGCGCGCTTCCAAGGTTGCCCACACCGACCAGGACGACCGGTTGAAGCCGGTTGGTGCCGAGGTGCGCGGTGATCATGCGGGCCAACTGGTCGACATCATAGCCGAGTCCGCGGGTGCCGAACTGACCGAGGTAGGTCAGGTCCTTGCGCAGTTGTGTCGGCTTCACGCCCGCCGCACGTGCGAGCGCCTCGCTGCTGACGGTGGTGATCTGGTTGGACTTCAGCCGTTGGAGGCAGCGGAGGTACAGCGAGAGGCGATAGACGGTCTTCCTCGGGATCTCGGTCTTGGTCGCTTTCTTCAACGCGGCGTCAAGGTAGGGAACCGGCCGGTGGCGGCAAGCGTCGGACGGCACTGCTGCTGCTAGGAACGGGCCGCCCCCGAAAATTGGGCTTTCACCGCCATGCACGTTTGTCACCCTCTACCGATCATGCGTCTGCTCCAGGCCGCAATCCTTTGCTGTCTCTGCCTTCTTTCCGCTTGGGCTGCGGAGGTCCGTACCATCACCGGCGATGCCTATGAGGGGGAGGTCTCCGCGGCGGATCCGGATGGGTTGGTGATCCGGCTGAAGACCGGCGGTTTCTCGCCCCGCCTCGATTGGGCGAAGCTGGACGAGGCCACGCTGAAGGCCTTGGCCGACCATCCGAAGGCCCGGAAGTTCGTGGAACCGCTGATCGAGCCGCCAGCCGAGGAAATCGCCCGCGCCGAGGCCCGCAAGATCGACGTCCGCCAGCCGACCCGAGCCGAACGACCCAGCCCGGATTTGGCGGGGCGTGGTGTCTACGCCGCCCTGACCACCCCGAACGGTTTGATTCTAATCGGTGCGCTTTTCCTCGCGAATCTCTACGCCGGTTATGAGATCGCGCGCTTCCGTTGGCGTCCGGTGCCGTTGGTCTGCGGGCTTTCCGCGGTGCTGCCGGTGATCGGGCCGCTGATCTTCCTCATGCTGCCGAGAAGGGAGGAGGAGGTCATCGTGAACGCCACGGAGGAAGCCGCTGCTGCGCAGCAGTTGAATGTACCGCCGCCGGCTGCGGCCCCTGCGGCTCCCGCGGCGCATGGTGCCTCTGGCCTCGGCATCTCGAAGCACGCCGCCGGCGGTGCTTCCCAGGATCTTCCCCGCATCTTCAAGCGTGGAGAGACCACGTTCAACCGGCGGTTTTTCGAGACCCAGTTCCCCTCCTTCTTCCGGGTCGTGGCCAGCGAGGCCGACAAGGACTTGGTCATCGAGGTGGCCACGTCCAAGGGCGCGCTCGTCGGAACCCGGATCAGCCGGATCAGCGCGACCGAGATCCATTTCCGGACCGCGGAATCCGCGGAGCTGGGGGTGGAATTCACGCAGGTCCTGGAGGTCAAGCTCCGCGCGAAGGACGCCTGATTCCGGATATCCATGAAATATCGGGCGATTCTGTTGTTCGGGGCACCCGGTGCCGGGAAGGGAACCCAAGGCAAGATCCTGGGCCAGATCCCCAACTTCGTGCATTTCTCCTGCGGCGACGCCTTCCGCAACCTGCGGGTCGATTCCCCTTTGGGACGCGTTTTCGTCGAGTACGCCTCCAACGGCCGGTTGGTTCCGGACGAGCCGACGATCGAGTTGTGGAAGCGTTCCATCGAGGGCCTGACCGCGACAGGAAGGTTCAACCCCGAGGCGGACACGCTGCTGCTGGATGGCATCCCCCGGAATCCCCGTCAGGCGGAGATCATGCGCGACCTGATCGACGTGAAGGCGATCTTCAACCTGTTCTGTCCCGTGCTGGACAAGCTCGTCGTGCGCCTCCAGCGGCGTGCCCTGAAGGAGAACCGGTTGGACGATGCGAACATCGAGACGATCCGGAGCCGGCTTGAAACCTACAAGAAGGAGACCCGCGCCGTCCTCGAGTGCTATCCCGACACCTTGATCCATCAGATCGACTCCACGCAGGAACCGATGTTCGTACTGCTCGACATCCTCAAGGTGATCGCGCAGATTCCGAAACCGGCGGTGAGCGATGGCGGGACGGTTTACCTTCCCACGACGATTCCCCGCTGACTTTTGCGGATCCGATGGCGGATCCGGCGGCGACCGAAGTCCAGGAATGGACTTCGAAAAACGGGCTGAGGCCCGGTTCTTTTCTTGCAATTCGGATTGAGGTTCTGGAAAGGCCGACGACGGAGCGGTTTTTTCCAGAAACGCGTTGACACAGCGCCGCCTGATTTTTAAGTAATCGGGCTCAATTTAAGAGTTGCAGGCAGCGAGACTGGTTTTCAGCTCTTGTAGTACTGGAAACCGAGCCTTTTTGTCGTCGCGAGGCGGCAAGGTTGCCGATTTCTGCTTAAAGCCCGCGTAGCTCAGTTGGCAGAGCACGTCCTTGGTAAGGACGAGGTCACCGGTTCAAGCCCGGTCGCGGGCTCCAGCAGGGAGCAGGCAGGTAACTTTTCGGTTGGCAAAACGAGAACTGTTTAACGACACGACACATGGCCAAAGACACCTTCCAACGGACGAAGCCCCACATGAACGTGGGCACCATCGGACACGTTGACCACGGCAAGTCCACCCTGACCGCCGCCATTGTTGCGGTTCAGAATCGCAAGGGACTCGCCCCGATGATCGAGTACAAGGACATCACCAAGGGTGGCACCGTCCGCGATGATACCAAGACCGTGACCATCGCGGTGTCCCACGTGGAATACGAGAGCCCGAACCGGCACTACGCCCACGTTGACTGCCCCGGCCATGCCGACTACGTCAAGAACATGATCACCGGTGCCGCCCAGATGGACGGCGCGATCCTGGTGGTCAGCGCGGCGGATGGTCCGATGCCCCAGACCCGTGAGCACATCCTGCTCGCCCGTCAGGTCGGCGTCCCGAGCATCGTCGTCTTCCTGAACAAGGTCGACCTCGCCGATGCGGACCTCCTCGAGTTGATCGAGATGGAGATCCGTGACCTGCTCACGAAGTACGGTTTCCCCGGCGAGAAGACGCCGATCGTCCGTGGTTCCGCCACGGCCGCCATTGCCGGCACCCCCGAGGGTGAAAAGGCGATCGCCGACCTGCTCGAGGCGCTGGACACCTTCGTCCCGGAGCCCGTCCGCGAGGCCGACAAGCCCTTCCTGATGTGCATCGAAGACGTGTTCAACATCGAAGGTCGCGGCACGGTCGTGACCGGTCGTGTCGAGCGCGGCGTCCTCAAGAAGATGGAGGAAGTCGAGATCGTCGGTCTGAAGGACACCCGCAAGACCACCGCCACGGACATGGAAATGTTCCGTAAGCTGCTCGACAGCGTCCAGGCCGGTGACAACTGCGGAATTCTTCTCCGCGGTATCAAGAAGGAAGACGTGGAGCGCGGCATGGTGCTGGCCAAGCCGGCGACCATCAAGCCCCACACCGCCTTCAAGGCCGAGGTGTACGTCCTGACCAAGGACGAGGGTGGCCGTCACACGCCGTTCTTCACCAACTACCGTCCCCAGTTCTACTTCCGCACCTCCGACGTCACCGGCACGGTTTCCCTGCCGACGGGCGTCGAGATGGTGATGCCCGGTGACAACGTCGCCGTGGAAGTGAAGTTGATGGCCCCGGTCGCGATGGAGAAGGGTCTCCGCTTCGCCATCCGCGAGGGCGGTCGCACCATCGGTGCCGGCCGTGTTTCCGAGGTCATGACCTAAGTTTTGAACAGACGGGGTCGGGGAAGATCTCCCCGACCCCGTTTGGTTTTCGGTCGCAGCAGTCGGATTTGCCGGTCGACAGGGCGTTAGCTCAATTGGTAGAGTAGCGGTCTCCAAAACCGTTGGTTGGGGGTTCGAGTCCCTCACGCCCTGCCAGCCTCCCGGAGGGGTGGCAGAGTGGTCTAATGCGGCGGTCTTGAAAACCGCTGTGGGCTGACGCTCACCGGGGGTTCGAATCCCTCCCCCTCCGCCAAATTATCGTGAAAGAATATCTTCCGCTTCTGATCGGAACCGCCGTTTTCGGCGGTCTCTTCCTTTTTGCCTGGAAGCAGGGCTACATCGCCAAGCTTTCCGCCTACGTCGGCGAGACCCAGCAGGAACTGAAGAAGTGCAACTGGCCGAGCCGCGATGAGTTGGCGAACTCCACCCTGCTGATCTTCGTGGTCATCGGGTTGCTTGGCGTCTTCACCGTCGTTGTCGACCAGATCATGATCACCTTCGTCAAAGCCCTCCTGAAGGCTTCCTGATCATGAAACACCAGTGGTTCGTCCTCCATACCCTCGCCGGACAGGAACAGAAGGTCCGCGACACCATCAATCGTCGCATCAAGACCGACGAGATGGAGTCCTACATCAACGAGGTGCTCCTACCCATGGAGAAGGTGGTCGAGGTCCGTGGCGGCAAGAAGACCGTCACCACCCGCAAGCTTCATCCCGGCTACGTCTACATCGAGATGATCCTCCTCGACGAAGGCAAGCGCCCGCTCGAGAAGCCGTGGTACTTCGTCAAGGACATCCAGGGGGTCATTGGCTTCGTCGGCGGTGAGCGTCCGATGGAGGTCACCGCCGAGGAGATCGCCACGATCAAGGAACAGATCTCCGAGAGCGAGGACGCCGAGCGTCCGAAGGTCAGCTTCGAAGTGGGTGAAACGGTCAAGATCAACGACGGACCGTTCCTCAACTTTACCGGTGTCATCGAGGAAGTGGAGCCCGACAAGGGCAAGCTGAAGGTGACCGTCGACATTTTCGGGCGCAAAACGCCCGTGGAACTTGAGTATTGGCAGGTCGAGAAGTCGTGATGCCTCCCAGCGACGTCGCAAACCGCCGAAACCCGAAAGAGAGATAACATGGCAAAGAAAGTAACTGGCATCGTCAAACTGCAGATCGCGGCAGGTCAGGCCAACCCGGCCCCTCCCGTCGGTCCCGCGCTGGGCTCGCAGGGCATCAACATCATGGCCTTCTGCAAGGAGTTCAATGCGGCCACCAAGGACAAGGCGGGTCTGGTCATCCCGGTGGTCATCACCGTGTATCAGGACAAGTCCTTCTCCTGCGTCTACAAGTCCCCGCCCGCGTCCGTCCTCCTCAAGAAGGCGGCTGGCATCGCCTCCGGCTCCAAGGTCCCGAACAAGGACAAGGTCGGCAAGGTGACCCGCAAGCAGATCCTCGAGATCGTCAAGATCAAGGCGTCCGACATGAACGCCAACGACGAGGAAGCCGCGGTCCGCACCATCGCCGGCACCGCCCGCAACATGGGCATCGAAGTGGTCGGCTGATCCGCCACACGGTCCCTTCCAACGCGCCACCGGTTTTCCGGTCGGCGCGTTTTCGTTTCTGGATTGTCCGGCCTTTGACAAACTCACCTCTCCTCCACACCCTGTTCTCCGCGGTTTGTCCTGTCCGACCCAGCAGGACGATCCGACCGAACCTCACAAGAATCATGCATTCCCACGTCGCCTCTTCCCGACGCTCCCAAGCCGCCTCCGCCGGCGTTTCACTCCTGATCGTGCTCGCGCTTGGCCTCTGCGGCCTGGTGGCCTACCAGTGGTATCGCGACGCCGATCTCCGCCAGCAGTTGGCTGAACGTGGCAAGCAGATGCAGGCGATGAACGAGCAGAAGCACGAGATCGAGGTCACCGGCAAACGCGTCGAGGAGGAGCTCAAGCGGGTGGAACAGCTCAAGGAGCGCCTCACCGAGCAGGACAAGACCAACAAGGTCGAGTTGAGCCGCTCCAAGCGCGACCTCGCCGAGGCGAACCTCAAGCTGGAACGGGCCACCAAGCAGGGCGACGCCTACAAGGTCGCCTACGAAAAGATGGCCACCGACATCAAGGCCCAGAACGAGAGCATGAAGAAGCTCAACGAGGCCTATCTCAACGTGGTCAACGTCCAGAAGGACACCGTCGAGAAGTACAAGAAGCTCGCCACCGACTGCGAGGACCTCAACGCCCGCTACAACAAGCTGTTCGAACAGGCCGAGAAGCTCCAGCAGGCCTTGAACGCCCAGCAGGCGGAGAAGAAGTAGCCCCCCGCCCGCCTTCAGGCCGCGGCCTCTTCACAAGGCGTCGTCCGGGATTTCCCACCCGGCCGGCGCCTTTCCGTTTTCCCGGTTCCCCCGGTTCCCGTCACTCCAAGGGGTTCATGGCGAACGTTCCGCCATGAGGCGCACCAGCCTCACTCCCACCGCCACCGCGACCCCAAGCAGCAGGATGCCGCTGCCTTGGGAAAGACGCCGCAAGGTCTTGGGAGAAACGCGACCGTGGCCCCGCGTGACGCCCCAGGCCAACGTCAGGAACCAGAGGAACGCCCCGGCCGCGACGCCCGCCACGAAAAGCCAGCGGCTTGGCCAATCGCCGTGCAGCCATTCCCGTGCGGTGAACGTCGCGGTGACCGTGATCCACAACAGCAGGATCCCCGGGTTTCCCAGCACCCGCAGGAATCCGGTCCAGAAGGCGGTATGCGGATGGAATCGGTGCTCAACCAAGGCCAGCCCGCGGTTCTCCCCGGGGATGGGAACGCCACGCAGGTAACGGATGCCCAGCCACAGCATGAGGATGAAGCTGGCCAGCTCCATCGTCGCCCGGACCAGTCGCGACTCGAAGAGTTGGGAAAATCCGGCAAAGGCGACAGCGCAATAGACGGCTTCCATCAGGACGGCGCCCAGTCCCACGAAGATCGCCCAGCGAATCCCCTTGGCGGCGGACTCCCCGAGGATCGTGGCATTGACCGGCCCGCCCGGCATGCTCGCCACGAAGCCGGCCACGATGCCGAGCATCACCGCCGTGACATGGGGCCAGTTCTCGGTCATCCGACTCTCCCCACAACCGGACTGCTCACGAGACGGAGCCCTCGTCGTCGTCGTCGTGCTCGATCTCCTGCTGCATCTTGCGGGAGATATAGGGACGGACGAACCCGTAGACCAGGTAGGCGGTGAACACCAGCGGGGCCACGATGGGCAGCAGCTTCTGCCACAGAAGGAACATCAGTCCCGCGAACAACACGATCGCCACCGTCTTCACGAACGGCTTCTGGGTCCGCCAGTCGATCTTCTTGAAGGTCGGATACCGGACCTCGCTGACCATCATCGCGGCCAGCAACATCAGGATCGCCGGCAACGCATACCGCCAGTAGCCTCCACGGAAGTTCTTCTCGTCCCACCAGATCAGGAACAGCGTCAGCGACGCCACCATGCCGGCGGCCATCGGGATCGGGAATCCGGTGAAATACTTCCCGCCTCCCGACCCGGACATCGCGGCGAGGCAGTTGAACCGGGCCAACCGGAAGGCCCCGCAGATGACGAACAGCGCCGCGATGAACCATCCCACCTCCTTGTGGTTCACGAAAACGTCTGCGAGGACGACCCGGTGTACGAGGAACGCCGGTGCGACGCCGAAGCTGACGATGTCCGCCAGGGAGTCGAACTCCCTGCCGAACGGGCTCTCATAGCCGCCCATCCGGGCCACGCGGCCATCGAGCAGGTCGAGGATGCAGGCGACGAGGATGTAGAGGAGCGCCAGCTTGATGTCCTGGTATCCGACGGAGAGGTCGGCCTCCACGATCTTGGTCAACGCCAGGAATCCGCAGAACAGGTTGCCGGCAGTGAACAGGTTCGGCAGGAGGTAGATCTTGAGCCGCCGTGGATCCACCTCCTCCTCGGGAGACGAAGGACTGGGTTCCGTTGGTCCGGTCTTCATGCAGCGGTGCGCGCCACCACGGTTTCACCACCCACGACCCGGTCACCCAGTTTCACGGCGACCGTCGAGGTCGTCGGCAGGTAGATGTCCACCCGGGATCCGAATTGGATCAGCGAGATCCGTTCGCCCTTGGCCACCACGTCCCCGACGCGCGCCCACGGGATGATCCGCCGAGCGATCAGGCCGGTGATCAGCTTGATCGCCACACGTCCGCCGGCGGGATCGGTCGGCTCGAAGCCGATGACGACGTTCTCGTTGAGCGCGGCGGACTCCAGCTTCAGGGCGTTCAGGAACTGCCCGGGGTTGTGCTTCAGGTAGGCGACCTTGCCGGCCACCGGAGCCTGCTGCACGTGGACGTCGAAGACCGAGAGGAAGATCGACACCCGTTTGGCCCGGCCGCCGATGAACTGGGGTTCCTCGACCTCGTCGATGACGTCCACCTTGCCGTGTCCCGGAGCGACGACCAGTCCTGCGCCGGAAGGAACCTTCGCCTCGGGATCGCGGAAGAAGTAGGCGGAGAAGGCCGTGAAGGCGACCAGCAGGAAGGCCACGGTGGAAAGGCCCGGGGTGGACAATCCCCTGCCGGAGACCATACCGACCACCCACAGCACCGCGGCCAACACCGCGGCCACGGCAACGCCGCGCCAGAAGATTCCCAAGAAGGCGGACCACGCCTTCCCCTGATGTTTCATGCCCAAGACACTAGGGTCGGGGAGACGTCGGGGGAAGCGTGCTTTCCTCGGCGACATTCGTTGGATCCGGCGGCGCCGCCGTTGACGACGCCCTCGATCGGTCCGAGAACAGCCAAGGCTTCGACCCAAGCCCAAACCAACATGGCCAAACCCGCTTCCGACTGGTCCCGACTCCCCGTGCTGCTCGCGATCAATCTGCTCTTCCTGATGGTCTGGGGCTTCGCTGGCTTCGGGAAATTCGTGGATGGCTACCCCGGATGGTTCGAGGAGGTGTTCGGCAAGACCGTGCTTGGCCGGTTTCCCGGTACCCGCGCCGCCTACTGGGGCATCGCCGTCCTTGAAGTCCTCGGCGCGATCCTCGCCTTGGGAGCCCTTGTCCGCCTGGAGTTCCTCGGCCGCCGCTCTCCCGACTGCCTGCTCGCGACCGCGGTGCTCAGCCTCTTCGTCTTCGTAATCCTCGGCTTCGGCAAGTGGCTGACGAAGGACTTCGCCGGCGCCTTCCAGCTCTTCCTCTACTTCGCCGCATCGTTGATGGCGGTGCGCGAGGTGCGGGAAGGAATTCCAGGTCGGTCGGCCTGAATCGCCCCGACGGAGCTCACTCCACCGGCCCGGTGTAGTGGTACAACGGGCCGTCCTGCCCCTTCCCGGGCCATCGGACCTGGTCGATCCCGAGTCCTTCCGCCAACCGCAGTAGCACCGCGTTCAACAGTCCCTCGGCTTCGATCGGCAGCAGGTCGTCCGTGGCCATGAGCCCGGTATCGGCGTGCAGCAATGGAAGGCCCACTTCGGAGCACATCTGCTGGATTCGTCCGAGAAGATCCCGTTCCACGGCGTCCTCACGGTGCAGCACCCAGACCGGTCGGGGTCGCGAAACCAGCTGCTGGAAGGGGCCGTGGGCGAACTGGAGGAGATCCATCATCGCGGGAGCCGGCTGGTAGAAACCTTCCACGAACTTGCAGGAGAGATTCTGGCCACGGTCGAGGAGGCTCGGCGACATGGGCATGACCGCCCCCGACGGGAAACCTTCGCCGGGCACTCGGTCCGCCAGCCGCCGGCCGGCTTCCATCCCCGTGAGATATGCCCTCGTCGCTTCTTGGGCGACGCGGCGCGGATCCGGTTCGAGTAGGCCGCCCTCGACCGACCCCGCCCAAAGTCGCGCCGCCAGGAAGCCCGCGGCCGGCCCGATTACGCGGATCAGGATCGTGTACTCGTCCTCCAGCGGGAACGGGACCAACTCGGTGCCCTCAGCGATCAGGCGTTCCAGGACCTCCGCGCGGTCCGCCTTGCCTCCGGCCCGAAGTCCAGCGGTGGTCGAGGCGGTGAACAGGACGCGCCCCGCGAACCGATGGCGTCGCGACAGCGCCATCCGGGCATTCGACGAAAGGCCTTGGCTGAAGACCACCAGCGTCCGGTCGGGGTGATCCAGTGCCGCCGCGGAACCGAAAGCCCCGATCGGAAGGTATTCCGCCGGAACCGGCGTGTACTGGTTCAGCAGTCCCACCAGATGCCGGGCATGGGCTTCCGAACTTCCAATTCCGGTCGCTACCACCCGTCCTGGACGACGTCGGATACCAAGGCTGAAGGCCGGCTCGGCGCCGAGTGCAGCCAGCCGTGCCGGGATCGTCTCCACGCGCTCGGCGAGAAGTCCCAGGCCCTTCGGATCGGCCTCCTCGTGCGGTGGGTTCGGAATGGGAGTCATGGTCGGATCAACGGCGCGCCAGCAAGCCCAGGCCCGCGAGACATAGCGCAACGCCCGCCCAGTTCGAAGGTGAGAGCCGTTCCCGGAACACCAGTATCCCGACCGGCAACAGGACCACGGCGGTGAGGGCGTTGAAGACCAGGCCGAAGGTGCTGAGGTTCCATCCCTTCCGGTAAGCCATCAGCCCGCCGAACTCCAACACCACGATGGCCACGCCCAGCAGCGCGCTGATCCAGGTCACCGTCCGCAACTCGGCCGGGATTCCGCGGATGCCCCCGGTGAACGCGAGTGCGGCCAGAGAACAGACGAGCGCCACCGCGTAGGTCGCCGAGAGCGCGGAGAACGGATTCACCGCGGCCGGAACGCCTTTCTGGGCCAGATGGTAGGCGGCCTTGGCCACGACGGTGAGGACGAGCGGTTGCCAGGGTTGCTGCACGACCGTTCCCTACGCCGTCCGGCCGCCCTCGGCAACCGCGCCCCGATGGAAAGGCCGATCCGCTGTCCTTCCCAAGGGATGCGATGCCTCGCCTCATGGTTCCACCCGGATTGGCAGTCCCACCCAGGCCATGCGGCGGAGCAGGTCGGCGTTCCAGTTCGCGAGCCGGAAACAGCCATGGCTCTCGGTGCGACCGACATCCTCCGGCTTCGGGGTGCCGTGGATGCCGTAACCCGGACGGTCCAAGCCGATCCAAGCGGTTCCCACCGGATTGTTCGGTCCCGGCGGCAGGCGCAGCTTCCGTCCCAAAGACCGGGCTTCCGCGGACTCCGGAAACACTTCCGGATCGAAGGTGTAGTCCGGGTCGGCGACCGCGACCACCACGTGCAGGTCGCCGACCGGCCGCTTGTCGACCTTGCGCGCGATGCTGCAGGGGAAGTGCGCAAGGAGGTTCCCGGAGGCGTCGAAGGCCCGGAGGTGACGACCGGAGAGGCTCACGCGCACCAGCGCCGGACGTCGTGCCGACACCGGCTGCGGGTTGGCGACCTTCAGCACGTCCCCAGGCCGGGCCTTTTCCCAGTCGAAGTCCGGGTTCAGCCGCCGCACCAGCGCCGGATGCGACTGGGTGCGCTCGGCGACGAGTTCCAACAGGGATTCATGGTCCAATGCGGGCGTCTGCGACTTTCCCAGCCACGTGGAAGGGATCGGCGCCAACCGGGCGAGATCCTCGGAGGTGACCGTGAACGTCGTCCACGGCCGCGCCGTCAGCCGTAGCGCCTCCCGGGTCGGACGGTCCAGCCAGCCGGTCTGCTCCAGGCCATGCTGCATCTGGTAGGCCCGCAGCGCCGCCGCCGACTGCGCACCGCCGTTTCCGTCCATCGGCCCCGCCGAGATGCCGAGGCCGGCGAGGACGATCTGGGCCTCGAGCAGGTTGGTGACGCTGCGCGGTTCGAAGTGCTCGGTCGGGTCGACCGTCGGAATCCGCTGCAGTCGGTTGGTGGCCACTCGAACCATTGAAGACGGCCTCGTCTCCTTCGGGTCCGGTGGGCCCACCTGGGATCCGGTCGGAAGTGGGGTGCCACCCGGGTTCATCGTCCTGCCGGGAACCGCGTTGGCGCGACTTCCGACGGAGGAGCCGACGGCACCAGCAAGTCCAATCCGCCCGCGCGACCACCACAGTCCGGCAAGTCCGGCCAAAAGGACCACGGCCAGCGATGCCCGGATCCAGGGAAACCCCCGTTTGCGGCCCCGGACGGGTCCCTTCTTCTTGGCGGTGGGGCGCGGCACGGCGGATCAGACGTCGATGATCGGGCCGCCGCCGTCGTTCGGGGTCCTGGACCCGCGGCCACCACGACGGGACGGGCCGCGGCTGACCTTGACCGCCGGACCGGACCCGAGGAAGGCGTTCACGATCAGGGAAACCAGGCTCACCACCATACCGCCGAGGAAGGCGGAACCGAATCCATCGACCGTGAAGCCGGGCTGGAGCACGCCGCCCACGAGCAGCAGGAGCAGCGCGTTGATCACGAGGACGAAGAGTCCCAGCGACCAGAGCAGCAGCGGCAGCGAGACCATCAGCAGCAGCGGGCGGACGAATGCGTTCAGGAACCCCAGCAGCGCGGAAGCCGCGAGCAGGGATCCCAGGGTCCGATGGTGGATCCCGTCGAGAAGCCAGTCTGCGACCAGCACGGCCACCGTGGTCACGGCCCATCGCTGGAGGAACCGGGTGATCACCTCAGGCATGCACGCAGGATACCCGACCGCGGCAGGGAGTCAGTTTCGATTCTCGCCTAGCGATTCCACAGGAGCTCCATCGCCCGAGGCGAGGCACTCGACGAGTCGGCGGTGGCCCTTGTCGCGCCCCGGGTCCGGGACCATTTCCCGCAGGAGCGTCCGTGCCGGCCGTGAACCTTCGAGGGAAAGCAGTGCGCACAACGCCTCGCGGTCGGTGTCTTCCATCGCGATCCCTGAATCCATGGCGGCCCGCAGGTGGACGTGGGCCGCCTCCGTACGACCGTCGCGGGCTTCGACGAGGCCCTCGAGCAGCTCGGAAAGTCCCGCAACCAGAGACGAGGTGAAATCCGGTTGGCGAAGTCCCAGTGCGAGGCGCTGCAGTTCCGTTGAACGACCGAGCCGGATCAGGGCGCGGGCCCTGCAGATCGCGACCGCCCCCGAAGGATCCGGTGTGGCACCGAGGGATTCCAGACAACGGAGCGCGTCCTCCACCAGGCCCAGGCTTTCCAAGCCTTCCGCCACCGTCAGCAGGTCGGCGAGCGTGACCGGGGGGCGGTGGAAGCGTCGGGCATCCTCCCGGGCTTCCCGGAGACGTCCCGCCTGCGCGGCGAGGCGCCATCCCTCGGCATGTTGGCGCGGGGAATCGAGGCGCAGGGATTGGAGCTGCCCGAGGACCGTCCGATGGCGGTCCGGGTCCCGGTGGATCCGATGGACCTTCAGGAGCAGCGAGAGCGCAAAGCCGGCGCGGTCGGGAGCGGGATGGCGACCGGCCGCCTCGAGTTGGACCAAGGCCTCGACGCCCGGCCCCTCGGCGTCCCAGGCGGCGATCGCGGCCAGGTCGATCAGGGCGAGTTCGGAACCCGGGACGGCAGGGCCCAGTCGCCTCCGGAGATCCCGGAAGCGGACATCCCCGAGCCGCAGCAGCGCGAGGCATCCCGCCTCGAGTTCGGCTGGGCCCGGGACGGGTGATTGCTGCACCAGCCGGAGCACCAAGGCATCCGCCTCCAGCATGCGGAACGCGCGCAGCACAAGGGCCCGGTCGTCGCGATCGCCACCGGAAATCCGGAGCAGCCCAAAGCAACGGTGGAGCAGTTCCGCGGACTCCACGGGCGAAGCTGGCGGCCACAACAACCGGTTGGAGACGGCGCCGCGGAGGTTTGATGGATCCGCGGGAGCATAGGCGAGCGCGGAACGCCACAGGATGGCGGCCCCGTGCGGGTCGCCGGCGGCCTCGAGACGGGCGGCCCGGTTCCGAAGGAGTCCGGACTCGACGCGGTGGAGCAGGCTGGGGCGGGGCAGGGACAACCCATCAGGCAAGGTCTGGGTACCCCAGGACGGGATCGACAGGCCGAGCAGGATCGCGAGCAGCATCGTCGCCGCCGCGGACCAGCGGAAGCGGGGTTCCACCCACAGTTGGCGCAGCAACGGCCAGTCCTCCAGCAGTCGAACCGGAGCGCCGATCGTCTCGGGTGGGTTGTGGACGAAGCGGGCACGACGCATCCGTCATCATTCGCCTGGTTGTGCTGGCTAGAGGAAGCGGGCGAGCGAGGCGCACCCGGAACGAATCCAGTGGCAGCAGAAGGGAACCCAACGGAATGCCGGCAACGGAAGCGGCGGATCGAGGAAGGAAAGCCGACCTGAAGGAAGATGGTGCGCGATGCAGGGTTCGAACCTGCGACCCCTACCGTGTCAAGGTAGTGCTCTACCACTGAGCTAACCGCGCGTGCCGAAAGGCGGGCGGGACGTTAGGAGGCTCACGGAATCCCGCAAGGCTTTTGTTCCGAGAGTTTGCTTTTTCCGGAACCGCTCCCTGCCTAACCTACCCACCCATGAGCGCCTATTCCACCCGGTACTACGAGGGCCTGAAGGAGGATTCGTCCGCCTCGGCGCGCGAGGTGGTGCCCCTGGTCCTCGGTCTCTTTCCCGCGAAGTCGGTCGTCGACGTCGGCTGCGGTTCTGGCACCTGGACCCGCGCCTACGCGGATGCCGGCACCGAGGCGCTGGGGATCGACGGCGACGTGGTCCAGGCCGACCAGTTGCTGATTCCCCAGGACCGGTTCCTCCGTCGCAACCTGATGGAGCCGCTCCGGCTCGACCGAACGTTCGACCTGGTCAACTGCCTCGAGGTGGCGGAACACCTCGACCCGTCCCGTGCGGATTCCTTCGTCGAGGACCTGTGCCGTCTGGGCGATGTGGTGGTCTTCAGCGCCGCGATCCCGGGGCAGGGTGGCACCCACCATGTGAACGAGCAGTTCCAGAGCTATTGGCAGGAGCGGTTCCGTCGTAACGGATTCCGGGCACTGGACTGCCTGCGCCACCGGATCTGGGGCAACGAACGGGTCGCCTGGTGGTACGTGCAGAACCTGTTCGTCTTCGTCCGCGAATCCCGTCTCGGGGCGTTCCCGGCGGCCGTGGCCGCGGACCGACCCTGGCCTGCCGACCTGGTCCATCCGAGGGCCTACGTCACCGCCACGGTGCCGTCCCAGATGTCGCCCCGGATGTTGAAGGAGGTCCTGCGGGCGATGCCGCATTTCCCGGCGAAGATCCTCCGCCACTTCGCCCGCTGATGCGGCGGCGTCCCCGGCCGGCGCGGCCTCCGTCGATCAGGCCGCCGAGGTCGCCTTCGCCCCCTCCTCGCGGAGGACCAGCTCCACCTGCTTGTCCAGGCGCGTGAAGACGAAGGTGCGGTGGACGGTCCGGCTCGACACGACCGCCCGCACGACGGCGCCGCGGTTCTTGGCGGCCTTGATCAGCGAGACGAGGAAGTTGAGCCCCGCGGAATCCACCATCCGCGCGTCGGTCAGGACCAGTTCCATCACGTTCCAGGCCCCCGAGTGGACGGCGGTCGACTCCAGCAGTCGGAGCGACTCCGCACGCAGGGGGGAGATGGTGGTCGAAAGGATGTCGCCCTCGATGTGGAGCGTCAGGGTCGTGGCGGTGAGTTGGTGTTTCATGGGGACGCGGGAAATGCTTCGGGTTCGAAATCCATGGTGATCCAGGCGCCGTTGCGGTCGACCTGGATCGAGGTTGGGAAATTGTGGAGGAAGGCCAATCCGCGGTGGCGGTCGTCGAGGTTCTCGGCCGCCGTCGTGTTGTGGCCCTTCCAGTCGAAGTCGTGTCCTTCGCCGGGATCCTGGATCACCACGCGGATGGCGGTGGATCCGGTGCGCCTCCGGACCTGGATCCGGGCCCGCAACGCGGGATCCTTCCGGCATCCGTGGGCCAGCGCGTTCAGGACGGCCTCCCGCAGGCACAGGATGATCTCGTACATCCGGTCGTCGGCGAGGTCCGGGACTCCCATCCTCAGGCTCCATTCCCAGTGGCTTTGGAGGGAATCGATGTCGGCCACCTGTCCGCCGTGGTAGGTGGTGGCGATGACGGGCTTCCACGTCGGGATGGCGGGGCCGTCCTCGGCCAGCGGAAACCAGACGAGCATGATGTCGTCGGGGGCCTCCGCGAGCACCTCGGGACGTTCCCCGTCGCCGCCTTCATGGGACTGGAGCACCCCGGCCAGCGCCCAGGGATCCACGCCGAGCTTCGCGGCGTGCTCCTCCAGGCCGTCGGTCCAGAAGGCCAGCCAACCGCCGTCGGACAGCCGCACGGAGGACGCTTCGACGCCGGAGAGGTCGTCGAACCAGCCGAGCGGCGAGCCGCCTCCGTCGTGGACCACGGTGACCTCTCCGTCGTCGGAGATGTGGTGGACCGCGGGGGCGCCGTGGTTGTGGACCAGGGCGCGGTCCGAGGAGCGGTCGATTTCCACCGCGGCGACCGAGAGCGAGGTCGGCACGTCGGTGCCGTCCTCGTTCCATTCCCGCACAAGGTAGTCGTTGAAACGCGAGAGCACGCGGCCGGCGGCGGACTTGGATTCCAGGAGTCCGCGGGCGAGTCCCTGGAAGTAGGCGGAGACGAACGCCGCACGGATGTCGTGGCCGGAGACGTCGGCGGCGATGAGCAGGGCGCCCCGGTCGGCGAGCGGGAAGACGACCGCGAAGTCGCCGCCGGCGTCGTGCTGGGGGTAGTGGCGGAGGTCGAGTCCCGCGATCCCGGAGCGGTGGACGCGCCCGAGCATCCGGTGGTGGGCGCGGCTGACGTCGCGGACGTCGGCCACGCTCTTGGTGGCCTCGCGGCGCCGTTCAGTGAGGGCCGAGCCCTCGTTGACCGCGCGGAGCAGCTCGGCGAGCCGGACGGGCTTATCGAGGAAGTTGGACGCCCCGGCCCGGAGGCTCTCGGCGATGATCTGCCGTTCGCCGGCGGCGGTGATCATGATCGAGGCCAGCTCCGGATCCTGCTCCTTCAGCCAGGTCAGCAGCTCGAGGCCGGTCTCACCCGGCATGTTGAAGTCGGTGATGACGCAGTCGAAGTGGCCTGGGCCGCGGCTGGAGACGAGGTTCCTCGCCTCCGGGACGTTCGCCGCCAGGGCCACCTCATAGCCGTTGGCCCTAAGGTATCCCTCGATGAGGTGACGCATGACCGGGTCGTCGTCGACGCCGAGCACGCGGCGCCTCCTTGGGCCTCCCGCCGGATTTTCCCTGGGACTGATCGTCATTGGTGGTTGGTCCGGAAGTCTGTTCCTGGACCGGTCCAGTCTCTCAACGGCAAACACGGGTTCCCACTTAAGGGGTGTCGTCGTGCAGCCGATAGGTTCCCCGCGGGGATTTCTCCACCCACTCCATGGTCCGACCACTCCAGGTTTTCTCCAGTCGTCTTGGCACCGGCGCCGCACGGCTTCTCAGGAAGGTGCGGGGCCTCGCGTCGATCCCCCATGGCCACGGCGGTGCCGGCTACCTCGAGACGGAGCCGGATCGGATCGCCTTGAACCAGAGGTCCAAGGACCTGGAGCGGATGACGGCCGAATTGGAGAAGCGGTTCATGGCGACCGGTTCCTCCCTCGAACGCCATGCCGGCCAGGCCCAGGAAATCGTGCAGCGCAGCGAACGCCTGCTGGAGCTGGTCACCGGGAAAGCCGGGGGCGAGCAGCTGATCCGGACCGGCATGGAGACCCTCGGCCAGGGACTCGACTTCATCGAGCGCTGCCACGTGCGCACCCTCGACCTCGTCGGTCGGCTGAGGGTCTACCAGGAGCAGTTGGAATCGATGCGACGCCATGAGGAGCTCCTCGGCGGTGCGCTCTCCCCGCTCAAGTACGTCCAGACGCTCTTCCGCATCGAGTCCGCCTCGCTGCCAGCCGACGTCCAGTCGACTTTCCTCGGCCTCACCCGGGACATCGAGGAGCTGTTCGGACGTTTCGGACAGGTCTTCGGGGAACAGTACCACAACCTGGGGCGCTCGCGGGACAGCATCGCGGGCCTCATCGACCGCATCGAACGCCATGCGGTGAGGCAACAGGCCACCGCCGTCGAGAAGCGCAACCAGATGCGGCAGACGCTCGGCGACCTCATGGCCGAGGTCAGCGACAGCATGAAGCGCGACGTCTCGCTGGTCTCCGTCAGCCGCAGCATCGACTCCGGCGTCGCGGAGGTCCTGGTGGCCCTGCAGTGCCAGGACATCGTCCGGCAGAAGCTCGAACATGTCCGGTCCGCCTGTGGGCAGATCGTCGATGTCGAAGGCGATACCGCCGGGGTTCCAGCGGTCGTCCAGCGGCAGTTCGCACGCGAGGCCGCACGCATCCAGGTGGAGCAGATCGACGCGGTGCTGAGGGACCTCCGGAAGGCCGAGGAACAGGGACGGAAAGGCGTCCACCGGATCATCGAGCTGGCCCAGGAACTCGACTCCGAGTCGATGAGCCTGTCCGAGTTCAAGAGCGTCACCTCGTCCGAGGACGGCATGGTCCAGATCCTCCTCACCTCGCTGGAGGAGGTCCGGGCGATGCTGACGACCATCGTGGCGGTCCAGGACGAGACCCACCGCACGCTCAAGCCGCTCGGCGGCATGGCCTCCAACGTGACCGGCGTCATGCGCCAGCTCTCGGGCCACATCAAGCTCATCGCCCTCAACGCCCAGATCCAGGCCGCCCAGGTCGGGCAGGGGACCGGACTCGAGGTGCTTTCGGAGAACACCACCCGGATTTCGGACGAGATCTACCGACTCAACGAGCATGCCTCGGACGACCTCGACCGGCTGATCGCGGGCTTGGCCGAGGCCATCGGCGAGTCGGCGGCGCTGCATGCGGAGGCGGTGGACGCGCACGGGGCGCTCGACCGGATGGGACGCGAGCTCGAGGTCCGTCTCCACGACTACCGGGACGCGACACTGGACTCCTTCATGGCCGTCGGCCAGTCGAACGCCGTCTTCACCGCGGAAGCCACCGCGACCGAGATGGCCTTGAGGTTCGTCGAGCCTTCGCTTCCCACCCTCGATGCCCTGCGCGGGGCTCTCGCCCGCATCGCGGACCGGCCGGCGGAGGAGATCCACGATCCGGAGGCGAAGGAGGCCCTCGAGGGCCGGCTCCGCGTCCTCCACCGGAACTACACCATGCAGTCGGAGCGCAATGCCCATGCGGCCGCGGCCGAAGTGGCGGACGACGCGGTGTCCCTCTGGCCCGGGACCCCGCCGGCCTCCGCTGCCGCCGATCCGCTCGGTGGCTCCGTGGAACTCTTCGACTCCCCTTCGGCCCCCATGGCCGCCACGGCTGAGGAGGACACGTCGTCCGGGCGGAAGCCCGAGCCCAGCGACCGTGGGATCGGCGCCAACGTCGAGCTTTTCTAAACCGAAACAGACATGCCCAAGACCATCATGACCGTCGATGACGCCCTCACCATGAGGAAGGTCATCTCATTCACCCTCAAGGGTGCCGGCTTCGACGTGATCGAGGCCCAGGACGGGGTCGCCGCCCTCGGAGTCCTGAAGGGACGAGCCGTCGACGCCATCATCTCCGACGTCAACATGCCGAACATGGACGGCCTGGAGCTGACCCGTCAGCTGAGGCAGCTCCCGGCGTTCGCGCGGACGCCGATCATCCTCCTCACCACGGAGTCGGACCCGGAGATCAAGAACCGCGGACGTGCCGCCGGCGCCACCGGCTGGATCGTGAAGCCGTTCCAGCCGGAGCAGCTCCTCGCCGTGATGTCCCGGGTCCTTCCCGCCTGAACCGCTCCCAGACCCTTCCCGCATCCCCATGGACGCTTCCATCCAGCAGCAGCTCATCGCAGACCTGCTCGTCGAGAGCTTCGAAGGCCTGGACCGCTACGACCACGAACTCCTGCAGATCGAGTCGGGAACCGCCGGCGCGGACTCGTTGAACGTCATCTTCCGCGTCATCCACACCATCAAGGGAACGGCCGGGTGCCTCGGCCTGTCGCACATCCAGCGTGTTGCCCACACGGGTGAGAACCTGCTCGACCTCCTCCGCAGCGGCGGGATCAACGCCTCGCCCGAGATGATCAGCGCGCTCCTGAAGCTGTCGGACGCGCTCCGCTCGATGCTCCGTTCCCTGGAGGCTTCCGGATCGGAGGGCGACGCCGACCATTCGCCGCTCATCTCCCTGCTGGACCGCCTGCAGGAACCGCTGGGTGCCGTGGAGCCCATCGTTCCCGCGCTCGTCGCCTCGCCGGCTTCGTCCGTGGTGCGGTCCCAGTGCGCCGAACCCATCCCGGCGGCTTCAGCGCCTGGTGCGGATGCCGGATTCGGGTTCTTCGACGACGATCTGGCGCCCGTGCAGAAGCCGGAGACGCTTTTCCCCGCACCGGTTCCCGCACCGGCTCCATTCCCGGAAGCCGCCGCCCCTTCCGCCGGCTTGGGTGCCGGAGCCGCAGCCGGTTCTCCCGCCGCTTCCGTCTCGGCGGGCGCACCACCCGCCGAGAATGCGGGCCGCTCCAACGCCGAGGACAGCGCGATCCGGGTGGACGTGGCCCACCTCGACCGGCTCATGAACCTCGTCGGCGAGCTGGTGCTCGCCCGGAACCAGATCCTCCAGAAGGCGGGCGTGGTCCAGGATCCGACCCTTCTCAGCACGGCCCAGCGCCTGAACGTGATCACCACCGAGCTGCAGGAAGGGGTCATGAAGACCCGGATGCAGCCCATCGGCAACGTCTGGACCCGCTTCCCGCGGATCGTCCGCGACGTCTCGGCCGAACTCGGCAAGAAGGTCCGCCTCTACATGGAAGGCCGCGAGACCGAGCTCGACCGCACCATCATCGAGGCGATCAAGGACCCCCTGATCCACATCGTCCGGAACGCCATCGACCACGGGATCGAGTCGCCGGAACGGCGCGTCGCCGCCGGCAAGCCCGAGGAGGGTGCCCTGGTGCTCCGGGCCTTCCACGAAGGCGGACAGGTGATCATCGAGATCGTCGACGACGGAGCGGGCATCAACGCCGAGAAGGTCCGCGCCCGCGCCCTCCGCGACGGCCGCATCACTCCGGAGCAAGCCGCCCGCATGCCCGATCGCGAGGCGTTCCACCTCGTCTTCCTCCCGGGCCTCAGCACCGCGGAGAAGATCACCAACGTCTCCGGCCGCGGCGTGGGCATGGACGTCGTCAAGACGAACATCGAACGCATCGGCGGCTCGATCGAACTGCTCTCCGAGCTGGGTTCCGGGACCACGCTCCGCATCAAGATCCCGCTCACCTTAGCCATCATCCCGGCGCTGATCGTCACCTCCGGCGGCGAGCGGTTCGCCATCCCGCAGGTCAGCCTCGTCGAGTTGGTGCGGATCGACCCCTCCGGCGAAGGCCGCGGCATCGAGTCGCTCTACGGCGCACCGGTGTACCGCCTCCGCGAACGCCTCCTGCCGCTCGCCATGCTCGACCGCGAGCTCGGCATCGTGCCGGCCGAGGCCGCGGCTCCCGGCTCCGAAACCGGGTCCAACCTCATCGTGCTCCAGGCGGACGGCCGCCAGTTCGGGCTCGTCGTCGACGAGATCAACGACACCCAGGAGATCGTGGTGAAGCCGCTCTCGAAGATCTTCCGCAGCCTCACCTGCTACGCCGGGGCGACGATCATGGGCGACGGCCGCGTGGCCCTCATCCTCGACGTCCTCGGCCTCGCCCAGAGGGCGGCCGTGCTCTCCGACGCCACTGCTCAGGCTGTCGCCGTCGATCCCGACCGCGCCGCCTCTGTGCTTGCCAACCGTGAGAAGCTGCTCCTCATCGAGGCCGGCGGCGGCTCCCGGCTCGCCATCCCCCTTTCCTCGGTGGACCGCTTGGAGGAGTTCGAACGGTCCCGCTTCGAATGGTCGGGCGGACGCCAGGTCATCCAGTACCGCGGCGGCATCCTACCGCTGGTGCCCCTCAACCGGCTCTTCCCGAACCTCCCGGAGCCCGCGGAGTCGTCGGAAAACGCCCAGGTGGTGGTCCATTCCTCGGGCGGCCGCAGCGTCGGCATCCTCGTCGGGCATGTCAGCGACATCGTCGAGGAGGAGGGCACGGAACGGTCGGCCGGCGACGGATCCGGCTTGCTGGGGTCCACGGTCATCCAGGGCCGAGTGGTCGATCTTTTCGATCCGACCCGCCTTCACCTGTCGGCCCATTGATCCGATATCCAGCCAACCGAACATGAGCGAGACCCGCCAACTCTGCACGTTCACCCTCGGGGATTTCTTCTTCGGGATCGATGTCCTCAAGGTCCAGGAGATCATCCGACACCAGGAGATGACCCGCGTCCCGCTGGCCCCCGAGGCCATCCGCGGACTCATCAACCTTCGCGGCCAGATCGTCACCGCACTCGACCTGCGCAGCCGGCTCGGCCTGCCCCCGCGTTCCGCTTCCCTGCCTCCGACGAACGTCGTCATCCACACCCCCGACGGCCCCGTGAGCCTGCTGGTGGACGAGATCGGAGACGTGGTCGAGGTCGATGCCGCCGGGCTGACCCGCGCGCCCGACACGGTCCGTGGCGCAGCCCGCCAGGTCATCACCGGCGTCTTCAGGCTCAAGGAACGCCTGCTGATCCTCCTCGACACCTCGAAGGTCGTCGAACTCCCGGAGCCCGTTCCCGCCTCCTGATCCCGCCGAACCAAACGCAGCGTTCCCTTTCCTGAAATCGAATCCATGAACACCAGCAGTCATACCGTCGTGGCTCCGCTCCCGTTCGAGCCGCGCGTCCGCCCCGACACCCAATCGCGCCGCGTCGCCGAATCCCGTCCTCCGGCCGGCGGTTCGGACGCCCCCGTCCGCACATCCGGGCTCCGCCTGGGAGGCAGCCTCCGTGGCAAGCTCCTCGTGCCGGCCCTCGTCGTGCTCGCACTGAGCGTCACCGCCATCTACGTGGCCGTGCTCCGCATGTCCACGCGCCTCGCCTCCGAGCGGTCCTTCGCCCTGCAGGCCTCGGCCCGCAGCATCCAGGACCGCATCGACCGCACGCTCTTCGAACGCTACGGAGACGTCCAGGCCTTCGGCCTCAACACCGTCGTCCACCGGGACCTCAGCCGGATCGACGACTCGGTCCGCTCTCAGATCACCGAGGCGGTCAACGCCTACGTGAAGGCCTACGGGTGCTACCCGGTGAGCTTCGTGACCGACACCTCCGGCCGGATTGTCGCCGTCAACTCCGTCACCGCCGATGGGACCCCGATCACTGGTGCGAACGCGCTCCTGGGCCGCGACGTCTCGGGCCGCGAGTGGTTCAAGGCGGCCGCCGCCAAGAAGTTCACCACCGGCGCCCCGGTCGACGGTTCCCCGTTGCTCTCCGGCACCGTCGTCACGGACCCGGTCCCCAACGACGAGTTCGTCACCGAGCTCTACGGGACCAAGGCCCCGACCTGGTCGATGACCTTCACCTCCCCGGTCACGAAGTCCGACGGCACGTTGGTCGGCTACTGGCACAACTGCTTCAGCTCCGCGATGGTCGAGCAGATCGTCGCCGACGAGTACTCCAGCCTGAAGCGCCAGGGCCTCGGGACCGCCGAACTGAACGTCGTCGACCGCTCCGGGACGCTGATCCTCGACGTGGATCCCGCCGAGACCGGCAGCGAGAAGCCGAGACTCGACGACCTGTTCAAGGTGAACTTCATCAGCTCCAACGAGGCCGCCGCCGTCGAGGCCGCCCGTGCCGGCGCCCCGGTCAACGGCATCGTCACCGGACGCAACGCCCGCACAAGCCGAGCCTCGGGACACGAGTTCATCCAGGTCGGCGGCTACAGCCGCAGTGCCCCGGTGCTCGGATACGTCGGCTCCGGCTTCACCACGCTCGTCCGGTCCGAGCCCGACGAGGCCTTCGCCGCCACTGAATCCCTCAAGCGGACCGTGCTGGCCGTCGGTGCCTTCGGACTCTTGGTCGGCGCACTGGTCCTCTGGAAGGTCGTCGGCGGCGTGGTCCGCGGAATCAGCCGGGTCAAGGACGCCATCGAGGGGCTGGCCCGCGGCGACATCTCGCGCGAGGTTCCCGTCACCGCCGAGGACGAGGTCGGGGCCATGGCCCGGGCCTTCAACACCGCCCGCGGCGGACTCATCGAGGTCTTCGAGGCCGAACGGGTCGACTGGAAGGAGATCTCCGAGAAGCAGCGTGCGGTCCTCCGCCTCACGGACAGCCTCAAGTCCACCTTGGCCACGGTGAACGAGAACGCGCAGACGCTCTCCGCCGCCTCCGAGGAGCTGTCGGCCACCGCGCAGCAGATGAACACGAACTCGACCGAGACCTC
>JAIXUV010000051.1 GCA_027483345.1 Verrucomicrobiales bacterium | reverse complement strand
GACGCTGTCGCCGGCCTCGCAGGAAATCCTTTCCCCGACGAATCCGGCGGCCTACTGGGCGACCGCCTACATCGGGTATTTCGGCGGCGCCAAGAGGATCGGGCGCTGCCCGGGCGCGAAGACGGTCGACGATTGGCGGGACGACACCTCCCGCCCAAAGTGGCCGATGGATTGGTGGTTGAACTCCAGCTACGGGCTCAACCAGTACGCGGTCCTCGACTACGCCACCCGTCAGGGAATCTCCCGACCGCTCAAGGTCAGCGCCCTCGCAAATCCCTCGACGCTCATCTACGCGCAGGACGCCGTGGAGCAGCGGATGGACGGCGAATCCGACACGCTGGCGGTGTGGCCGGGCGGTCCGAGTGTCAATCTCAACCAATGGCGGCAGGACCTGAAGCCACTGTATCCCGGGATCAAGCTGGAGTACGAATGGTTCCGCCACAGCCGCAAGTGCAACACGCTCTGGGCGCCGGGGAACGTCTCCCCGATTCCCTACACGACCGGTCCCGGAGTCGATTACCGCTGGTACACCGGAGAGACTTCCCTCTTGTCGCCACGATGATGAACACACCGAACCTATTCCCACGTCTTGCCGCGATCCTCGCCGCCTCCGCGCTCCTTTCCGCCTGTTCCAAGGAGGAGGGAATCCCGGAGGTCAAGGACACCTCGGCTGAGAGCCGCGCCATCCTCGATGCCGCACGGGGCGCCACGAACAGCGCCGAAGACGCCCTGAGGCTCTCCGAGGCCGCCGCGGCCCGAGCGGACATCAACGCCGCGGACCGAGCCGCCGCCCTCAAGGCACAGCAGGATGCGCTCAAGAAGCTCGCCGAGGCCGCCGCCGCCGGTGATGCCGCCGCCCAAAGCGCGATCGACCAATACCGGGCCCGCAAATAACTCCGACTCGAAACCATACCCTTTTCCGTCAAGAGATCCATAACACCCACCATGAAACCAAGCATTCGACAACTCGCGGCCATCGCGGCGCTGGCCGTGGCCGGCCTCGCGCCGACCACCACGTTCGCGGCGCTGCGTGATGACCTCGTCGTCCACCTGCCGTTCGACGGCAACCCGAACGACAACAGCGGCCGGGGCAACAACGGCACGCTGGTCAACACCCCCACCTTCGCGGCCGGAACGCTCGGCCAGGCGGTGTTTGTCAGCAATACGCCCGAAGCGGGCGTCCAGGGCAACTACGTCTCCTTGGGCAACGTTCCCGACGTCCTGTTCGGAGACTCCACCGACTTCTCTGTCGCCATGTGGGTCCAGCTGAACGGCTTCTCCGGCGATCCCTCGTTCTTCAGCAACAAGAACTGGAACAGCGGCGGCAACCTCGGCTACGTCCTCGCCACGGACGGCGACCGCCGGGTGCAGTGGAACTACAAGGAGGAAACCACCGGCCGCCGCGACTTCGACGGCCCCGGAGGCGCCCTTCCCGCCGGCGTGTGGACCCACATCGCCATGACCGTGAAGCGCACGGGCAAGATCAGCACCTACGTGAACGGTGAGCTGATCAACCAGACGGACGCCCGTCCCACCGTCGACACCGCGCCCAGCACGGTGGACACCGACTCGATCCCCGAGCTCGCGGTCAACATCGGCAACGACGGCACCGGCCAGTACACCGACAGCGGCAGCGGCGTGAACCACGTCAATACCGGCATCGACGACTTCGGCCTCTGGCGCCGTGAGGTCTCCGCCTCGGAGATCGCCCGCATCTACTCCTTCGGCCGCGGCGGCACCAACATCGTCTCCATCCCCGAGCCGACCGGAATCGCCATCACGTCCCAGACGCCCACGGCGGGCGCCGTGAACGTGCTTCCTTCGACGCCGATCCAGGTCGTCCTCGGGAACTTCTCCCGGACGGTCAACCCAGCCTCGATCCGCCTGCTGCTCAACGGCGCGGCGACCACCCCGGTGATCGTCAACACGACGTCCAACTCCACGGTGACCCTGGAACGGACCACGCTCCTGCCGTCGGGTTCGACCAACACCTACACGGTGATCTACTCGGATACGGCCCCGACGCCCACCACCACTACGAACACCTTCTCCTTCGTGGTGCGCAGCTGGCAGAACATCGCCCTGCCGACGCCCATCGCGATCGAGACGTTCGAATCCGCCGAGGAGGGAACGCTCCCGACCGGATGGTCCGAGGTGAACTACACCTCCGGAGGCTCCGGGGTGTTCGACCTCAATGATCCGAACTCCGACTCCTATCTCGGATGGACCACCATCAGCCGCGCCCGCGTGCTGTCGGCTTCGTGGAACTCGGAACGCCGCCTGGCCGTCTCCTTCCAGGTCGTCAACAACCAGGTCGTGACCCAGCTGGTCGACAACCGGTTCGCCTACGCCGAGTCCGACAACCGCGGTGGAAGCCAGGTCCAGTACCTCTTCTCCCCGGACTACAACCTGAGCGGCAAGACCAACGTCTACCTCGCGTTCAACAGCATCTACGAGCAGAACCAGGACAGCGTCGGCGCCGTGGAGTATTCCATCGACGGCGGCACCTCCTGGCGTCCGGTCGTCTACTACCTCGCCCCGGGTGACATCGTCCGCACCGACGGCGCCGTGGACGCCGTGGCCACCTTCAACGCCCCCCAGAGCGACACCGCGACCTACACCGACCCGTTGACCGGCGAGCAGGCCGGCGGCACCTACGGTTCGTTCATCGCGGCCCCCATCACCGCCGAGCTGGGTGCATTCATCGCTCCCCGCGGGGATGACGACGCGATCGACGGCAAGCGCGTCGAGATCTTCCGTCTGCCCGGCGCCGACAACCAGTCCCGCGTCCGCCTCCGCTTCGCGCAGGCCGGCACCGCCAGCTGGTACTTCGGCGTCGACAACGTCGGCTTCTACTCGATCACCCAGGTGGCGCCGCCGGCGATCACCGTGCAGCCGACCTCCACGACCGTCGTCGCCGGCCAGAGCGGAACCCTGACCTCGACCGTCACCGGCGTCGGCGTGGGCCTCCAGTGGTACCTCGGCACGACCCCGGTGCCGAACGCCACCAACAGCGCGCTCGCGCTGTCCACGGTCAGCGCCGGACAGGCTGGCAACTACGTCCTGGTCGCCTCCAACGCCGGCGGCTCGGTCACCAGCTCCGTCGCGGTGGTCACCATCCCGGCGATCCTGCCCAACCTCTCCACGGTCCGCACGGGCCTCCGCACCTACCTGCCCTTCGACGGCAGCTACGCCGACGCCTCGGGCAGCGGCAACAACGCCTCCCCGGTCGGCGCGCCGACCTTCACCGCCGGCAAGCTCGGCTCCGGCTCCCTTGGCTTCGCCAGCGCCGGCAACGGATCCTCGTTCAACTACGCCACGCTCGGCTCCAACTTCCTGACCTCGACCCAGGCCTTCACGGTCGCGTTCTGGGCCAAGCTGGACGCCTGGACCGCCGACCCGGGTTTCGTGGGCAACAAGAACTGGAACAGCGGCAGCAACGACGGCTGGATCATCGCCACCGAAGGGGACGGCCGCATCCAGTGGAACTACCGGAACAAGGGCGCCCCCCGTCCGGCCCGCAGGGACTACGACAGCGCCGGCGGCTTCTTCACCGGCAGCGTCTGGCGCCACGTGGTGGTCGCCTTCGATCCCGCCGGTGTCGCTTCGACCTACGTCGACGGCAACCTGCTCGACACCCGTGACATCTCGCCCGCCGGCACCGGACCCGACACCACCCTGGCCCTGAACATCGGCCAGGACGGCACGGGCACCTACACCGACGGCGGCAGCGTCTCCTCCCAGGGCAGCATCGACGAGTTCGCGATCTGGGGTCGCTCCCTGTCCGCGGTCGAGGTCGCCACTCTGTTCCAGGCCAACCGCGCCGGAACCCCGCTCCTCACGCCGGCCCCGGCCGCCTCCGTCCTGACGGCGTCCATCGCCAACGGCGAGGTCACCGTCAGCTGGACCGGCGGCGTCGGACCGTTCCTCCTCCAGGCCACGGGCGACCTCAACGACGCCTGGGTCAACATCCTGACCACCACCAACCGTTCGGCCACGCTGCCGCTGCTCGGCACCGAGCTGTTCTTCCGCGTGACCGGCGGCACCACCAACTCGGTCCGCCTGTTCAAGGCCACCCTCACGGGCGCCGCCGAACGCCCGACCCCGGTCGTCACCCCCGGCTCCGGCGTGGGCATCGCCGCCTTCGAGGCCGGACGCGTGTTCTACTACGTCGAGTACCGGAACCTCCGCGCCACCACCACCGCCGCCCACTTCCATGGACCGGCCGGTGTCGAGGCCTCGGCAGGCGTCCTGCTCGGTCTCGTCCATGACGGCACCCCGGGCCGCACCGGGTCCTACACCGGAAACGCCGCCGCCTCGACCGCACTGTTCGACGCGGCCGCTGCCGGCAACGTGTACTTCAACGTCCACTCCGCCGCTCCGGACGGCGTCCCGGGCGGCGAGGTCCGCGGCCAGCTGGTCCCCGTTCCCTGAACGGTTTCGCGCCGTTGTCACCGACGGTTGATTGCCATGGCGCCGGTGGTCCTCAGGATCACCGGCGCCTCTTCTTTTCCGCACGCCCCATGAAGCGACTCCTGCCGATCCTCCTCCTGCTCGCCGCCACCGTCGCCAGGGCCGCCGTCGAACACGTCCTTGTGATCGGCTGCGACGGCCTCGGTTCGCTGGCCTTCAACCCCAGCAACGCCCCGGTGATGCACCGCCTCATGCGGGAGGGCTCATGGACCCTGCGCGCCCGCGGCGTGATGCCCACCTCGAGCAGCCCGAACTGGGCTTCCATGATCATGGGAGCCGGCCCCGAACAGCACGGCATCACCTCCAACGAATGGGAGACCAACCGGTTCGAGATCCCGGCCCTGGAGAAGGGACCGGACGGACTCTTCCCGACGATGTTCCGGTCGGTCCGCGAGGCGCGGAGGAAGGCCCGCATCGCGGTCGTCCACGACTGGGACGGCTTCGGCCGCCTCGTGGAACGCCGCAGCGTCGACCTCGTCGCCCACGTCAAGGGATCGCCCCTGACCGCCGCGGCCGCCGCCGACGTGATCCGCACCAACAGGCCGACCCTGCTGTTCGTGCACTTCGACGACGTGGACCACGCCGGCCACACCTTCGGCTGGAAGTCGCCGCAGTACTTCAAGACGGTGGACATGGTCGACACCCTCATCGGAGACCTGATGAAGGCCTTGAAGGACGCCGGCATCGCCGACTCCACCCTCGTGCTGATCACCGCGGACCACGGCGGCGTGGGAACCAAGCATGGCGGTCCGACGATCGAGGAACTGGAGATCCCATGGATCGTCCACGGACCCGGTGTGGCCCGCGGCCATGAGATCCGCGGCCCGGTGAACACCTACGACACGGCGCCGACGGTCCTCCACGCGCTCAAGATCAAGGCCCCGGGGGCTTGGATTGGGCGGCCGGTTCGTGAAGCCTTCGGGCGATGAGCACGAGCCACCCGAGGGCGATGGAAGGCGACGTCAACACGGCGGCGCCGAGGGCCCGCTGGATCGCGGAGAGGATCGGTCCGGGAACCCGGGCGCTGCTGGAGGCCGACGCGGCCCACTTCCTCCACCAGTCGCTCTCCACGCCCTGCCTCAACGCCCTGTCCCATGCCGAGGGCTCCTGGCTGGTCGACACCGAGGGACGGCGCTACCTCGACTTCCATGGCAACAACGTGCACCAGGTCGGCTTCGCGCATCCGCGGGTGATTGAGGCGGTCAAGCGGCAGCTCGACGACCTCAGCTTCTGCACGCGCCGCTACACCAACGCCCCGGCCGTCGAGCTCGCACGACGGCTGACCTCCATCGCACCGGCCGGACTCACCCGGACTCTCTTCGCCCCGGCCGGCACCATCGCCATGAGCATGGCGCTGAAGCTCGCCCGGCTCGTCACCGGCCGCTTCAAGACCATCTCCCTCTGGGACTCCTTCCACGGGGCCACGCTCGATGCCATCTCCGTCGGCGGCGAGGCCCAGTTCCGCGAAGGGGTCGGCCCGCTTCTCCCCGGCGCCGAACACGTCCCGCCCTGCGAACCCAGCGGCTGTCCCTTCCGCTGCGGCCGCGAGTGCAGCCTGAGCTGCGCGGACTACATCGAGTACGTCCTCGGACGTGAGCCCGGCATCGGCGCCGTGATCGGCGAGACGTTGCGTTGCACGCCGTCCATCCCGCCCGCCGACTACTGGAAGCGCATCCGGGCCGCCTGCGACCGCCATGGCGCCCTGCTCATCCTCGACGAGATCCCCATCGGCCTCGGCCGCACCGGAAGGATGTTCGCCTGCGAGCACTTCGGCGTGACACCCGACCTGCTCGTCGTCGGCAAGGGACTCGGAGGCGGCGTGATGCCGCTCGCCGCCGTGCTCGCCCGGGAGGAGTTCAATACCGTGGCGTCGGCCTCGCTCGGCCACTTCACCCACGAGAAGAACCCCGTCTCCGCCGCCGCCGGCCTCGCCACCCTCGACATCCTCCGCGACGAACGCCTCCCCGAACACGCCGCACGCCTCGGCGCCGAGGCGCTCGAGGACCTCCGCGGACTCGCCGAACGCCACCCGGTCATCCACGGCGTCCGCGGTCTCGGCCTGATGCTCGGCGTGGATGTGACCGGCGCACCCCAAGGCTTCGCCGACGAGGTCATGTACGCGGCGCTGCGACGCGGACTGAACTTCAAGACGACCCGGGGCCACATGCTGACGCTGACGCCGCCGGTGAACCTCTCACGCGAGGAATGGAAGCAGGCGCTGGCGATCCTCGACGCCTCGATCCGCGAGTGCAGCGCAGGCCTTCGATGAACCCGCAGCACGATCCCCTTCCCCCAACCCGTGGCTGGAGCCGCCGCGACTTCGTCTCCTCGGCCGGCCTCGGATTGGCGGGCCTGTTCACGGGCGGATGCCGTTCCAACGGCTGGAACGGGACCGCGTGGGAGGATCGGACCTTGGCCGATCTGCGGTCGGCGCTGGCCTCGGGGACTGTTTCCGAGGAGAAGCTGGTCGCGCTCTGCCTCCAAAGGATCGCACGCTTGGATCGGGAAGGGCCGGCGTTGCGTGCCGTCATCGCGACCAACCCCGACGCGATGACCGAGGCCCGAAGACTCTCGGCGCTGCGGAAGTCCGGCCGCGCAACCGGCCCGCTGCACGGCATGCCGGTGCTGGTGAAGGACAACATCGACACCGCCGACCGCATGCCCACGACGGGCGGTTCGCTGGCGTTGGCGGGGACGTTCGCTTCGCAGGACGCCTTCGTCGTCCGCCGCCTGCGCGAAGCGGGCGCGCTGGTCCTTGGGAAGGCGAACCTCAGCGAGTGGGCCAACTTCCGCTCCGGTCGCTCGGTCAGCGGCTGGAGCGCCACGGGCGGACAGACGCGCAACCCGTACGCCCTGGCGCGGACGCCTTGGGGATCCAGCGCGGGTTCCGCCGCAGCGGTCGCCGCCGGCTACTGCCCGGTCGCCGTCGGCACCGAGACCAACGGCTCCATCATCGCCCCCGCCGCGGCCTGCTCCATCGTCGGGCTCAAGCCCACCGTCGGACTGGTCAGCCGATCCGGGATCATCCCCATCGCTGAAAGCCAGGACACCGCCGGCCCCATGGCCCGTACCGTCGCCGACGCGGCGACCCTCCTGGGAATCCTCGCCGGAATCGACCCGAAGGATCCGGCGACCGCCGAGGCCGCGGGGCACCTCCACACGGACTACACGTCGTTCCTCAAGGCCGATTCCCTGCGTGGAAAACGGATCGGCGTGGCCCGCCAGTACTTCGGCTACCACCCCGAGGTCGATCGCCTCATCGAAGGCCATTTCCGGGTCCTCCGCGAACTCGGCGCCGAGCTGGTGGACCCGGTGGAGTTCCCCGACCACGAGGCGATCCACGAGGGCAATTTCCGCGTGATGCTGCACGAGTTCCGGCGGGGACTCGCCGCGTACTTCGCCACCCGGGACGACACGGTCCGGGTGCGTTCCATCGCCGACCTGATCGCCTTCAACCTCGCCCACGCCGACCGGGAGCTGTCGGTGTTCGGACAGGAGATCCTACTCCAGGCCGAGAAGGACCCCGAGCTTTCCGAGGCGGAACATCGGCGTCTCCGCGACCGCTGTCGTGACCGCGCCCGGAACCAGTGCATCGAAGGCGTGATGGCCCAACACCGGCTGGACGCCTTCCTCGCGCCCTCCGGCGCACCGCCAACCCACATCGACCCGGTCAACCGCGACCACTACGTGGGCGGCTGCACCAGCCTGCCGGCCATCGCCGGCTGTCCGCACCTGACCGTTCCTGCCGGCTATGTCGGCGGACTGCCCGTCGGCCTGTCCTTCTTCGGCGCCCGCTGGACGGAAGGTCCGTTGCTGGGCTTCGGCCACGCCTTCGAACAGGCCACCCAAGCCCGACGAAGGCCCCGGTTCCTCCGCGACGTGCCGATGCCAGGACCAGCATGAAGCGTCGACGTCTCCTTTTCCGACCTGCTGTCTTGGGCCTGATCGCGTTGGGAGCATTGCTGGCCTACAGGAGGTTCTTTTTCGATTGGGAAGGTCGGCCTTCCTGTCACAAGGCGCTCGAGTTGGCCGTTCGTATCCGGATGTCGGAACAGAAATCCAACTTGTATCCGAACGCCAGCGGCTCGAGCCGGGGGTCGATCGATCTCCTCAAGGAATTCTTGAGCTTTCCGATGGACCACTACCGCTACGTGCCGGGCCTGCGGCCGGATGATCCTGGTGAGCTGGTTCTCTTCTACTTCGACCAGCCGACCCGATGGATCTGGCACGGCCCGGCTCCCAGCATCTTCTCGGAAAAGGCTTGGATCGTCGTTCCCGCGGATTTCGCGAACGGTAGCCGTCCATTGAGGGGCGGCGGCGAGTTGAGCGAACGGATCCCCGAGGACGAGTTCCGGCGGCGACTCCAATCCACGCTGGACTTTGTGAAGACCAACGCCCGGCCCAACTGGGAAGCCGTCGTGGCGGAACACACCCGGTTTCTGGAAGCGCTCCCGCACGCTCAAAAGTGACCCAGCCTGGCGCGGAGACCGACGATTCCTCCTGCCGATTCCCCGTTTCGCCTTCCGGCGCATCCGTGCTCTCCTCACCGGCCATGTCGAAGGACGTCATCCGCGTGGTCGGCGCGCGGCAGCACAACCTGAAGAACCTCTCGCTCGTCATCCCGCGCGACCGGCTCGTGGTCTTCACCGGGCCCAGCGGCTCCGGGAAGTCCTCCCTCGCCTTCGACACGCTCTTCGCCGAGGGACAACGCAAGTACGTCGAGTCCCTCTCCGCCTACGCCCGGCAGTTCCTCGACCAGCTCCAGAAGCCCGACGTCGACCACATCGAGGGCCTCTCCCCGGCGATCGCCATCGAGCAGCGCACCAGCGGCACCAACCCGCGCTCGACCATCGCGACGACCACCGAGATCTACGACTACCTCCGACTGCTCTACGCCAACCTCGGCCAACCCCACGACCCGGACACCGGCATGCCCATGTCCAGCCAGTCGGCCTCCGAGATCGTGGACCGGATCGCGCTGCTCCCGCCGCGGACCCGGCTGATGCTCCTCGCTCCCGTGGTGGAGGAGCAGCGGGGCGAGTTCCGCGACGTGCTCGAACGGCTCCAGCGGGAAGGGTTCGTCCGCGCGCGCGTCGACGGCCAGATCCAGGAACTCAACCCGAAGAACCCGGTCCGTCTCGACGCCAAGTCCCAGCACACCATCGAGGCCGTCGTGGACCGCATCGTCGTGGCCGAGGGCGTCCGAGTGCGGCTGGCGGACTCGGTGGAGACGGCGCTGCGCTGGGGCGAGGGACGTCTCCGCACGTTGCACCAGGATCCCGACCAGCCCACGGGTCCATGGATCGAGACGTTGCACTCCACGAGGATGTTTTCGCCGTCCACCGGCCGTTCCTTCGACACGCCCACGCCCCAGCACTTCTCGTTCAATTCCCCCAAGGGCGCCTGCCCGGTCTGCCATGGCCTCGGCCAGAAGCTGGTGTTCGATCCGGCGCTGATCGTCCCCGACGAGACCAAGTCCCTCGACGACGGCGCCGTGCAGCCGTACCGGCGGATGGGCGGCAAGAAGATGGTCAGCTACTACAAGGGCCTGCTGAAGGGCGTCGCGACGCATTGCGCCACGCCGATGGACCGCCCGTGGAAGGAGCTGTCCGACACCTTCAAGCAGAAGCTGCTGCACGGGACCGGAACCGCGGAGGTCGAGTTCTGGTTCATGTCCGGCGGTGCGCCGAAGAAGACGAGCAAGCCGTTCGAAGGGGTCCTTCCGAACCTCGAGCGCCTCTACAAGGAGAGCGAGAGCGAGTTCACCCGCAACCGTCTCAAGGCCTACATGACGCTGCATCCCTGCGACGCCTGTGGCGGAAGGCGCCTCAAGCCCGAGGCCTTGGCGATCACGCTTCCCGGTCAGAACTCCGGAATCCGGAATCCCAAGTCGCCAGTGCCGGGCCACAGCATCGCCGACTTCTGCGCGCTCTCGATCGACGGCGCACACGCGTTCCTCGGCGGACTGGTGTTGAACGACTACCAGCGCAAGGTCGCCGGGGAGGTCGTGGCGGAGATCCGCAAGCGCCTGGGGTTCATGATCGAGGTCGGCCTGGGATACCTGACCCTGGACCGTGAGAGCGGCACGCTGAGCGGAGGCGAGGCGCAGCGCATCCGGCTCGCGACCCAGATCGGCGCGGGGCTCGTCGGCGTGCTCTACATCCTCGACGAACCCAGCATCGGCCTGCACCAGCGGGACAACGAGCGTCTGCTGGAAACCCTGCGCCGGCTGAGGGACGCGGGGAACTCGGTGATCGTGGTCGAGCACGACGAGGACACCATCCGGGCCGCCGACCACGTCGTGGACATGGGGCCCGGCGCGGGCACCCGGGGCGGCGAGATCGTGGCCCAGGGCACGCCCTCCGAGATCATGGCCTCGCCGAAGTCGGTCACCGGACGTTACCTCTCCGGGGACCTCTCGATCCCCGTTCCCCGCCAGCGGATCAAGCCGCGCGAGGACAAGGGCTGGATCGAGATCCTCGGCGCGACCGAGAACAACCTGAGGAACGTCGACGTCCGCATCCCGCTGGGGACGATGACCTGCGTCACCGGCGTCAGCGGCAGCGGCAAGTCGACGTTGGTGGACGACATCCTCCGCCGTGCCGTGTTCCGTCAGTGGTACGGATCGAAGGAACGTCCGGGTGCGCACCGCGAGATCCGCAACCTCGAGCTGCTGGAGAAGTGCGTCGTCGTCGACCAGACCCCGATCGGCCGCACGCCCCGCTCCAACCCGGCCACCTACACCGGGATGTTCAACGAGATCCGGGACCTCTTCTCGTCGGTGCCGGCGGCGCGGGTGCGCGGCTACGACGCGGGGCGCTTCAGCTTCAACGTGAAGGGCGGACGCTGCGAGAAGTGCGAGGGCGACGGCGTGCTGAAGATCGAGATGCACTTCCTCCCGCCGGTCTACGTCACCTGCGAGGCCTGTGCCGGGAAGCGGTACAACCGGGAGACGCTCGAGATCACCTACAAGGGACTCAACATCGCCGACGTCCTCCAGCTGACCGTCGACGAGGCGGTGAACTTCTTCCGGGCGGTTCCCAAGCTGCACGCCCCGTGTCTGACGCTGGCCGAGGTCGGCCTCGGGTACCTGCGGCTGGGCCAGTCGGCGACGACGCTCTCCGGCGGCGAGGCCCAGCGCCTGAAACTGGCCGCGGAACTGTCCCGTCGTCAGAGCGGACGCGTCCTGTACCTCCTCGACGAGCCGACGACCGGCCTGCATTTCGCCGACGTGGCGAAGCTGCTCGAGGTCCTCTTCAAGCTGCGCAGCTCCGGCAACACCCTGGTCGTCATCGAGCACAACCTCGACGTCATCAAGGTGGCCGACTGGGTCATCGACCTGGGTCCCGAGGGCGGCGCCGGTGGCGGACGCATCCTCGCCGAGGGCCCGCCCGAGGTGGTCGCCGCGACTCCGGCCAGCCACACGGGACGGTTCCTCAAGCGGTTGCTGGCATCCGCGCCCGTCTCCAGCCGTTGACGCGCGACCGGTTCACCCCAACTTGCGCACATGCTGCGTCTCGAAGACCTCGCCGAACTGGCCACCACCCATGCGGAATCGTTGAAGGCCCGGGTCGCCTCCTTCGATCTGCGCGGCCGCCGTTTCGACGGCAACGCGCGTCCCGAACTGATGGGCGTGATCAACCTCTCGGCCGACTCGTGGTACCGCGAAAGCGTCGTGCTCACGGCCGACGCGGCGATCCGGCGCGGAAGGGTCCTCGCCGCCCAAGGCGCCGCGCTGCTGGACATCGGCGCCGAGTCCACGTTGGCCCATGCGGCCCGGGTCGATGACGCCGCCCAGAACTCCAAGTTGCTCCCGGTGGTGCGCCAATTGGCCTCCGAAGGGCATCTGGTCTCGGTGGAGACCTACCATCCGACCGTCACCCGCGCCTGCCTGGAGGCCGGGGCCGCGGTCCTGAATCTCACCGGCAACGACCGGAGCGACGAGATGTTCCGGATGGTGGCCGACCACGACGCCGCGGTGATCCTGTGCCACGTCCAGGGCGACAACGTCCGACAGGTCGGCGACCTCGACCTGGGTGCGGATCCCGCCGCGAGCCTGCACGACCACTTCGCGCGACAGATCGAAGCGGCCCAGCGGAACGGGGTGACCAAGCTCTGGATCGACCCCGGACTCGGATTCTACTACCGGAACCTCGGGGACTCCGCGACGCGCATCCGCCACCAGATGCGGGTCTTCCTGAACACGTTCCGTCTCAGGACGCTGGGCTTCCCGACGTGCCACGCGTTGCCGCACGCCTTCGAGTGCTTCGAGGACGAGGTCCGCAGCGCGGAACCCTTCTTCGCCGTGCTGGCCACGCTGGGACGCACGGACCTGCTCCGCACCCACGAGGTCCCACGGACCCGCGCGGTGCTCGGGACCCTCGGCTTCTGGTAGGGCCTCCCACGCTCACGGGCGTCGGCCGCCGGTTGGTCGGGTCATGCCGGACCGGCACGATCGGGGCCCATGAACCCGAACGAGGACCCGACGTTCCGCACGCGTGCCAGCCTTCTCCAACGCCTCCAGGACAACGGCGACGACCGGTCCTGGCGGGAGTTCTTCGACCGCTACTGGCGTCTCATCTTCTCCTTCGCCCGTCGGGCCGGGTTGTCGGAGGCGGATGCCGAGGACGTCGTCCAGGAGGTGATGATCTCGCTCGCGCGGAACGTGAAGGAGTTCCGGTATGAACCGGGACGCGGCTCGTTCAAGTCGTGGTTGCTGGTGGTGACCAAGAACCGGATCATCGACGTCCGACGCCGGCAGGCCCGCTGGTCCGAACGGTTCGAGGCCATGGCCGAATCGCCGACGCGGACCGGCGAGCAGGAGGACCACTGCGACCCGAACCCGTCGCCGTTGGACCGGGTGTGGCTTGAGGAGTGGGAGTCGCACCTGCTCCAGAGCGCGCTGGCCGCCGTCCGCGGGCAGGTCGCCGAGAAGCAGTACCTGATGTACGAGATGCATGTGCTCCAGGAAGTCCCGCTTGCGCGGGTCGCGGCGAACCTCCAGACCTCCGCCATGAGCGTCTATCTCGCCAAGCATCGCGTGGGCAAACGCCTGCGCCTGGAACTGGAGAAGGCCCGCGAGAGACTCGACCCACGGTGAACCCGCACGACCCCTTCTCGCGTCCCGCGCCGGCGATCCCGGACCACCGGCTCGTCCGTATCGTCGGACGCGGCAGCTACGGCGAGGTCTGGCTGGCCTTCAACATCATGGGCACGCCCAGGGCCGTGAAGATCGTGCGCCGCGACGCCTTCGAGACGCCCGTCCCCTACGAGCGCGAATTCGCCGGCATCCGTCGGTACGAGCCGATCTCCCGCACCTCGGGCGGACTTGTCCAAGTGCTCCACGTGGGGCGGGACGACGAGGCCGGATTCTTCTACTACGTGATGGAACTCGCGGATCCGGTGGATCCCGCCGTCGAAGCGCAGGCGGGTACCGACGGGTATTCGCGGGACTACGAGCCCCGCACCCTCCGGTCCGACCTGAGGCGCGCCGGGCGGCTTCCCGTCGCGGATTGCGTCGAGGCCGGCCTGGCCATCGCCGAGGGCCTCAGCCGACTGCATGGGGCCGGCCTCGTCCACCGGGACGTCAAGCCCTCCAACATCATCTTCGTCAACGGCCGCGCCCGCCTGGCCGACATCGGTCTGGTGGGCGAGGCGCGGGAAGGATCCACGCTGGTGGGCACCACCGGCTACATCCCACCCGAGGGACCGGGAAGCCCGCGCGGGGATCTCTTCGCGTTGGGCAAGGTGCTCTACGAGGCCGCCACCGGGAACGAACTGTCCCGATTCCCCGCTTCGCCGCCCGACTGGACCGCCCCGGGTCATGAGGCCCAGTGGGAATTGATGGAGATCATCCTCCAGCTCTGCTCGAACGACCCGGCACGCCGACACGCCGACGCCGCGATCCTGGCCTCCGAGCTGGCCCTGCTCCGCGGCGGGCAGTCGGTCCGCCGCCTTCGGAACCTCGAGCGCCGCATGAAGACCGCCCGCCGTGCCGCGGCCGCCGGAATCGCGCTGCTCGGGATCGTCGCCGCGGCGCTCACCGTCGTCCGTTCCCAGGAACGGCAGGCCCGCGAGAACCTGCGGCGTTCCGAGGAGGACCGTTTCGGGCTGCTGCTCGCCCAATCCCAGGCCACCCGCTTCTCTTCGCTTCCCGACCGCAGGAAGTCCGCCTTGGACGTGCTCCAACGCGCCGCGGCGCTGAGGCCGGGCTCCCCGGAACTCCGCGACGAGGCCATCGCCGCCCTCATGATCCCGGCGCTTCGCACCGTCCGGACTTGGGAGCACACGCCCGGCGGCGGACACAGCCGCGGGATCTTCGACGATTCCGTGACGCTCTTCGCACAGGCCCGCACGGACGGCTCGGTCGAAGTGATCCGGACCTCCGACGGCAGCCGCGTCCGCCGCCTCGACCCACCGGCGCCGGGACTCGGACTGAACTACGTCGACCCCTTCAGCGGCGACGCCCGATGGCTGCTCGCGAGGGACTCCTCGAACGTGATGCATGTGCTCCCGGTTTCCGGTGGGCCACCGGTCGTCAGCGTGCGCCTCGACCCGGTCTGGATGGCACGGGACTTCACGCGGGACGGACGCTGGCTGGCCGTGGGACGGAACGACCGGTCCGGAGAGCTGATCCCGCTCGGCCACGACGCACCGCATCGGCGGATCCCCATCGGGCTGATGATGGACGGTTTCGTGGCGAGCCCGGACGGACGCTGGATCGCCGCGCACGATTCCGACACGAACCAGGTCGCACTCGTCGACCTCCGGACCGATTCCGTCGCCCACCGGATCCTGCTTCCGCCCGCGGAACAGGCGCGTCACGTGATGTGGAACGCGGACGCCTCGCTGCTCGCGGTCGCCTCCGACTTCCAGACCTACATCTGGAAGGTCTCCGAACCGGACCGGCCCTTGAGGGTGCTCGCGCGACATGAGCGGGTCATGTACGGCGTGGCGTTCTCCCCCGACAGCGCCTGGCTGCTCACCGCAGCCCGGGACCGTCAGGCGCGCATCTGGAACTGGTCCACAGGCACCCTGCTCGCGGAACACCGCGGCTGGGGCGTGGGCATCCTCTGGTCGCGGGACGGGCGTTGGATCGGCTGGCGCAACCCGGAACGTTTCGAGTTGCTCGAGTTCATCCCGCCGACCGGATGGACCGTCTGCCACGAACCGCCGCCACCGATCGACACCGACGACAACATCGGCCCCGCCGCCGCCGCCTTCTCCCCGGACGGGCAATGGATCGCCACCGCTTCCTTCGACGCCATTCGCCTCCACGCGGTCCGTGGTGGGATGCCGGTGCTCGAATGGCCCGCCCCGGCGGGCCAGGCCATCTCGTGGACCGAGAACGGTCAGGGGCTCTGGGCCGTCGCCGGCGAGCGCCGGCTGGAACTCGGTCTACAGCTCTCACCCGACGGAAGCCGCTGGAACGCCAGCCTCGTCCGCTCGGACCCGCTCCCACACCCGGGCCAAGCGCAAATCGGCGCCGACGGCCGTTGCTGGATCGTTTCCACCAACGGCGCCGCCTTCAGCCGACCCGGCCAACCCTGGACCGCCATCGATGGCGTCCTGGAATTCCCCTTCCTTTCGCCCGATGGGAACTGGGCCGCAGGCACCGACGCGGCCGACCTGCCGGTCTGGATGGCGGAATCGGAATGGGAGGATTTCCCGGTGCCGTCCGACTTCCCATCGGATGAAGCGGCCCTCGGCATCCCCGGCGACATCGTCGTCATCCCGGAGCTCCGGCTCGTGGTTCGGGCCTACGGCCGCGGGGTTGTGGCTTGGGACATGGACTCCGGGGCTGTGCGCTGGCAGAAGCTGCTCGATGCCGATGGCACCTTCGGGAACCTCGCCCGGTCGCCTGATGGCGGCACCCTCGCCGTCACGTTGGGTTCCCGCGAGGTCCTGCTGTTGTCCACCGGAGAGGGCTCGATCAGTGCCCGCATCCGGCCACCCGAGCTTCAGCGCGTCACCAGCCTGGTCTTCTCACCCGACGGCCGGAGTCTGGCCGCGACCTGCGCGGGTCACGTCACCTACGTCTGGAACCTGACCGCGCTGAAGGTCGCCGTCTCGCAGTTGGGAATCCGTTGGTGATCCCGAAGCACGCCGGCGGGTGAGGCCCCTTCACCGGAAGAACTGCAGCACGGCCTCCAACCCGCAGAACCGGATCGAATGGGTGGCCTGCCGCCGCACCACCGGCTTCGCACGGAAGGCGATGCCAACTCCCGCCGCCGCCATCATCGCCAGGTCGTTGGCGCCGTCGCCAATGGCGATGGCCTGCCGTGGCTCCACCCCCAGCTCCGCGCACATCCGGCGCAGCTCGGTCGCCTTGCGTTCGGCATCCACGATCTCGCCCAGCACACGCCCGGTGAGACGTCCGCCCTCGATCTCGAGCACGTTCGCCACGGCCCGGTCCAGTCCCAGCCGGCGCTGCAACCGTTCGGTGAAGAAGGTGAACCCGCCGGAAACCAGGAGGGTTTTCAGGCCGGCGGAACGGAGTCCGCCCAGCATCGCCTCGGCACCGGGCGAAAGCCTCAGCCGTTCGTCGTAGACGCGCTGGAGGGCGGCTTCCTCGAGTCCCTCCAACAAGGCGACCCTGCGGCGCAACGCAGAGGGGAAGTCGAGTTCCCCACGCATCGCCGCCTCGGTGATGGCCGCCACCTGCGGCTTCACCCCGACCATGTCGGCGATCTCGTCGATGCACTCGATGGCGATCAGCGTCGAGTCCATGTCCATGACCACCAACCGGTGGTCCCGCAGCATCCGGTCGGCAGGCACCCAGGCCACGTCGGCGCCGTGTTCCTCGGCGAGGATCTCAAGAGAGGAATCCACGGCGACACCACTCCAGCGCAGTGCGTTGGGGGAGGGCCGCTCGGCGGAACGTCCGATCCGGGCGACGAACGGCTTCTCGATCGGTTCGAGCGGTTGGGGTGACTGGACAACCAAGTCGGTCATTATGGAGCGGAGGATGTGGCCGCGTCGCGGTTCCGTCACCCAACTTTCCCTTGGCTGGGCCGCTGAAATGCCCGTTGCTATCGGCTTACAGGCCCGAAATGAACACGTTCCGACAGCTAGCACCGATCGCCGCCGCCATTGCCGCCGCCAGCTCCTTGGCCATCACCGAGGCGCAGGCCAAGGGGACGGCGGAACATGTCGTAATGGTCGTGTTCGACGGCATGCGTCCCGACTACATCCGGCCGCAGTACTGCCCGAACCTCTATTCCCTCGCCACCAACGGAGTCTTCTTCCGCCGTCACCATCCGGCCTTCGTCAGCACCACCATCGTCAACGGCACCGCCCTCGCCACCGGCACCCATCCCGGGCGCAGCGGCATCATCGCCAACAGCGACTACCGTCAGGAGCTGAACTTCCTCTCGCCGGTCGCCTCGGAGGTGCTCGACACCATCCGCCGCGGCGACCTCCTGACCGGCGGCAAGTACGTGTCCGTGGACACCGTCGCCGAAATCATCCAGGACGCCGGCCACCACACCTACATCGCCGGGACGAAGTCGGTCACGCTCCTCCACGACCGCGGAGTGCGGAAGACGGACACCGAGGCGCACAAGAACTCGGTCACCATCGGTCGCGGACTTTCGATGCCCCGCGCCGCCGGCGACACGCTGAAGAAGGCGAACGACGACAAGGGCTTCCCGGATTCCTTCGCCACGCCGAACGTGGGCAGCGACAACTGGACAACCCGCGCGCTGGTGAAGGGCCTCTGGAAGAAGGGTGTGCCGAAGTACTCGGTGCTCTGGCTGAGCGATCCCGACCTGACCCAGCATGCCAAGGGCGTCGGATCCAAGGAGGCCCTTGAGGCCATCGCCACCAGCGACCGCCACCTCGGGGACCTGTTGAAGGAGCTCGACGAACGGAAGCTGCGCGAGAAGACCGACATCTTCGTCGTCTCCGACCACGGCTTCACCAACATCGACCGAGAGGCGGACATCGTCGCGGCGCTCAAGAACGCCAAGCTCAACGCGTCCACGCGCAACGACAACCCGGAGAAGGGCGACGTCCTCGTGGTGAATCTCGCCGGCTCGGCGCTGATCTACGTGATCGACCGCGACGAGGCGGTGATCCGGAAGACCGCCGACGTCCTCCAGCAGTGCGACTTCACCGGCACGATCTTCTCCCGCATCCCCATCGAGGGCACCTTCCCCATGGAGCTGGTCCGCTACAACGGCGCCGGGAAGGGCAGCCCGGACTTCGTCGTCTCGATGCGCTGGAGCGACAACGCCAACGAGGCCGGCATCCCGGGACTCCTCGTCTCCAACGGAGGCGGCCGCCCCGGCGGCACCCACGGTTCCCTCAGCCGGTACGACATGAACAACACCCTCGTCGCCTCGGGTCCCGACCTGAAGCGGGGCGTGGTGAGCGACGTGCCCAGCGGTAACATCGACCTCGCCCCGACCGTGCTCGAGGTCCTCGGGATCGCGATTCCCCAGCATGTCGACGGCCGGGTGCTCCGCGAGGCCTTCGTGCAGGGCGAACACAAGCCGGTGGTCAAGGAGCAGCGCCACGAGGCCCGTCGTCGCATCGGGTTCCTCGAATGGAGCCAGTACCTGAAGACCACCGAGGTGGATGGCGCTCTCTACTTCGACGAAGGCAACGGTGCGGTCACCTTCCCCTGAGTCCGGCGCTACCCATTCCGAAAACTCGATGCCCCTCTACGAATACGAACTGTGCGACGGCGACTGCGCCGCGTGCGGCGGGAAGTTCACCCTCCGTCGGCCCGTCACCGCCCCGGCCCTCAACGCCTGCCCTGCCTGCCGCAAGCCGGTGCGTCGGATCATCAGCAGCTTCAGCACGCCGACCCACCTGAAGCCCCTGTCCATCACCGACGCCAAGAAGGCGGGGTTCACCGTCCTGAAGAAGACCTCGAAGGGCGAGTACGAGCGTCAGTGATCTCTCCCGGTCTTGGGATCAGAAGTGGTCCGGCTCGCGCCTGAGGAATCGTCCACGGCCCGGGGTCCCCACGAAGCGCCCGTCCCGCGCCGCGACCTCGCCCCGCACCGTCACCACGCGCGCACGTCCCTCGAGTTGCCAACCTTCGAACGCGCTGTAGTCGACGTTCATCTGTTGGGCCGCCGCCGAGATCGTTCCCCGGTAGGCGGGATCGAAGACGACCAGGTCGGCGTCGGCGCCCGGCTGGATCGTCCCCTTGCGCGGAAACAACCCGAACTGCTTCGCCGCCCGCGTGCTGGCCACGTCGACGAAGGTGTTCAGGTCCAACCGCCCCCGCCGGACGCCATGGGTGTAGAGCAGGTTCACCCGGTCCTCCAGTGACGGAATCCCGTTCGGGATCCGGGTGAAATCCTCGCGTCCCATCGACTTCTGCGAGGCGAAATCGAACGGCGCATGGTCGGTCGCCACCGTCTGGATGAGTCCGTCGCGCAGGCCGGCCCAGAGGACTTCCTGGTTCCGGAGGTCCCGCAGCGGCGGTGACATCACGTACTTGGCCCCCTCGAAGTCGGGCCGCTCGGCGTACGACTTGTCGAGCAGCAGGTACTGGATGAGCGTCTCGATGCCCACTTTCACGCCTCGCTGACGCGCCGCGACCGCCTTCTCCAACGCCTCACGGCAGCTCAGGTGCACGATGTAGGTCGCCGCACCCGTCATCTCCGCGAAGGTCATCAGATGGTGCACCCCTTCCGCCTCCACCAGCGGCGGACGGCTCTCGTGATGCTGTCCCGGACCTGTCAGCCCCGCAGCCAGCAGTTCGCGGCTGCGCTCGGCCACCAGGGTCTCGTTCTCGCAATGGGCCGCCACCACCACTCCCAACTCCTTCGCCAGCTTCAGGGTCCGGTACAATTCGGTGTCGTCGATCCCGAACGCCCCCTTGTAGGCCAGGAAGATCTTGAAGCTGGAAACTCCCCGCCGGACCACCTCGCGCAGTTCCTCCGCGGTCCGGTCATCGAACCGCGTCACCCCCATGTGGAACGAGTAGTCGCAGGAGGATTGCCCCTTGGCCTTCGAGCTCCAGATGTCCAGTCCCTCCAAGGTGCCCTGGGAACGCCCAGGGCAGACCATCTCGATCAGCGTGGTCGTCCCACCGGCCAAGGCGGCCCGGCTGCCGGTGTCCCACGTGTCCTTCGAAAAGGTCCCCATGAACGGGAGGTAGATGTGGACGTGCGGGTCGATGAACCCCGGGAACACATGGCAGCCCGCTGCGTCCACCACCGTCGCTCCCGGGACCACGGGGAGACCCCTGCCGATCCGGGTGATCGTCTCCCCTTCGCACCAGATGTCCGCGGTGTACCGGGAGTCGGCGGTGACGATCTCCCCGTTTCGAATCAGCAAGGCCATGGCGGGAAAAGGATGACGGCCGGATCAGCCCCGGGACAGCGCGTCCGACTGGCGGACGAACTCGTCACCGGTCCAGTCGGTGTCGCTTCGCACGCCCCGGGCGGCCTCGGCCTCACGGTCCGCGGCCTTCCTCGCCGCCTGGAGCCGGACCAGCTCCGCATGCGTGGTGAGGTACGGGAGGCTGCGGCCGCGGAAATCCCCGAGCGTCTCGAACCCGTGGCGTTCCATGAACGCGAGCAGCTCCTCCTGCATGCGGGCGACGCAGCCGTAGCCGTGCTTCATGACCCCGGTGCAGACCTGCACGGTGTCCGCACCGAGCAGGAGGAACTCCGCAGCATCCCGGCCGGATTCGATGCCGCCGATCCCGGAAAGCGTCCGCCCGGGGAACTCGTCGCGGATCATCGCCGCCAGCTCCGCCACCATCCTCAACGCCACCGGCTTCACCGCCTTCGAGGAGTACCCGCCTGGAGTCGAATACCCTTCCACCGTCGGCTCCGGACGGAGCGTCTCCAGGTTGACGGACAGGATGCTGCGCAGCGTGTTGATGGCGCTGATCCCGGTCGCCCCTCCGGCCAACGCCGCCCGCGAGGGATCCTCGATGTGCGTGATGTTCGGGGTCATCTTGGCCCATACGGGCCGGCGTGTGGCTTCGCGGACCCACCCGCACACCTCGCGCAGGATCTCCGGGTTCTGCCCCATCGCCGAACCCATCTTCCGCTCCGGCAGGCCGTGCGGGCAGGAGAAGTTCAGCTCGAAACCGTCCACGCCCGCCTTCTCGCATCGACCCACGATCTCCATCCAGGCGTCTTTGCTGTACTCCTCCATCACCGACGCGATGAGCACGCGGTCGGGGAACTCGTCCTTCAGCGCGCGGAACTCTTCCAGCCAGTGCGTGAATGGGCGGTCGCTGATCAGCTCGATGTTCTCCCAACCGATCACCTCGCCGCTCCCGGCATGGAGCCGGGCGTAGCGGGGCGAGACGTTGACCACCTTCGACGCGTCGAGGCTCACCGTCTTGGCGACCACCGCACCCCAGCCCTCGCGGAAGGCCCGGGCGATGACGTTCCGGTTCGTCCCCGGAGGTCCCGAGGCGATCACGAAGGGATTGGGAAGACGGAGACCGTCGACGACTGTGGCCAGCGTGGGCATGGAGCTTTTCTCTTCTGTCCGTCCCGACGTCCGCGGAAGGTTGGCTCCCGGCGGAAGTCAGTCCGAAGGCAACTGATCGCCGACAATTGGAATCCGGTCCATGCAAAGTCAACCCGACCCAAGACGCGTCCTGAGGGACCTGCGGGAACTGCGGGCCACGACCTCGGTGGACGGTGGGGCCCAGCGCGTGGCCTTCACCCCGGGATGGACGCGTGCCCGCGAGTGGTATTCCAACCTGCTGGCGGGCCTCCCGCTGGAGACCCGCCGCGACGCAGCCGGCAATCTCTGGTCCACGTTCCACGGACGTTCATCCCGGACCCTGATCCTGGGCGGACACCTCGATTCGGTCCCCAACGGCGGCTGGCTTGACGGCGCGCTGGACCTGCTCGCCGGCCTGGAGGTGGTGCGTCGGCTCGCTTCAGAACATCCCGAAGGGCCTCCGCTCACGGTACGGCTCGTGGACTGGGCCGACGAGGAGGGCGCCCGGTTCGGCCGCAGCCTCTTCGGATCTTCGGCCTGCTCCGGCACGCTGGACCTCGATGCGGCACGCACGCTCCGCGACAAGGACGGCCTCACCCTGCCCGCGGTGCTCGCCGAACACGGAATCGACTTCGAACGCCTTCACGACGCCCGGCGCGAACTGGACCAGGCCGCAGCCTACCTGGAACTGCACATCGAACAGGGCCCCGTCCTGCTCGACCTCGACCAGCCGCTCGGTGCGGTGCTGGGCACGTTCGGCGTCGAACGCCACGCCATCACTTTCACCGGCCAGGCGGCCCATTCCGGCAGCACCCCGATGGCACGTCGGCACGACGCATTCCTCGCCGCAGCCCGGCTGGGACAGGAGGTCTATCCCATCGCCCAACGCCATGGCGGTGTTTGCACGATCGGTTCCTGCGCCACCTCCCCCGGCATCCCAACCAGCGTGGTGGCCGAATGCCGGCTCACGCTCGACCAACGTCACCTCGATCCCGCGGCGCTGGCCGCCATGTGGACCGAAGCCCGGGAAGCCTCGGAACGGTTCGCCCGCGAGGCCCGGGTCCAAGTCCGTTGGGAACGCCTTCTCCGGATCGATCCCGCTCCGTTCAGCCCCATGCTGATCGACCTTGCGGACGCCGCGATCCACGACGTCGGCGCAGCCCCGATCCGCCTCCCGTCGGGCCCGCTCCACGATGCCTCGGAGATGGTCCGGGCCGGCGTCCCGACCGCGATGCTCTTCGTCCAGAGTCTCCATGGCATCAGCCACAACCCGCTCGAGGACACGCGGGAGGAACATCTCGAACTCGCCGTCCGGGCACTCGACCGGCTCGTCCGCAGGACCCTGGACCACCTTTCGGACTGAGCTGCCCGGCGCACGCTTCGCAACGTCGAGGCCAGCCTGGTTTTGTCTGGCCAAGCCCCCGCACCGGGCGAGGCTTCGACCGCCATGGAGGATGTCGCCCCGTTGCTCGAACTTCTCCGACGCACCGAACGTCGGCGACGTGCCGTGCGCGGCGTCGCCCGTGCCGGATCCGGAACGGCGGCCGGCCTCGCTGCAGGCCTGGCCTCGGTGGTGGTCCACCGCCTTTTCCCGGTGCCGGATCCCGGAACGACGCCCCTTCTCCTGCTGGCCTCCACGGGCACGGTCGTCGGCTTCATTGCGGGAGTCCTGCCGTCGTCGAAGCCGATCGAAACCGCGCGATGGCTCGACGGCGCGGCGGGATTGAAGGAACGGCTGAGCACCGCGCTGGAAATGTCCTCGCGAAAGGACGCCTCGCCCGAGTGGCGGACCCTGATCCTGCGCGAGGCGTCGGTGGCGATGGCGGGCGTCGATCCGCGGATGCACCTGCCCTTCACGAAGCCCGAGCGGCTGCGGATCGCGCTGGCCCTGGGCCTCACGTTGGTTGCCATGCATTGGGTGCCGCCGTTTCGCACCGCCGGACAACGGCGGGAACAGGAAGGGATTGCGGCGATGAAGTCCGCCGGGACGAACCTTGCCGAGGTGGTCCGACAAGCCCGTCAGTCGCGCACCAACGCCCCCGAGTCGGTGCGGCGGGAATTGGAATCCCTGGAGCAGCTGGCCAACCGACTCCAACAGGGCGAGCTGAAACGCGACGAGGCGCTCGCCGCCCTCGCACAGGCCGCCGATCCGCTGCGCCGACAGGCCGAGGCGCTCTCGAAGGACCCGACCCTGCGCCGTTTGGAGCGCGCGGCCCGGACGCCGGCTTCCGCCGTCGACGCCGCCTCGCGTAAAGCCTTGCAGGCACGGCAGCAGCAGCTTTCCGAGGCGCTCGGCGCCAAGGCGGCCGCGGATCCGAAGGGCGTCGAGGAACTGCGGGACCAAGCCCGCAAGCTGGCCGAGCAGGCGCGCTCGCTCGCCAACCAAGCCGGCGGAGACACCGCGGGTTCGCAGGCCCAGGCGGCCGCCGCCCTTGCGTCGCTTTCCCAACAGGCTCAGGCCCTCGGACTCGACCTGCCCCAGATCCAGGCGGCCATGGACGCGTTGGCCCAGGCCCGGGCCGATCAGATGCTGAAGAACCTAGAGCAGGCCACGAAGTCTCTGGAACGCATGGCCGACATGGCCTCCGAGATGTCCCGGCTCCAGCAGTCCGGGGAACGTCGGGGCCGCGATCTCGCCGAGCAGCTGGAGTTCGGCGAAGGCGAGCCGGCCTTGGAATCCCTGGATCGCCTGATGTCCCAGCTCGGGCGAAACGGTGGAAACAACAGCGAGGCGGACCAGGCGCGCTCGGAGCTGGAACGTTCCCTCAAGTCGGCTTCCGACTACGGGAAGGTCGGCGAGAAATTGCGTGAGGCCCTGGAGAAGTCGCGACGGGGAGACACCCAGGGCAGCGGCAAGGCGCTCGCGGACGCCAAGGCCGAGCTGAAACGCATGATGGCGGAAGCCGGCAACGCGCAGGAACTGATGGCCGCCATGGAGGGCCTGAAGGCCGCCAAGGCCGCGGTCGCCTCCGGACGCACCGGTTCCGGATCCGGTGCGGAGAAGGGCGACGGTAAGGGTTCGGGCGGCAACAAGGGCGGCTCCGGTGTCGGCACCTGGGCGGAGAACACCGAGTGGGCCTTCCCGGAATCCATCGCGGACAACTGGGACAACAGCGGGGTCAGCCGTCCCGACCAGGCGGCACGCGGCAACACCGACCGCGAACCGAAACAGTCCGGGAACCTCAGCCCGACCAAGATCCCCGGCCGTTTCCAGTCCGGCGCTCCGATGCCTTCGATCCAGCTCCGGGGAGTGGGAATCAAGGGCGAGAGCGCCGTGCGCTTCACCGAGGCCGTCACCAGCGCCCAGTCCGACGCCCGCGCCGCGCTCAGCGAGGACCAGGTGCCCAAGGCCTACCGCGGCGCCGTGAAGGACTACTTCGACGACCTTCCGCGCACCGCGGCACCGCGTTGATCGCTTCGGTTCACGGGACTCCTCGGGGACGGCTCTCCAATGAATTCTTGAATCCCGGCCGCCAAAACGCCCCTCTTGGGGCCTCGTGTCGAAACCGAAGTCCACGTCGAAGGCCGCCACGGCCCAACTGAAAACGTCCGCCCCGCGCCCCCGCCGCGTCGGACTCGTCTCCCTCGGCTGCGCCAAGAACCTGGTCGACGCCGAGATCATGCTCGGCTCGCTGCTCAAGAGCGGGGTCGAGATCGTCAACGACGCCAGCCAGGCCGACGCGGTGATCGTCAACACCTGCTCCTTCATCGACGCCGCCCAGGAGGAGTCCGTCGACACCATCCTCGAGCACAACGCGCTGCGCGAGGCCTCCAACCGTGGCCAGGCGCTCATCGTCTCCGGCTGCATGCCCCAGCGGTTCCGGGACGAGCTGCCCAAGCTGATGCCCGAGGTCGACGTCTTCATGGGCATCGACCAGGTGGAACAGGTCGGCCGTCTCGTCGAGGACGCCATCACCAAGCGGGCCACCCGCGTGGCACCGCCCGCGCCGGCGGATCCGTCGGTCGCGAAGGCCGTGAAGGGACGCCTCCAGCAGATCGCCGCCCAGGCCCCGGCCCATTCGCACGACCACGACGAGGAACCCGCACAGGGGACCGCGAAATCCGGCAAGACGCGCATCACACTGGCCGCCCCGGCGAAACCCGCGGGCCCCTCGGTGGACGTCACCGTCCGTCCGCTCTACATCCCACAGTTCGAGACGCCGCGCTTCCGTCTGACGCCGGGACACTTCGCCTACGTCAAGATCGCCGAGGGCTGCAACCATCCCTGCAGCTTCTGCATCATCCCGCGCATGCGCGGTTCCCACCGGAGCCGACCGCAGCGGGACGTCGTCGCCGAGGCCAAGGCGCTCATCGCGGACGGCGTTCGGGAGCTGAACCTGATTTCCCAGGATTCCACCTACTACGGACTCGACCTGCGTCCGAACCACAGCCGGGCCATCGCCTCCCCCGACCGCTTCACCGCGGCCACACAGGCATTGCCGGCCGACGCCACGACACTCTGCACGCTGCTGCGGGAACTGAACGCGCTGAAGGGCGACTTCTGGATCCGGCTCCTCTACACCCATCCGGCCCACTGGACCGACGAGCTGATCCGGACCATCGCCGAATGTCCGAAGGTGGCCCGGTACGTGGACATGCCGCTGCAGCACATCCACGACGAGATGCTCACCCGGATGCGACGCGAGACCTCGGGCCAGTACATCCGCGACCTGATCGCCAAAATCCGAGCGGGCATCCCGGGGATCGCGATCCGGACCACCTTCATCGTCGGCTTCCCGGGCGAGACGGAGACCCATTTCAAGACCCTTCTCCGCTTCATCGAGGAGACCCGCTTCGAACGCCTCGGCGTGTTCGCCTATTCGAAGGAGGACGGGACGATCGCCGGGAAGATGGAGAAGCAGCTCACGCCTCGGCTCCGGCAGAAGCGCCGGGAACTGGCCATGGCCGCGCAGCATCAAGTGGCCGTCTCGGTGTCCGAGTCCTTCGTCGGACGGACCCTGAAGGTTCTGGTCGAGGGAGAGGCCTCTGCGAAGGAACTGGCAAAGGCCGACATCAGCTCCTGGGAGCATGGTCTCATCCGCGGCGGTGACGCCGGCATGGGCCAGCTCAAGGGACGCTACCTCGTCGCCCGCGGCGAGGCGGACGCACCCGACATCGATGGACGGGTGTACATCCGCGGCAAGCTGCCCATCGGACGTTTCGCACAGGTCCGGATCGTCGGGCACACCGACTACGATCTGATCGCGGAGCCCGCCTGAGCCGGAAACGGCAGCGGTCGACGGACCGTCTCCGGCTTCACCGGGCTTGGAATCGCGGCGAACGGATGCCCTCGGCGAAAAATGAATCCGTTCGAATGCACGCTTGCTCCCGAGGTGCCGCTCTTGGATATTCCGCGGGCTGTTTCGACAGCACTGGTCGGGGCGTAGCGTAGCTTGGTAGCGCGTCTGAATGGGGTTCAGAAGGTCGTGAGTTCAAATCTCACCGCCCCGACCATCTTC
>JAIXUV010000299.1 GCA_027483345.1 Verrucomicrobiales bacterium | reverse complement strand
GGAACGCGGTGCAGGTCGATGGCGATCAGGTCGAGTTCGGTGGCGCGGCTCAACCCGGGAAAACGGATGCGGATCCAGCGGATTTCCTCCGGGCTCCAGCGCCGTTGCGGGTCGGCGTGCGACCAGAAGTCGGCCTCCGCGTCGTCGATCCTGAAGTCCATTTCCGCCCCGCTTCCGGTGATCCTGGCGACCTTCGAAGTGCCGGTGACCACCCGATCTCGTGTGATGAACTCCACTCGCAAACCCGGTGGAAAGGGTCCGGAGTGGGTCCGGACCCGGATGTGGAGGGAATCCGATCCACGCGGCCGGAAGTCGTCGGGAAGCGCGGCGACGATCCCGGGCTGTGTCCCTGCCTCGGGCTTGAGCAAGCGGAGTCTCATGATCCCCCCGGGACAGGGTTCCGCGGACCACTCGACGGCCGGCGAGAAGGGCGACCATTCGGGAGACCAATCGATGCGTTCGACGCGGGTGTCCGGCTTTGCGTGTGGGGCCAGCAGCGTCTCGGCCCGGTCGGCGGTCCGAAGTCCCTTTCGCCACTCGATTCCTACGGGATACCGCAGCTGCGGGTGGAGTCCTTTGGCGGGGACGAGCTCAAATGGGATCGAACGGAATGAGTACGCCGGAATCGCGAGCCTTTGGTTCCCGGTGGACTTCGCGGTCCATCCGTCAGGGACCCGGATCCGGATCCGCCCGTCGACGGCGTCCTTGGAGAAGTTGTAGGCCACGGCCTCCAGACGGATGGGAGATCCCGGCTCGAACCGATGGCAAAGCCCCTCGCGGTCCGGGACGGCGTCGGGCAGTCGGAGCTGTGCCACGACCGGACCTGGGATCGTTGGGCGGTCCGGACGCGGGGGGGATTTCCAGCGTTTCCAGCGCACGCCGTCGATCCCGAAGCGGCCGGCCGGCGTGAAGAGGTGGCGATTGGTGGCGGCGCTGACGGAAAGTTCCCGGAGACCGGCCGATTCCGCCGCCCCCATCCGGTCGGGTCGGACGCCAACCATGGCGCCTGCGGGGACTTGGACGCGGAACGCGTGTTGCGACGTCGGAGGCGCCTTGTCCGGACCGGTGGATCGGGAAGTGGCCGGAGGGAGGTCGTCCTCGGCACGACGATGGGGGGACCAGAGGACGGTCCACCAGCGTCGACCGGGCAACTGCAACACCACGCCGACACGATCGCCGGAGGACTGGTCGAGCAGCTCGTACAGTGGCCGTGCATCCCGGACCGCGCGGGTGACGTACAGGAACCGTTCCAGCGCTGGCCGCGGGCTGCGATCGGCCTCGGTCATCCCGTAGTCCTGTGGGCCCTGCACATAAGGTGAGAAGGTGAACGCCCCGAAGCCGTCCACCCCGAGCATCCAAGCCTCGATGGCGACGCGCTCGAAGTAGCAGGCCTGCCGATCTAGGAGGATGGGTTCCGGGCGGGTTCCGTCGCCGTTGAGTTCGGGCGTTCCCACCTCGGTGAACCAGAAGGGAAGGGAAGCGCCGCCCAGGTCGTGGAGAAAGCGGCGGTGCTCCTCGACGTTTCCGGCGAAATCCTGGGTCCAGCCGTAGTAGTGGGCGTTCCAGCCGTCGGTCCACCGGTGGGTCCAGTTGGCGACGAGTCCGCGCGCGAACGGGCCGGGGCGGAACGCGAGCGAGGGCATCAGGATGCGCCCCTGGAATCCGGCGGCGCGCAGGCCGAGATAGGCGGCCTTGGTGGCGGAGGCGGTCCGCTCCGGAAGGTCGTCCGAGAAGATGAACTCCATCTCGTTGCCGATCTCCCAGGCGCCGACCTTCGGGAAACGCTCCCCGGCGTGGCTTCTGGCGGTCTGGAAGACGGTCGTCAGGTCCTCCGGATACCGGCTCACCGGGAACGGGGACTGGTCGGGAACCTGGTGGGACGTCGCCGCCGGGAAGAGATAGGACTGTTCTAGGATTCCGGGTCGATCGACCAGGCCTCCGGAAGTCCGCAGCCAGGACATCGAACCGTCTTGGAACAGGTAATCGATCAGTTCATCGGGTTCCTGTCGGGCCAGCATCCCTCCGAACTCGGTCGCCGCGTCCGCCGGGAGCCCAGCCAGGAGCATCGCGGTGAGCAGGCTGAGGCGCATGGCCAAGCCGGGATCAGTAGGCGTTCTTCCGTCGGAAGAAGGTCTGCACCATGATCTGGAAGTCGAGCCAGAGGCTCCAGTTCTCGAGGTAGTAGAGGTCGGCCCGGACCCGCTCGACGAGGCTGGTGTTGCCGCGCAGTCCGTTGACCTGGGCCCAACCGGTCATGCCGGGCTTGCTGGCAAGGCGGGCGTTGTAGTGCGGGATGTCGTACTGGAAGTTGGCGATCAGCTCGGGGCGTTCCGGACGGGGGCCGACGAGGCTCATCTCGCCCTTGAGCACGTTCCAGAACTGCGGGACCTCGTCGATGTTGGTCGAGCGCATCAATGCGCCCACCTTGAGCCGTCGCGGGTCGCCTTCCTTGGCCCACTGGGCACCGGCCACCTCGGCGTCGAGACGCATGCTGCGCAGCTTGATGATCCGGAAATTCCGGCCGTTGCGGCCCGTGCGGGTCTGGAAGTAGAAGATCGGACCCGGCGACTCGAGGTAGACCATCGTTCCAAAGACCGCGATGAGCGGGGCCGATAGGAACAGTCCGACGAGCGCCCCGATGATGTCGATCGTACGCTTGAGGATCCGGTTCACCAGACGGTCCAGCGGAAGCTCGCTCACACCCATGATGGGGATGCCGCTGATCGTCTCCAACTGAAGTCCGGAGACGAGGATCTGGAAGTAGTTGGGGACGATCTTGAACTGCACCATTTCCCGTTCGCAGTGGTTGGCCACTTCGAGGATCCGGTCGGAATGGATATCCAAGTCGCCGAGGACGACCATGTCGGCCCGGTGGTTGCGGATGAGACCCGAGAGGTCATCGAAGGACCCGAGGCGGGGGACACCCGGGGGTGGCGGCACCTTGAACGACGCACTCGGGGGTTCGACGACGCCAATGAGCCGGTAGGGGTGGGAGGCGTCGGACTCGATTGCGTCGGCGAGGTTGGCCACCTCGTTGTTCCAGCCCACGAGGACGATGTTCTGCCTCAGGACCCGTGCGAACGATTCGGCCCTCAGGATGCGGTGGAACAGCAGTCGCCAAAGCAGCAGGATGGAGACGGTGGAGACCAGGGAAGACAGGACGTACATCCGGGAGATCGCCGGCTGGAATTTCACCACGAGGCTGAAGCTCAGGTAGGCGACGAACCAGAAGATCGATCCACGGACGATCACCAGCGCCGACCGACGGAACCGCATGATGTTGCGTACCGAGTAGAGGCCCGAGTACAGGAAGGTCCCGATCAGCAGCACCCCGCCCAGCGCTATGAGACGGGAATAGCTCGAGAGGCTGATCATCGAAGGGTCGAACGGCTCGGTCAGACCCTTGATCTGGAGCGGAATGATCCCGGAGTGGAACCGGAGCCAGTATCCCAGAAGAAGCCCAAGCAACACCGCCACACAATCGCCCGCCAACGAGAGCACCAGTGCGGAATCGCGTCCGCTGTTCCGGACCAATCCGGAGTCGGTGAGTGAGTTGGAGAAGTGGCGGGACTTGGTCGCGGGATTGGACTCGATCACGGATGTTTGCATTCCTTGGGTGCTGCGGTGCCCATCGAATCGCCCGGATGCAGCAACCGGGGCTTCGTCCGATGAAGTCGACTCGACGGGTCAACCAAACCCGTCAGGTCTTGTGGGTCGGACCATGGGTAAAAACTACGCGGAGGGCAAGTACCTGAAATACCCGAGGGCGTGCACTGAGGGGCCGTGGCCTCGACGGCTCCGTTGAACGGATTCCAGATCAGCGGAAAACCCTGCCCCGCAGGAAGTCTGCGAGGAGGTACACGATGAACTCGGTGTTGTGGCGGAGGTAGCGTCCCAGGAGTCGTCGGGGCTCGCAGCCGAGGCGGTACAGCCATGTCAGACCCGACCGCTGCATCCATCCGGGCGCATCCTTCCGCAAACCGGCGTTCACGTCGAAGGCCTGACCCACCGACAAGAGCATCCCGCTCTCCAGCAACGGCTTGATCCGATGGATCCACCGTTGTTGCTTGGGCGTTCCCAATCCCACCCAGACCAGGTCCGGTTTCAGTCGTTGTAGGGTCTCCAGGACCTGGCGGTCGTCGCCTCCCAGGACACCGGCCGCGTCGCAACGGCCGTGGAAGGATCCGACGATCCGCAGGCTCGGGTTCAGGCGCTGATACTTCTCCTTCAGCACCGCCCCGCATTCCTCGGAACCGCCCAACAGGAAGTGGGTCACGCCTGCGGGACTGTTCCGAAGCGCATGGTCGAAGAAGGCCGGACCGTAGACCCGGTCCTTCATTCCGGCTCCGTGGGCATTCAGCAACCAGAGCAGCGGGGTGCAGTCCGGGATGAAGTGGTCGAAGCACCCGGAAATCCTTCGGTATTCCGGATCGGAACGCCGGAGCGTCACGATCTGAGTGTTGCAGAACTCCACCGCCGCCGGCCGGCCGCCCCGGGCCAAGCCGAGGCAAAGCTCCAGAGCCCCGGCATGGTCGGTGATCGTCAGCGGTGTCCCAAGGCAGGGTTGGATCCGCGGCGCGCCGGGAAGGGAATGGGTTTCAGCCTTCGACATCCTCTCCAAGCCAATCGGTCGCGGGGCCATGTGGCGAGCGGTTTCCTCTCTCCGGCGTCCCTCCCTCCGCTCCCTCGGACTTCTGGCTTCTGGCCGGGATCGGCCCGCGCTACTCTTTCCCGGTCATGTACACACCCACCCTCGAGGAGTTCGCCTCGCTGGCCGGGACGGGAAACACCATCCCCGTGGCCCGCCGGCTCCTGGCCGATTTCGAGACGCCGCTGTCCGCCTACCGGAAGCTGCGCGGCTGGGGCGAGTCGTTCCTCTTCGAATCCGTGGAAGGCGGCGAGCACCTCG